>JBKQVS010000139.1:0-45717 GCA_052139855.1 Desulfobaccales bacterium
AAAAAATTCGTTGACACGCCAGGTAAGGCCGATGCCATTGAGGCAAATATTGACTCACTATGGGGTAGGAAACGTAAGGGCAAAGGTAAGCTAAATTGTCCTGATCACTGGTCAGGATTTTCAATTAGAGAACGCGCAAAGAATTTCGGTCCTCTATATGAGCAAGAATATTTGGAGATTTATTCACTTCTTAGCTCTTATGCTCATGGAGGAAATGCCGCTTATTCAGGTTTATCTGAGGCGGCGCTTGAAAGTGTCTATGGCATTTCTCTCGAACTTGCCCGCAAAATGTATATTGAGTCATTGTTGATATGTTCAAAAATCTTCAATCTTGGTGATGCTATGGAATCTTTCTCACAGATTGTTTCTTTTCTAGAAAACGCACCAAGACAAATCTTAACTGAGTATGGATTGAAAAAAGTTAAACATTCAGAAAGCTCATAAACAAAGGAACCCTTTTGGAACACACCTCGGATATTCTGGTAATTGGCTCCGGCCTGGCCGGCCTGGGTTACGCCCTGAAAGTGGCGGAGTTCGCCCGGGTCAACCTCATAACCAAAAAAGGCCTCACCGAGACCTCCACCAGCAAGGCCCAGGGCGGCATCGCCGCGGTCCTGGGGCCGGATGACCGCTTCGAATACCACATTCAAGACACCCTCACCACCGGTGCAGGCCTCTCCCACCCGGATATCGTCGAACTCGTCGTCCGCCAGGGTCCGGCCCGCATCCGGGAGTTGATCGACATGGGGGCCCATTTCGATATGGGCAAGGACAACGGCTATGACCTGGGTCGCGAAGGCGGCCATTCCCACCGCCGCGTGATTCATGCCCAGGATATGACCGGCGCCGAAGTCGAGCGCATCCTGTCGGAGCAGGTCCTGGCCCACCCCAACATCCGCGTCTTTGAAAACCACATGGGCGTGGACCTCATCACCCGCCAGCGCCTGGTGCGCCGCGGCGCGGTGGTGGCCGACGCCGATGAGTCTTGTTTGGGGGCCTACGTCCTCAATACCCTGACCGGCGAGGTGGACACCTTCGCCGCCGCCATCACCCTCCTGGCCACCGGCGGGGTGGGCAAGGTCTATCTTTATACCAGCAACCCGGACATCGCCACCGGCGACGGCATCGCCATGGCCTACCGGGCCGGGGCCTGGATTGGCAACATGGAATTCGTCCAATTCCACCCCACCTGCCTCTATCACGTGGCCGCCAAGAATTTCCTCATCTCCGAGGCGCTCCGGGGCGAGGGAGCCATCCTCATCGACCGGGCCGGCCGCGCCTTTATGGAGAAGTACCACCCCTTGAAAGACCTGGCCCCCCGGGACACCGTGGCCCGGGCCATCGACCTCGAGATGAAAAAAAGCGGCGCCGACTGCGTCTACCTGGACATCAGCCGCAAACCCGCGGATTTCGTCCAGAGCCGCTTCCCCAACATCTATCAGGAGTGCCTCAAGTACGGCATCGACCTCACCCGGGAGCCTATCCCGGTGGTGCCCGCGGCCCACTACATGTGCGGCGGCGTGGTCACCGACGTCTGGGGCCGCACCAACATCTCCAACCTCTATGCCGTCGGGGAAGTCTCCATGACCGGCCTCCACGGCGCCAACCGCCTGGCCAGCAACTCCCTCCTCGAGGCCCTGGTCTTTTCCCACCAGGCCGCCTTAGCGGCCAAAGAGACCCTCCCCGACTTCCAGGCCAGGCCCCCGTCACCGGTGCCCGAGTGGAATCCCTTCGGCGCCACCGACAGCGAAGAGGCCGTGGTGGTGTCCCACAACTGGGACGAAATCCGCCGCTGCATGTGGAACTACGTGGGCATCGTCCGCACCGACCGGCGCCTGCTCCGGGCCCAACACCGCATCGACTTGATCCAGCAGGAAATCCAGGAATATTATTGGAACTTTATCATCACCAGCGATCTTCTGGAGTTGCGCAATATCGCCACCGTGGCCGACCTCATTATCCGCATGGCCATGCGCCGCAAGGAAAGCCGGGGCCTGCACTATAACCTGGACTACCTCCGCCCCGACGATCAAAACTTCCACCGGGATACCCTGATTTCCTCGGAGGGCTGGCACTGATGGCCGGAGAAAAAATCCTCCTGGCGGATGACGATCCCCAGTTACGGGAGACCCTCCGGGAGTTTCTCGCCGGCCAGAAGTACGTGGTGACCGCGGCCGCGGACGGCCATGAAGCCATGACCGCCCTCCAAGGAGAGGAATTCGCCCTGGCCCTCCTGGACCTCATGCTCCCCGGTTACTCCGGCCTCGATCTGCTCTCCCACCTCAAGGCCCACACCCCGGATACGGAAGTTATCCTCTTCACCGGCCATGCCGGCCTCGAGAGCGCGGTCCAGGCCTTGCGCCTCGGGGCCTATGACTACCTGGTGAAGGCCCACCTGCGCCTAGCCGACCTCCAGGTCTTGGTAGCCCGGGCCCTGGAACGGCGCCATCTCGCCCTGGAAAACCGTGAACTGGTGGAAAACATCTCCAAGGCCCAGGAAGAACTGGTCAAAAGAAGGGCCCGGGAACTGGCCCAGGTGAGGCAGATTGCCGAAACCCTGGCCGGACCCCTTACCTGGGACCAGCTCGTCCGGGGGCTGGTCAATCTCATCTGGGACAGCCTCCCCCTGGAAGTGCTGGGCCTCGAACTCCACGGCCCGGAAGGCGAGTTGCCCCTTTCGGCCTATCGCCGCCGGCTGGACGTCCCGGATGCCGCATATCAGACCTTTCAGGACCTGCTCCAGGGGCAAGCCGCCGCCGACCCCCCGGCTCCTTCCGTCCGGAAGCCGTTCCCCGCCATGCTCTGGGAGAGACTCCAGGTGGATAAGGTCACCCTGGCCGCGGGGGCCGGCCGCCACGAGCCTCTTACCCCCGAGGAAGCCGAACTCTTCCGGATCTTCATCCTCCAGGGAGAAGCCGGCATCAAGAATCTGGTGCTCTTCGACCAGGTCAAGAGCATGGCCATCCGCGATGCCTTGACCGGCCTCTATAATTACGGCTATTTTAAGGAGGCTCTCCACTATGAGGTGGAGAAGAGCCGCCGCTACAAAACCCCGCTATCCCTGCTTTTCCTCGACATCGATGATTTCAAGCGGGTCAACGACACCTTGGGCCATTTGAAGGGTGATAAAATCATGCGGCAGGTGGCGGCTATCCTGAAGAAGGGGATCCGGCAGGCCGACTTGCTCTGCCGCTACGGCGGCGACGAATTTGTCATGCTCTTGAGCCAGACGCCTCCGGACCAGGCCACCCTGTTGGCCGAGCGCCTCCGCCAGAGCATTGTCCAGTCTTCCATGAACCGGTCGGAACAAGACCTCAAGATCACCGTCAGTATCGGCGTGGCGGGGCTGGAGCCGGAGATGAGTATGGAGAGCCTGATAAAGGAGGCCGATGAGGCCCATTATCGGGCCAAGCAGGCCGGCAAAAACCGGGTCGCCGGCTCGGAACCTGCCCTTTTGTCCGAAAAAATCGCCGCCTCCCCCCGGGAACCTCAATCCCCCACCCGGTAACCGCCGCGTTTTCTCCGGCCTCTTTCGGGCCGCCCTCAGGTAATGGTATCCAGAACCACGTAACCCTGCTGCTTCAGGGTATTAACGATGGGTTCCAGATTGACTTTTTCCAGGCGGAAATAGTAAGGCCGCTGATCGCCCTGGGTGGGCCCCAAGGCCACGTTGATGATCTTGCCCCCTGCCCCCTTGATGAGGCGCGTCGCCGCGTCCAGGGCCTCTGACCGGTTCGCCAGGAGCAGGTCCAGGCGGGAGGAGCTCTTGAGCAGACCCAGCATGCTGATAAACGCCGAGATCAGGTCCAACATGGTGATGACCCCCACCAGCCTATCGCCTTCCATCACCGGCATTCCGCCGATTCTATGTTCATGAATCAGTCGCGCGGCCTCCTCCACCTCCGTGTCGGCGGTGACGCTCAGGGGTGCCTGGACCATCACGTCCCCCACCTTGATGTCTTCCAGCATGGAGGCCAGCAGGACCTCCCGCAGGTCCCGGGAAGTGATCCATCCCACCATGCGGTCCTGCGCCATCACCGGTACGTGCCGGATCTGGTGCTTTTGCATCAATTTCAGCGCCTGGCCCACGCCTTTGTCCGGGGAGATGGTGACTATCTTCTGGCTCATGATCTGGCCGACCAGCATGGCGAACCTCCTTGTGCCTCGGTCGGCCCACCATAAAACAAAGCGGCGGGAATTTCAATGAAATTCCCGCCGCTCCCGGCGCCCCGGCGCCCTGCCCCCCCGCCTAATTGGTGGCCAGTTGGGACATCAACGTCGAAATGACGTGCTCGGCTTCCCCGATATAGGTGGACATGTTGGCCCGGTGATTGGCCAGGATGCCGTCTTTGGCGCCGTTGGTCACCACCCAGGGCTTCAGGTGGGACGCGGCATGCAGGGCGTGGATGGCGTCTTCCAGCAGCTTATTGGAGTTCTTCTTCTGGAGCTCATCGTGGAATTCCTTGGTCACCGCCTCCAGCATCTCGGCCATGGCCAGGGCGATTCCCTGGGAGAAATAGAAGTAGTCGTCCACGATGAACCAGGACACGGGCTTGCCGTCGGCTTCCGTGTCCTTGATGAGGTTGTGGTAGCTGCTGCCCAACAGGTCTTTGTAGTTGCTCAGCAAGGCGATCAGGTAATCCACCCGGGAATAGAACCGGGCCCGGCCCCCCTTTAAGCCCTCGATATACCTTTCCAGGTCTTGCATGGCCTCCCGGTACTTGCCGGTGGCCGACGGAAACCAGTATTTATCCGGGCTGACCATAAAGAAGTTCATGGCCTCGTTCACCCGGGGATCGTAGGCCTCGGTGCTGGCGAACCGGGTCATGTGCTCGTTGAGCACCACCACGGTGCGCCGGACCACTTCCAGGACCCCCAACTGGATGTTGTTGACGTTGTCCGTCAGGCCCATCTTGCCGAACAGGATGGTATTGGGCCGCCATCCGAACCAGGGCTTATTCACCTGATCGTCCATGATCTTGATCAAGGCCAGGGTGAAGACCTCGCCCTTCACCGGTTCCCGGGGCGGCGTCACCACCGCGGGGGTAGCCGGCGCCACGTGGCTCGGCTCAGCCTTGGGCGCGGCCGGGGCCGGCGTGACCGGAGCCGGTGCGGCCTCGTGGACCTCCTTGGGAGCCGGCGCGGCCCCGGGGCCGGCCTCAGGCGCGCTCTTAGGAGGCGCCGGCATGAGGGGTTTCAGTTCCACCTCTTTGGGGGCCGCGGGGGTCGGTTCGCCATGGGAAGCCGCCGCCACCGGCGATGCCGCCGGCTTCGCCGCGGTCGAGTCGCCCCGCCAGGCGCCCCAGGCAAACAGCAACCCTAAAAACAGCACCACTACCAGGGAGACCACCAGAAAGCGCTGCCCCATGATCAGGTGCAGCAGCCCTTTAGGCGGCGGCGCCGGTGCGGGGATCTGCCCCGGTTCAGGAGTATCATTGGGCGTCATGGAGATTCAGGCTCCTCACGTCAACCTGCAACGCGTTATTGGGGGGAATGATCGGCAAAAATCTCCGCCCTGAAAATAAAGATCTGGGTGCCGGGATCCTTCCAGGCATCCCCGGGTAAGCCCGCCTTGTTGCAGGTCTGCGCCAGGAAAGTCGGGCGGTCCCAATGGTACTGCGTGGCCACCTGGGGCAGGAGTAAGCCCCGGTTCAGGCCCCTGACGATATAGAGGCCATGAGTGCCCACCTCAATCTCATCCACGCTCTTGATGAGCCGCATGGGGGTCAGCACCGAGATCTCTATCTCCAGATCGGCCAGCTCGTCGGCCTGCAAAGGGCGGAAGCGGGGGTCTTGAAAGGCCGCGGCCGGCGCCATTTCCCGCACCGTTTGCAGGAGAGGTTTGATTGCTTCAATATAGCCGATGCAACCCCGCAGTTGCCCCCGGCGATGCAGGGAGACAAAGGCCCCCCGGAGTTCCTCCAGCACCGGGGAGGTGGCCTGCACCGGCGTGGCGGCCTTCCCCTTCAACTGGGCGGCAATGCTGTCCCGGGCCACCTGTAGTAAGAGCTGTTTATCAGCAGTGCTCAGGTTCATGTCGGCTTGTCCCCCCCAACTGGGCGGTACCCAAAGACCCGGAAAGGCCGTGGCCCCCAGGCTCAGCCAGATCACTACGAGACGAAGCATCTTCATGGTCAGGGCGTCAGTCCTAAACCCACCGTGGGCTTGCCATTCTCTGCCTTAGTATCTAACCAAGATTTCGGCTTCCTGTCAATGCCAAAGGCCCGCCCCGGCGATTTGCCCCCCGCCCCCCTGGCATTCCCCTTGCATACCGCCGGCAGGCTTGGTAAATTGAGCCATGCAGATAAATATCCGGAATGGCGCCCATCTCTCCCCCCCGGAGCCGCGCCGCTATCTGGCCCCGTGAAAACCTACCCGATCTTTGCCGTCATTGAAGACAAGCCCTGCCTGGTGGTGGGCGGCGGCGCCGTCGGGGAACGCAAGGTCCACGACCTCATGGCCGCCGGGGCCCGTGTCACCGTGGTCAGCCCCGCCCTCACCCCTGAGCTGGCCGCCCTGGTCGAACGGGGACAGATCAGCTATCTGCCGGAAGCCTTTCGCGCCGCCCAGGTGGAGGGCATGGCCCTGGTCATGGCCGCCACCGACGACCCCGAGGTCAACGCCGCGGTCAGCGCCGCGGCCCAGGCCCGGGCCATCTGGGTCAACGTCGCCGACGCCCCGGAATACTGCACCTTCATTGTCCCGGCCCAGGTGCGCCGGGGCGACCTCACCCTGGCCATCAGCACCGGCGGCGCCTCCCCGGCCCTGGCCGCCCAGGTGCGCCAGGAGCTCCAGGAGCATTTCGGGCCGGAATACGGGCCCTACCTCGACCTGCTCCAACGGGTGCGCACCCGCCTGCTGGCCGAGCGCCGCGGCCATCCCGGCAATGGCCCCCTCTTCCACCGCCTGGTGGAGAGCCCCTTGCGGGAGGCGGTGGCCCGGGGCGACCGGGCCCGGGTGCTGACCCTGCTTGTCGAGGTGCTGGGTTCAGTCTTAGACACTCCGGTCCTGGGGGAGCTGGTCTCCCAGGCCTTCAAGGGCACCGAGGGGTGAGGGGGTTAAGTTCGGGCGGCAGCCCAAGGCTTATGAAAAACAGCTCAGGAAACCCATGACCAACTTTTTCCTCCATCTCACCCTTTTTGCCTACTTCGGCGCCACCGGGCTCTGGCTCTTATACTTCCTGGCCCAGCGCGAGGGCTACTACCGCGCCGGCGCCTGGGTCATGGCCGCCGGCCTGGCCTGTCACACCCTGGCCCTCATCCAGCGGGTCTGGATCTCCGGCTTCCTGCCCGCCGCCACCTTCGGGGAGGCCCTGCTGTTGTTCGCCTGGGCCCTGGTGGCCGCCTTTCTGGTCCTGATCTGGCGCTACCCCATCAAGATCCTCGGCGCCCTAGTGGCGCCGCTGGCAGCCCTGATGGTCTCCGGGGGCCTCATCCTGCCCCAGCCGCCCGGGCCGGTATCGTCCCTGCTCAAGGGCTTCTGGCTCACCGTGCACATCTGCCTCACCCTGACGGGGTTTGCCGCCCTGGCCCTGGCCGGCCTCGGGGGCATCCTCTACCTCATCCAGGAACGCCAGATCAAGAGCAAGCACTTTGGCTTTTTCCACCGCCGCCTGCCCTCCCTCTCCATCCTGGATAACCTCAATTACTGGTGCCTGACCACCGGCTTTCCCCTGCTCACTGCCGGCATCATCTCCGGCTCCCTCTACGCCCAGCACACCCAGGGCCGCTTCTTTAGTTGGGACCCCAAGGAGATTCTCACCTTCATCGCCTGGCTCATCTACGCCGTGCTGCTCCACGAGCGCCTGACCGTGGGCTGGCGGGGCCGGCGGGCGGCGCTTATGGCCATCTGCGGCCTCTTCGTGCTGCTGTGCACCTTTGTGGGCGCCAACCTGTGGCTCACCGGCTACCACAGTTTCGCCGCATTCATTCAGAAGCCATGAACCTCCTGCTCTGCGGCGTCAACCACAAAACCGCACCGGTGGCCCTTCGGGAAAAGCTGGTCTGCCTCATCCCCGACGTGGGGCGCGCCTATGACCGCCTGAAAAGCTGGCCCGAAATCTCCGAGAGCCTCCTCTACACCACCTGCAACCGGGTCGAGGTGATCTGCGTCTCCCCGGCCCCGGATGAGGCCGCCGCCAACCTCCGGGAGTTTTTTGCCCGCCACCCCGAGATTGCCCCGGACGACCTGGATGAGTCCTTTTACGTCCACCGGGACCGGGACGCGGTGCAGCATTTCTTCCGGGTGGCCGCCAGCCTGGACTCCATGGTGGTGGGGGAACCCCAGATCCTCGGACAGGTGAAGCAGGCTTACCGCGAAGCCACCGAGCACCACGCCACCGGTCCTATCCTCAACCGCCTGGTCCACAAGGCCTTCTCCGTAGCCAAACGGGTGCGCGGCGAAACCGGCATCGGCGACCACGCCGTCAGCGTCAGCTATGCCGCCATCGCCATGGCCAAGAAAATCTTCGGAGATCTGGCCGGCAAAAACGTCCTGCTCTTGGGGGCCGGCGAGATGGCCGAACTGGCCCTCGAGCACCTCAAGGGCCAGGGCGCCGGCCGGATCATCGTCGCCAACCGCACCCTCGAGCGCGGCGTGGCCCTGGCCCGCCGCTTCCAGGGCGAAGCCGTCTCCCTGGAAGAATTGCCCGAGCAGCTCTTAACCGCCGATATCCTCATCAGCTCCACCGGCGCCGGGGACTTCCTCCTCACCCGGGACCAGGTCAAGCCGGTGATGCGCCAGCGCAAGCAGCGGCCCCTCTTCCTCATCGACATCGCTGTGCCCCGGGACCTGGACCCCGAGATCAACGACCTCGACAACGTCTACCTTTACAACATCGACGACCTCAACGACGTGGTGGAGCAGGGCTGGCAGCGCCGCCGCCACGAAGCCACCAAGGCCGAACGCCTGGTGGCCGCCGAGACCCTGAAATTCCTCCACTGGCTCGAAACCCTCGAGGTCTACCCCACCATCATCGCCTTAAAGGACAAGGCCGAGACCATCTGTCAGGCCGAGTTGAAGAAGACCCTGACCCAGTTGGGCCCGCTGACGCCCGCGCAGCGTCAGGCCCTCGAGGTCCTGACCGCCTCCGTCACCCAGAAACTCCTCCACGACCCCATCATCTTCCTGAAGCGCAACCGCCGCCCCAAGAACCCCCACCAGGAACTCGACCTGGTGCGCCGCCTCTTTAACCTGGACCCGGACCGCAACGGCGAGGACCCGGAACCCGACAAGGACGAAGACCCCCTCTCTTGACCCGGCTCTCCCTGCCTGATATTCTTTAAATGGAGAATTAGGCGATGCCAGGCCGGCCCGGCCCCCAAAGGCCGGGGCCCGTCTCCCACCCGAGGTCAGCCATGTCTAAAGTCATCGATATCGAAGACCGCATCAAGCTGGAGCAGAAAAAAAAAGCCAAGGTGGACCGGGCCAAGAAGATGGAGGCGGTGCGCAAGGTGGTGCAGTGTACCCGCTGCCTGGCCCGGTGCGCCAAGTGCGGGGTCCAGTTCGAAACCCACGAAATGTACAAGCGCCAAAAAGGTCCCTACCGCTTCTGCCCCTTCTGCCAGGAGGAATACGACGACTTCCTCCAGATGGAAAAAGGCGAGGCGACCCCCTTTTACTGGCACAATCGGGAGTGGGTGGCCCTCTGGAAGATCTGGATCGATTACCAGCAGGCCATGAAATCCTACGGCGAGTCCCAGGAATTCATCGACCTGGTGCGGGAAGTGGAGTGGGACCGGTGACAGGCGCCCCCGGCCCCGAATCATTGAGATTGGACTAGTCGGTGTCGCCCACGGCGCGGTAGGCTTGCTGGAGAATCTCCATGGCAAAGTTGAAGGCTGCCTCGCGGTCCAGAAGTACCTCGGTGTGACAGGTGTTCTCCGCGCCGCTGCAAGTGTAGAACAGAATCTTCACCGAACCCTCGGGACGCTGCGCCACCGCGATCTCCCCGGCCGGTTCCAGGGTCTTAAAGGTGCGGTTCTTTACTTTATTGGGGTCAATGCCTTGAACCATATCTTCCTCCTGGGCTCTGAATAGGGCTTGAAGATTTAGCATAAATCATCTCGCCCCAGTAATTCAAGCCTGAATTGTCCCCCCATGACCTTTTGTATGAAAATAGCCCTCAGCCGCCGGCTTGCAGCCAAGGCCAAGACCCGGGATTGGCACAGGCGATCTCATCCAGCCTGGGCGCCGCCCAGGGCCGCGGTGCTCCCTTTTTCTGCTTCGTGGTGAACCACCCCCATGACCTATTATCCCAAAGAATATGATCTCATCGTCGTCGGCGCCGGTCACGCCGGCTGCGAAGGCGCTCTGGCCGCTGCCCGCATGGGTCTGAAGGTGCTCCTCTTCAACCTCAACCTGGACACCATGGCTCTCATGGCCTGCAACCCCGCGGTGGGGGGCCTGGCCAAGGGCCACCTGGTGAAGGAAATCGACGCCCTGGGGGGGGTGATGGGCCACCTGGCCGATCTAACCGGCATCCAGTTCCGTACCCTTAACCTCTCCAAGGGACCCGCGGTCCGGGGCACCCGCATCCAGTGCGACAAGCAGGCCTACCGCCTGGCCATGAAATCCCTCCTGGAAAAAGACCCCCGCATCCATCTCCGGGAAGCCATGGTGGAGCGGCTGCTGGTGGAGGACGGCCGCGTGGTGGGGGTGGTGGAAACCCTGGGCCTGACCTATAAGGCCCGGGCGGTGCTCATCACCACCGGCACCTTTTTAAACGGCCTCATCCACATCGGCGAATGCCGCATCCCCGCCGGCCGGGCCGGCGAGTTCGCCGCCACCGGCCTGGCCGCCAATCTGGCGGACCTGGGCTTCAAGATGGGCCGCCTCAAGACCGGTACCCCGCCCCGCCTGGCCGCCGGCTCCATCGATTTTGCCGGCATGGACGTGCTGAGCGGTGATCCCCGGCCCCGCCCCTTCTCCTGGCGCACCCGGTCCCTGCCCCAGGAGCAGCTTAACTGCTTCGTCACCCACACCACCGCCGCCACCCATAAACTCATCCGGGACCACATCCACCTTTCGCCCTTGTACAGCGGCGTGATCAAGGGGGTGAGCGCCCGCTACTGCCCTTCCCTGGAAGACAAGGTGATGCGGTTCCCCGAGAAAATCAGCCACCCGGTCACCCTCGAGCCCGAAGGCCGGGACACCGCCGAGATCTATGCCAAGGGCCTGGGCAACTGCCTGCCGGCCGAGGTCCAGCTGGCCCTCTTCCGGAGCGTCCCCGGCCTGGAGGCCGCCGAAGTGATGCGCCCGGCCTACGCCATCGAGTATGACTACGTCGACCCCCTGGAGCTTCAGCCCACCCTCGAGACCAAGCGCCTCAAAGGGCTCTTCCTGGCCGGGCAGATCAACGGCACCTCGGGCTACGAGGAGGCCGCCGGCCAGGGCCTCTGGGCCGGCATCAACGCCGCCTGCCAAATCCTGGGCCGCCCGCCCTTTCTGCCCCGCCGCTCCCAGGCCTACATGGCCGTGCTGGTGGACGACCTGGTGACCAAGGGCACCCGGGAGCCCTACCGCCTCTTCACCTCCCGGGCCGAATACCGCCTCCTCCTCCGGGAAGACAACGCCGACGCCCGCCTCCTGGAAATGGGCTACGATTTGGGCCTGGTGGACCAGGCCGCCGCGGCGCGCTTCCGGGAAAAACAGCGCTTAATGGCCGAAGAAGAGGCGCGCCTCACCGGCCGCCGCCTCTTCCCCAGCCCCGCGGTCAACCGGGAGCTTTCGGCCCGGGGCACCGCCCCCATCAAGGTCCCCACCCCCTTCTTGAGCCTGGTGAAGCGCCCTCAACTCGATCTTCCCACCCTCTACCGCCTGGCCGGAGAAGAACCGCCGGTGCCGCCCGCCGTGGTGGAGCAGTTGGAAATCCGCCACAAGTATGACGGCTACATCAAGCGCCAGGAAGAGACGGCCCAAAAATTCGCCCAGGGCGAGGGCAAGCCCATCCCCCCGGACTTCGACTATGACGAGGTGCCGGGGCTTTCCGGCGAAATCCGGGAAAAATTGAAGCAGGTGCGGCCCCGGTCCCTGGGGCAGGCCACCCGCATCTCCGGGGTCACCCCCGCCGCCCTGGCCGTCCTGATGGTCTACCTGAAAAGAGCCGGCTCTGCCAAAAACCGCAAGCCTTAGCCGGGCAGTCTCAGAATAATTTTTTCCCAAGAATTGTGGCCTGAGTCGGCCTCGGGTAACAGATGTCCATGCCGGGAGGCAATAGACTTTACGGGTGTGAGTTATCCACCCGCGACGCTTGGGCTTACTTATGAAAAAATGGATAAAGGGGGAACGGATACCAGGCCGCAGTCAAACCAGGGGCGCCGGCGTCTCGCCTGTGCCGGCTTAGGCTAAAGCCTGCGGCTACAGACTAGAGCCCTTTGATCGCCAACCGGCATGGATCAATGGACCCGATTCAATCGCCCGTTCTCCATCCCGAGATTACCACCGCGGTGTTGTCTTCATCCGCCCACTCATACAACCTCTCGATGTAGGGTGGCGCAACATGGATGCACCCGTGCGTGGCTAATTCCTTTTTTACGGCCGGCGGCGGCACTTCTCCTTCATGGATGGCCTTTCTCCCCTTAAGATCGAAAAATATGGAGTAAGGCATCGGCGTGTCGTAGGTATTTGAATAATAATTCGGGTCCTTCAATTTTACCGCATAAATCCCCGGATTTGTTGTCGTCACGTCATCGCCGGTTACTACAGGAAATTCAAAAAGCTTCTTACCATCCTGATAGGCGATTCCAACCTGCTTTACCTGGTCAATCCAAATTACTTTTTCATACTCCTTGAATATATCAACCGCGTCAGCCTGCCCTGCAAAGACATGCGCAAACAAGGCAATAATAATAAAATAAAGATATTTATTCATTTTCCCAAATAAAATCACAAACCTATCGCTATCATCTACTTGATCAGGTTCTTACCTAACAAAGTCAATGACGCGAAGACGGTTATCATGACTAATGCAAATCCCATTATCAGCGTAGAAATCAACATACCCCCAAAGCTGCTTACCTTTGCTCTCGATTCGCCGCACCTGACTGGCAGTCTCTGACCCTCGTTTGGGTTCATTTTTCGTCTCCGGTCACCTAAGGTAACTCACCAAAATTTATCTGCATCCCTGATGCGCCGCCAGGGAGGAACTTCGCTGAACCTGCCCCCCTCCCTCAACTGCTCTCCGGCAATTACTGCGGCCTGCCTATGATGACTTCGATCCTGGCGCTTTTTTCTGCGTGCTTGATTTCCGCCAACTGGCAGTCTTCTTCTTCACTTGTCACCCCTTGTTTTTTTTAGCATGCGGTTTTTTCGCAGGGTGCTGCTGAGAGGTGGCGGGCTTTGGTGCCTCGGCAAAAGAGGTGGCGGCGCCTGCAAAAAATATCAGACCCGTTATAAGCGCCACGATGACGATGAAAGTTCTTTGCATCATAGTTCGGTTCCGTCAGTTGGTCTCTGGCGGCAGCCTGCCGTGCCAGGAAAGTCATCCGTTACCTGTTCTTCTCTCACTTTTTATGACACTCTGAGGGGGAAAAATATCAGGGGAATACTTGAATATCGGGAGGAAGGTACTGAATTAAGCGGGCCAAACACCTAAACTGCCCCTGGGGAAAAGCCTGAGGGCAGAAGTCAACTTGGCTGCAATCGCCCACACGCGCCCCGGTTGGCGGCTGAAACCTGATCGCCCCCACCGGTTCTTCTCTCAGGAAACAGGCCTCTGGGCCCAGCCTCGGCGCCCGGCGCTCCCAGGCAAAATTGCCCCCGCTGGGAGTGGCCCAGGCCTCTCCTTCTTCGGGCCGCCGGGTGGAAAACCGGCCCGATCCCTGCCCGCCCCCGGCTCAATAATTCCCGGGCCCCACGGCTTTAAACGCGCTGCCGCCGAAATAATTATCCGAGACGGAGCCGCCGCAGGTCGCACAGGTTCTGGCCAGGTCGATCATCGAATCTCGCCGGTTCCGGGAGTAGCTGTCTGTCTCGGCGCAGGCTTGCAAGAGCAGGGCCGCCAGCATCAGTAGCAGCAATTCTTTTCTCATGTGACCTTCCTTCCTGGATGGCTTCCCGGCTTGACGGTCTCCCTGCCTCAATGCCTCGGCAGCCCTTGCCAATCCGGCTTCTGTTCCTAACGAGTCTCATATCTCGGAGCGCTGATCCCGCCGGCTTTGGCAGCCCGCCGGCTGCTGATCTCTGGGATAATCAATCCCTCCAGCCGCTGGTAAGACCCCTTGGCGAGCCGCCTGCTTAACCGTCGGCGGTTGTCCTCGTCCTGCTTATCGGCCGTGATATTTCTCGTACTGGTCGTAGAGAAATCCGCCCAACAGCCCCGCACCTCCCCCAATGGCGGCGCCGGCCGCCGGCGAACCCGCCGCCCAGCCGATGAGCGCACCGCTGCTGGCGCCGATGGCGCCGCCGCTCAACACCCGCTGTTGGGTGGGGCTCATGCTGGAACAGCCCCCAAAAACCAGACCTGCTACCACTAACAGGATAACCACCTTTTTCATAGCGTCCTCTCCATGATTGTTAAGGTGCTCAACCACAGGTCGCCATCAGTTGCGCCAACAGCCGGCTGTGGTTGGAGGGGTCCTGGACCCGGGGGCCCAAAAGAGAGGGGACCCGCACACGGTAGGGAGGGGAAGGTGAAGGTCAGGGTGAAGAACCGCCTCACCGCGACGTTACCCGGAATATGAAGGAGATGCCCTCATGGCCGGCCCTGGGATTTCTCATACTGGTCGTAAGCATACCCTCCCAGCAGTCCGGCTCCCCCGCCGATGGCGGCGCCGCAGGCCGGACATCCGGCGGCCCAGCCGATCAGGGTGCCGCTGCCGGCGCCGATGGCGCCGCCGCTCAACACCCGCTGTTGGGTCGGGGTCATGCCGGAGCAGCCGCCCACCAGGAGCGCCCCAACCATAATGATGCTAGCCGCCTGTTTCATTTTTGCGTCGTCCCCGGCTGAGCCTCCACCGGAGGGGCCTTGGCCAACCGCCCCAGAACCACCTCTATCACTGGGGTGCCCAAATTCCCGGGATTGTCCTGATAGTACTTGTCCACGTCCTGGATGATCTGCATCACCGTTCTCGTCTTCAAATCATCCACGAAGGCCTGGGAGATACAACCCAGCTTCCTGCTCTTGGATGCCGCCACCTCGTAGTCCGCCAGGTTGCCGATGCCGAAGATATATCCGGCCTTGCCTTCCGTGGTTACCTGCTGCCAATGAACCCCGTTCCACAAAAAGGCCTGGTTGGTGTCCACCGCCGGGGCCGTCGCCGCCAGGGCGCCCACCGCGAACCCCACCATTAATAGGATAATCGCGGCCCGCATCATTTTTTCCCCGCCGTCGGGGCGCACAGCTTGGTGCAGCGCTGCATGATCACCGCCACCACCGGCAGGTTCTCCTTGGTAGGATTTTCTTTATAGAACGTATCTACCTCAGCGATCACTTGGGCAATGGTTTTGGTCTTCAGTTCGTCGACAAAGCCCTTGGCGATACAGGGGGCCGGCCCGGAACCCGGCGCCGCGGCTTCAAAATCCGCCATATTGCCGATCCCTTTGACATAGGCCACCTTGATGTCTGTGGTCATGTCTTTCCACTGGCTGCCTTCCCACAAATACCCTTTCTCAGCGGCCAGGGCTGACGTGGCCAGAGCCAAGAGCATCACCAGCACTGCGACACACGCTCTACCCCTATATTTCATGGGCTTACCCTCCTTGACTGAGGCAAATAGGTGCCGTGCAATCCTTAACCTTCTCCAGGGCCAACCTGCGGCGTGGGCGCTGCTTCCAAGGGTTTCTTCTTTTGGTCTTTCGGGCCTTTTTTCTTGGCGACTTTTGAGGGTTTCTTGCAGACCGCTTTCTTGGCCGCAGTCTTTTTAGAGGTCTTTTTGCCAGCCGTTGCCTTGGTTTTGGCCTTGGGTTTTGCCTTTCCCTCTTCCGTCTGCTTGAGCGTGGCCGGTTCCTTCGTTTCCGGCTGGGCCAGCGGCCTGTTGCCCTCCAGCATGGGGGGTACTGCCGGCGGCTCCACCTCTCGCTGAGCCCTGGCTCCCTGCAGGCTAAAAAGCAATAACCCGGCACTGGCCAGGGTTATGAATTTTTTCATGGCGATTTTGGGCACCCTCCCTTCCGCGTTGAGCTAGGCGCCCTGACCCGGGCTTCGATCCTGCCCGGATCGAACCCCGAGCCGCGGCGCGGACTGCTGAATTTTTATTCCTCCGCTTTGGGTGGCGGACACTTCGGGGCCTTCTTAGTCTTCTTGGTCGGCTTGGCCTTCTTGGTGGTCTTCTTGGTGGTCTTCTTGGTAGTCTTCGCAGTCTTCTTAGCCCCTTTCGCTTCAGGGGCTGCCGGCGTTTCCGCCGGGGCGGTCGCGGGCGGTTCCACAGCCGGCGGCACTGCCGGGCTGGCCGGAGCGGCCGGAGTGGCCGGGGTCGCCGGGGGTTTTCCCTGGGCGAGAGAAATTCCCTGGAGGCTCAGCAGGAAAACGCCAACACTGGCCAACGTAATGAGTTTTTTCATGTTCCCCCATCTCCTTAAATTAAGGACTGAAAGTAATTGGTGGTGGCGGTGCAGGGATTTGAACCCCGGACACTGCGGATATGAGCCGCATGCTCTAACCAACTGAGCTACACCGCCATTCTTAAGGAGAATATATGCAGCAATGCCGGTTCTGTCAAACAAAATTGCGGCCCCCGGCCCCCTGCCCCCGCCGGATTAATCCCCGGCCGGACCCGCCGGGAATCCGGCATTTTTTGGGCCCGCGCCCGGAGCGCGTCCGGCGCCCCCCATGCCTCACCCGGCCAGAATGTCGGGCAATTGGCCAAACCGCGCCAGCAGAAAATCCGGAGACGCCCCCCTCAGGCCGTCCAGGTCCCCATAGCCATAGGTGACGGCCGCGGTAAAGGCGCCGGCCTCCCGCCCCGTCTTAATATCCGCAATCTTATCCCCCACCATCAGGCTGCAGGAGGGCCCCACCCCCAGGGCCGCGGCCAGGGCCAACAGCGGCTCGGGCGCCGGCTTCAGGGGCAGGCCGCCGCCGCCCCCCCGGATGGCCGTGAAAAACCGGGCGAGGTCCACCGCCTCCAGAGCCTGCTGGGTCAGGCGTTGCAGCTTGTTGGACAGGACCGCCAACCTCTTCCCGGACACCCGCGCCAGGGTCTCCGGCACCCCGGGATATACCCGGGTCAACTCGCCGTTGTGGCGGGTGTAGTGATCCAGATAAAGCTCCAGGCACTCCTCCACCCGGTCCTGATGCGCCGGCCCCAGCAGCCGCTCCATCAGTTTCCGCTCCCCCCCGCCGATCATCCCCCGAACCGCCGCCGGCGAGTGTCCCGGCAGCCCCAGACGCCCCAGGGCAAAGTTCGCGGCCGCGGTCAAATCCGGCAAAGTGTCGGCCAGGGTGCCGTCTAAATCAAAAACGATGAGGTCCACCGCAATTCTTTGCGCCATAGAGTTCCCCGAATTCCGCGGCTTCGCTGGAGTGGTGGGTCAGACAGCCCCTGCAAGAGGCCAATGGATGGCAAGAATTAGCTGCGCGGCCCGCCCTCGCCCGGATACACCTCCCGGTAGGCGGGTAAAACTCCCAGGCCGGTGGCGCTCTTGACCGCCCCCAGGATGGCCTTCTCCAGGGCGGCTTCCGCCAGCACCCCCACCACGTGCAAATCGGCGCTTATCTCGGGGTTGGCCAAAACGAACACCACGTCACCGTCAAACAGGGTGTGGACCGGGCGGATACAGCGGGCCAGAGCGTTGTGGCCCATCTGGGCCACCTTCTGGGCCTGTTCCCGGGTGAGCCTCGCATTCGTGGCCACCACCCCGATGGTGGTGTTGAACTCCCCGAACTTGGTCCGCACAAAGCCTTGGCGGAGCATCGACGCGGTGTTGACGAACTCATGGCTGTCGCGGTCCCGGCGTGCCCCGGCCAGAATGGTCCCCGTCCCCGGGTCCACCACATCGCCAAACGCGTTGACCACCGCCAGGGCCCCCACCTGCAGGCCCTCGGGCCCTTCCAGGAAACTGGTGCCCAAACCGCCCTTGGTGGCCTGTTGCACCCCCAACAGCTTGCCCACGGTCGCGCCCACGCCGGCGCCCACGCTGCCGTCTCCCTGGGGTTCGCCTGTGGCGGCCTGGCAGGCGGCATAGCCCATGGCCTTGTCCGGACGTCGCCGGCAGTTGCCCACCGCCAGGTCATAGATCACCGCGGTGGGGACGATGGGCACCCGGGTGATGGCCACATCGAACCCCCGGCCCCGCTCTTCCAAAAACTCCATGGCCCCCCCCGCTGCGTCCAACCCAAAAGCGCTGCCGCCGGCGATGCAGACCCCGTGTACTTCATCCACCACGTGCAGGCCCACCAGGGCGTCCATCTGCCGGGTCCCGGCCGCGGAACCCCGGATATCCGCGCTCCCCATGGTCCCGGGCGGACAGAGGATCACGGTGCACCCCGTGAGATTCTCGAAATCATTGGCATGGCCAACCAGGAATCCCCGCACCCGGGTAATCATTGGCGCGGCTCGTTCCCGGAGGGCGCCGGGACCATCTGCACGGACCCGGTCGAGATCGTCAGGAGATACAGCGCCGCCTCTTCCTCCCGCTGGGCGTTGAACCTCTGGAACCAGGGCAGGCCCGGAACCCCCTTCAGCGCCAGCAACTGTTGGGGCAGCGCCGTCCGGCTCAGCGCCTGGGGCGACTCCGCCACCCGCGCCATCACCCGGAACACCGCATAACCCTGAGCCGCCAGATAGTCCGGGTCCTCGCCGTACTGCTGCCGGTAGTTGGTAATAAATTTCTGCACCTCGGGGTTGGGGTCCCCGGCAAAATAGGCGTCGGGGAAGATGACCCCTTCCAGGGCCGTCATCTGCTCTGCCGGGACTTTGGTGCTGTTCAGAAGATTGGTGCCCAGCAGTTGGACGCCCTTGAGAGGCGTCCCGGCCAGTCCCCCCGCGATGGCGGCCACGCTGACGGCGTCGTCGGGAACAAACAGGGCGGTGGCCGCTGCCGCTCCTTCCGCCTGGGGCTTAAAACTCTCGGCCAGGGCGGTCAGGGTCGGCCCGAACTCCTGGGAGCCGGGGCTGTAGGAGGCCTGGGCCGCCAGTTCACCCCCTGCGGCCGCCACCTCCTCTTGAAAATTCTGGGCAAAGGTCCGCCCGTAGGAGGAGTCGGGATAGAGCATGGCGAAGCGTTTGATCCCCATACCCAGCGCCTGGCGCACCAGGGCCCGCACCTGCTGGCGGGGCGTCAGAAAGGCTTGAAATATCCAGGTACCGGTCTGGGTGAGGCCGTCTTTCTGGGACAAAGCGATAAGGGGCACCGCCGCCGCCTGGGCCGCATCCGCCGCACTCTGGGCCACGGCCGACGACAGGGGTCCCAGAATGGCCAGCACGCTCTCATCCTGGGCCAGCTCCCGGGTGATCGTAGCCGCGGTCTCCGGGTCCGTGCCGGTATCCCGGAAAACCAGCTTCACCTGGGCCCCTTTGGCCGCCAGCTCCATCCCCCGCTGCACCCTGAAACCGATGCCGCTCAACTGGCCGCTCAAGGGCAGGAGGCAGCCCACCTCCACCTTGCCCCCGGTCAGGAGCCGCTCGGCCCCGGCCGCCTCCGGGCTGTTGGGGAAACGCTCTTTGAGGGTGGCCACCCATTTGCGGGCCTCCTCCGATTGGCCGGCGTCCTGGGACCGGCGAGCCAGCCGCAGAAGCAGGGCCGCACTCAGGGGATTATCCCGGTAAAGGGCCGCCAGTTGCTCCAGGTCCGCAACCGTGGCCTGTTCCAGCAGGCGGGTCTTCAGGTCCTCAAACCACTCCGGGTCCCCCGAGGCCAAATCCTGGGCCGCCAGACGCAGGCGGGCAAAAGCCTGGGGCACCTGGCCCTGTTTCAAGGCGATCTCGGCCATCAGGGCCTGGGTGGAAAACCACACTGACCGGGGCAGGTCCGAGGCCGCCGTCAGGTTGTCCAATACCTGGGTCGCCTGCTGGTACTCCCCCAGCTTGAAGCAGGCCCGGCCGATGCCGTAACGGGCCTTCAGCGCCACCTCCGGTTGAGGCTGGCGCGCTAAAATGCTCTGGTAGCGCCTCAGAGACCCTTGCCAGTCCCCCAGGAGACCCGCAATCTCAGCCGCCCGGAGCCGGGCCTCCATGGCCCGGGACCCCTGGGGATAGCGCTCCAGGTAATCGGCATATTGCCGATACGCCTGACGATAGGCCTGGCGCTGGTAGCTGGCTTCGGCTTCCTGAAACAGCCCGGTCTCGGTCTTCCGGACCTGGGAACCCGACCCCCCGGCAGGAATGGGGGGCGGTGTGGTGGCGCAGGCCGGCAGCAGCGCCATGAGCAGGAACAGAACCGCGAGTTTTCGCATCATAACGGTGGCCTTCGCAGGAGTTGGATAGAGAGCATAAATTAAGGGCCAGGCTGGATTAAGTTTATTTATAACCTTTGACAAAAATCACTTCTGATAGTTAGCTTTTGAAATCCCCCCTGTTCACAGGGGGACCTTAAAAAAAATTCACTCAGTTCCCCCCTTTGGCAAAGAGGGGCGGGATTAAAGTTCTTGGAGCATCTGCCATAACGGCAAAACTTTGGGCCTTCCCGATACTTTTTGTCAGGAACTGCCTCGCCCTCACCTCACCCGCCCCGCTCAGGGGTTGGGGGAGGAACGCAGAGAGGGGGCGGGGGACCGGTAGCACAGGCGTCTCGCCTGTGGGAACCCCCTGCCCCCTCTCTCGGGTGTCTATGCTGCTCCAGTTCTACTTCACTTCCTCGAATTCGGCCTCCACCACCTCTTCTTCGGGCTTCTTGGCCTTCTCTTCGTGGCCATGGGCCGCGCCCGCGCCCGCGCCCGCCCCGGCCCCCGGGTCCGCCCCCGGGCCGGCCGCGCCGGTCTTGGCGTACATCTGTTCCGCCAGCTTGTGCGAGGCCTTCATCAGCTCCTCGCTTTTCTGCTTGATGGCCTCCGGGTCGCTCCCTTCCGCCGCGGTCTTGAGGGCCGCGATGTGGCTTTCGATGTCGCTCTTGGTGGCCGCGTCCACCTTGTCCCCCAGGTCGGTCACGGTCTTTTCGGTGGTATAGATCAGGGTGTCGGCCTGGTTGCGGGCCTCGATCAGCTCCCGCTTCTTGTGGTCTTCCTCGGCGTGGGTTTCGGCATCCCTGATGAGGTTCTTGATCTCTTCCTCAGAGAGGCCGCTGGACGCGGTGATGCGGATGGATTGCTCCTTGCCGGTACCCATATCCTTGGCCGAGACTTGCACGATGCCGTTGGCGTCGATGTCAAAGGTGACATCCACCTGGGGGATGCCCCGGGGCGCCGGCGGAATGCCGAACAGCTCGAACCGCCCCAGCGTCTTGTTATCCCCGGCCATGTCCCGCTCGCCCTGGAGTACGTGGATGGTCACCGCGGTCTGGTTGTCCGCCGCGGTGGAGAACACCTGGTTCTTCCGGGTGGGGATGGTGGTGTTGCGGTCGATGATCTTCGTAAACACCCCTCCCAGGGTCTCGATCCCCAGGGACAGCGGGGTGACGTCCAGCAGCAGGACATCCTTCACATCCCCTTTGAGGACCCCGGCCTGAATGGCCGCCCCCACCGCCACCACTTCATCCGGGTTCACTCCCTTGTGGGGTTCCTTGCCGAAGATCTCCTTGACCTTCTCCTGGACCTTGGGCATGCGGGTCATGCCCCCCACCAGGATGACTTCGTCGATGTCCTTGGCCGTCACCTTGGCATCTTGTAAAGCTTGCTTGCAGGGTCCCGTCATCTTGTCGATCAACTCCGCTACCAGGCCCTCCAGCTTGGCCCGGCTCAGCTTGATGAGCAGGTGCTTGGGACCGGAGGCGTCCGCGGTGACGAACGGCAGGTTGACCTCGGTCTCCATGGAGGTGGAAAGCTCCATCTTGGCCTTCTCCGCCGCTTCTTTCAGACGCTGCAGTGCCATCTTGTCATTGCGCAGGTTGATGCCCTGTTCCCGCATGAACTCATCCGCCAGAAAGTCGATGACCCGCTGGTCGAAGTCGTCGCCGCCCAGATGGGTGTCGCCGTTGGTCGATTTGACCTCGAAGACGCCTTCGCCGATCTCCAGGATGGAGATGTCGAAGGTGCCGCCGCCCAGATCGAACACCGCGATGCGTTCGTCCTTCTTTTTATCCAGGCCGTAGGCCATGGACGCCGCGGTGGGCTCGTTGATGATCCGCAAAACCTCGAGCCCGGCGATGCGCCCGGCGTCCTTAGTCGCCTGCCGCTGCGCGTCGCTGAAGTAGGCCGGCGTGGTAATCACCGCCTCGGTCACCTTTTCTCCCAGATACTCTTCCGCGGTCTGCTTCATCTTGGTGAGAATCATGGACGAGATTTCGGCCGGGGAATAAACCTTGCCCCTGATGTCGATGTGCGCGTCGCCGTTTTCCGCCTGGACGATCTTGTAGGGCAGAATCTTCAGGTCCCGCTGCACTTCCGGGTCGCTGAATTTCCGGCCGATGAGCCGCTTGACGGAAAATACGGTATTTAAAGGGTTGGTGATGGCCTGGCGCTTGGCAATCTGCCCCACCAACCGTTCGCCGCTTTCGGTAAAGGCCACCACGGAAGGGGTGGTGCGGGTCCCCTCCACATTCGGGATGACCTTAGGCTCCCCACCTTCCATAATGGCCACACAGGAATTGGTGGTGCCTAAATCGATGCCGATAACTTTGGACATTTATTTCTCCTCCTGAACCGTCAGTCTTGCTGACATGAAGTATTTTCGTCTTGGGTATTCCGGGCCACCACTACCATGGCCGGCCGCAGCAGGCGTTGGTTCATGAGATAGCCCTTTTGTAATTCTTTGATGACGCGGCAGTCCGGGACTCCCGGTGCCTCTTCCTGCATCATGGCGTTATGAAAAGCCGGGTCGAAGTGCTGGCCCACGCTCTCAAAGGGCGTGACCCCAAATTTCTCCAGGGCCTTGAGAAAACCCTGGTAAACCCTCTCGATACCTTCCAATAACGCTTCCGGGGCCTCCAACTGCCGGCCGTGCTCTAACGCCCTCTCCAGGTTGTCCACCACGGGCAGGAGTTCTTTGACCAGGTTCTCGTTGGCGAACTGCAGCAGTTCCGCCCGTTCCCGCTCCTGGCGCTTTTTCAGATTTTCCATATCCGCGGCCAGCCGCAGCAGGCGCGTATAGTTCTCTTCCGCTTCTTGCGTCTTCTCCTCCAGCTTATGCTGCAATTCCGCCAGGTCCCCCGAACTTTCCGGGGACTTATGGCGGACCTCTGGTCCGGTCTTCTCCTGCCGGGACCCGGAGTCATGCGATCCCTTTAAGGTCATAACGCCTCTTCTCCTTGTCATACCGCCAACCACCTAAAACACTTATAAAAAATATGAAGCATTGGGAAAATCGGGAAAAAATTAACCCCTGGCCGCCGGGTCGCCCGAGACGGACCCGGCCCCCGGGGCGAAAAACTCACGTCTGGCCCTTGGTAAGCAGCCCGGTGACCAGCGAGGCCGTGTACCGCACAATGGGAACCAGCCGGGCGTAATCCATCCGCATGGGCCCGATGACCCCCAGGCTGCCTACCGGCGTCTGCTGGAAACCGTAGGAGGTGGCCACCAGGGACAACTGCATCTCCGGAAATTGCTCCTCCGGACTGATAATAATCTGCACTCCCTGGGCCGCCATGGTCTGATCCAGCAAAGTGACCAGATGGTGCTTTTCTTCAAAGGCCCTGAAGATGCTCCGAACCTTGTCCACATCCGCGGTGAATTCCGGGTAATCCAGGATATGGCTGGTGCCCTCGATGTACAGCTCTTCCGACTCGTCTTGCTGCAAGGCCTGCCGGCTGAGGCTCAGGGCCTGGGAGGCCATCTTGTCGAACAGATTCTTTTCTTTCTCCATCGTGGCCAGGATCCGTTGCCGGGACTCCCCCAGGGTCAGGTTCTGGCACAGCTCATTGAGGTACCGGCTGAAGCGGTCCAACACCTCTTGGGGAAACCGGCTCTCGGTGCGCACGAATCGGTTCTGCACCTGATTATCCTGGGACACCAGGACCGTCAGTACCCCATCGCCACTCAGGTTGATGAACTGGATATGCTTGAGGCGGATGCCCTGGGGGCGGGGGCCCAGCACCAGGGCGGGATGTCCGCTCACCAGGGACAGCACCCGGGAGGCCTGGCGGAATAACTCCTGCGGCTCATGGGCCGGCGGCGAGAAGCCCTCCTTAATCTGCTGCTGCATGGATCGGCCCAATACCGAGACCGGCAGGATCCGGTCCACGTAATACCGCAAGCCCTTGGGAGTGGGGATCCGGCCAGCCGAGGTGTGCGGCTGCCTAAGGTAGCCCCGCTCTTCCAGGTCCAGCATGAGATTACGGATGGTGGCCGGCGAGAGGTTCAGGCCCGAAGTCTTGGCCACAGTACGCGACCCCACCGGTTCCCCGGTAACGATGTACTGGGCGACCACGGTTTTGAGGACCCAGGTATCCCGCTCCCCCAGGAGTTCCATGACGCGGCTCTGTTCCATTTTCAATCTTTTAAGTTAATAATAACAGGGGGATTTGTCAAGAGATCTGAGGGATTTTTGCCCTGCAGGAAATGCCTCGCCGCCCCGGTCGCCTACCCCTGGCAACGGTGCCGCACGCTTTGCCCCTCCACCATGTACACCACCTGTTCGGCGATATTGGTGGCGTGGTCTCCCACCCGCTCCAGGTTGCGCACGATGTTGATCTGGCTCTGCCCGGGAATGATGGCTTCCGGGGCCCCGGCCATTTCCTGGATCAGGTCCTGGATGATGGCCCGGTCCAAACCATCCACGTCGTCGTCCGCGATGCAGACCTGCCGCGCCAGGTGGGAATTGCTCCGGAAAAAGGCTTCCAGACTCTGGCGGATCATGCCCTGGACGCTTTGGGCCATGTGGGCCAGACTGGGATGAAGGGGCCGGGGCGGCTGCTGGGCCAGGGTGAAGACCTCTTCGGCGATGTTGGTGGCGGAGTCGCCGATCCGCTCCAACTCGCTAATGATATGGTCCACGGCCATGAGTTGGCGCAGATCCCCGGCCACCGGCTGGAACAAGGCGATCAGGCGGACGCATTCCCGGTCAATGGTCTCATCCAGGCTATTGACCGCGACGTCCCCGGCGATCACCTGGCGGGCCAGGTCCCGGTCCCGGGTCAGCACGGCCCTGACGCTCTGCTCTATGGCGGCAGCCGCCAGGCTGGCCAACTCCTTCAGGTTGTCCTGCACGGTGGCCAAATCCCGGGAAAATTTGGCCTTGACCTGGGACCTTTCTTCCAGTTCCGTTACCATTTGCTCTCCTCATGGACTCCTAAGCCCCCCAGAGACCACCCCCCAACCCGCGCCCCTCTGGGAACCCGCCGCAGCCAAACCGCCTGTATCTCAGGAATTCAACTGCTGACGGTGGCCGAACTTGCTTGTTAATAATGATATTATAGTTGAATTTTTTTAAATAAATCCCAAAAAGCTCTTTACATGATACACCAACGTGCTATTGTATGTCTGCAAAATTCTGTGGGGGACAGTAACTTGTAACTAATGGGGGTGGGGGATGATGACTTGGCGTACCTTCTTAATTTTGGGATGCATCGTGGTGGTGCTCGCGCTCGGAACTCAGGCGAGCTTGGCAATTACGCCTTATGACGACGTGCTGGTGCAGCAGGCCGTCAAAAACATCGAACAGGAGAATTACGACGAGGCCTTGGCGCAACTGACCCAGGCCTGGAACAAAGGCACGCATACCCCGGAAAAGGCGTTTCTCTTCGGACAAGTTTACCGGCTTATGCTCAACTACACCAAGGCCAAAGAATATTTGCAGGAAGCCTTGCGTCTCAAGCCGGATTTTCAGCCGGCCCAATTGATGCTGGCCGACACCTGCCTGGCCCTGGACCAGCCCAAAGAAGCCACACCCCTCTTGCAGCCCCTGCTGGCCTCCGGCTACGAGCCGGGTCAGACCTCCTTTTTGATGGGCGTCGCGGCCACCAAGGAGGGCAAATATAAAGAAGCCCTGGAGTATTTCACCAAGGCCGAGGCCGATCCCAAGGTGGCCCAGGAGGCCACGTTCCAGGCCAGCCTGGCCCTGGCCGCCCTGAACCGCGTCAAAGATGCCAGACAGTCCATGGAGAAGAGCATTGCGCTTAACCCCCGGAGCCAGACCGCGGATTTCGCCCAGCGCTACATGGAGGTCCTGAACGAGCGGGCCGAGGAACAGCGTCCCTTCCACATCACGGTCGGGACCGGCTTTGATTACGACTCCAACGTCACCCTGACCCCCGGCTCAGGGGCCACAGTCTCCACGGTCTCCGGGAAGGCCAGCGCCGTGTTCTCCCAGACCGCCGCCATGGATTATACGATCTTACCCGATGGTCCCTTCAGCCTTTTGACCCAATACGCCTATTTCCAGAATTTTCACCCCGCCGTGCAGGGTTATGACATCATGAACCACTTCGTGGGCATAACCCCCACCTACGGCTTCAAAAATAGCCGCCTCTGGCTGCCCATAAATTATACCTATATGGACCTGGCGTCAGATAAATATTACACCGGCATTCTGGTGAACCCCACCTATCTCTACCTGGCCACCGAGCGCCTCGGCCTGGAAGTGGGGGCCCGGTTTAATCGCCAATACTATTGGACCCCCGTATTCTTTCCCCAGGATGACCGCAGCGGCAAGGTCTGGGGTGGCAATCTCGGGATGTACTACTTTTTCAAGAACCAACAGGGGTTCTTCCAGGCCCGCTTTATGATGCTGCACAACACCACCACCGGCAATAACTGGGATAGCACCAGTTACAATCTGCTCTTTTCGCTCCTCTATCCCATCAGTGAAAAATTGAGATACAATGTCTTCCTCGACCTTACGACCCAGCCCTATGACAACATCTTTTACAACGGCACCACCGTGGGCAACATCATCGGGGCGCCCCTGATCCCCGAACCCAAACGCCATGACTATATCGCCATGCTGGGGATGCAACTTACGTATGAATTATTCAAAGGTCTGGAAGCGAGCGTCCATTGGTACTTTATCCGGGATGACTCCAACGTCAATATCTATACGTATAGCCGGCACATCGCCGGCGGTCAGCTCGCCTACCGCTACTAACCGGAGGGGCATGGCGGCGGCGACTCGGGATGCCTGGCATCCGTTTGATCGACCATTATCCTATGCAGTTATGCGTTAGCCTGACTTCTCTCTCCCCCTCGACCGTGTTGCGGCGAGGGGGGGGTTGTCTGCAGTATTTTTGAGATAATCAACTCTTGACTCGTGAGGTGCATGCAGCGCGCTAAGCTATACTGACTCAACCGGGATATCCGGATAAAGCCAAACCCGCTGCGCCGCGGGGACGGAAAGCCTCAGGTCTCCGTGATGCTGAGGCAGCCCGGCTGTTTGTCAAGGCGGCCCGGTTTTTAGGTACTTTTACCTAAAGGGATTTAGGTATAAAGGCTTATGGACAAAAAACCACCGGTGTTTTAGATTACCACCAAAATTTATTCAGTAAAGCCAAACCCATCGCAAGGTGGGGACGGAAAGCCACGGGTCTCATAAGGTGGGAAGAGACAGCCGGGTTGCCTGAGGAAAAAGGCAACCCGGCTCTTTTATTTGAGCCGGCCATCCGGCCCGGGGCCGGTTTCCCTGGGAAGCCGGATGGTGCCTGGTCCCCAGGGGGTGTGGCGTGAATCTTTCCGGGACCCGGGGTTGAGGAGGCTAATTCAGCGAAACCTCTATTTCAGTCAATAACTTTAAACATAATGTTAACTCTTCTTAACATTAATCATGGGGAGCAAATTCGTTTTTTCTAATTAATTTGATTAGTTATCCTGGGCACATAAATTGCAGACATACAATACACAGGGGGTTATGTAGGTTTATTTCTCCTAATAATTTAATTTAATTTAATATGTCATAAAAAACCATCACGCCAGACTGCTTCTCGGCGGGAAGTCTTGGTCTCAGGCCATCGGGGGAAGCAGGGTGCCTAGTTCGCTAAAGGAGCTCGATTATGAGAAAATTTTCATTCTTCTGCGTGGTATTCGTGATCCTGGCCCTCCAGTTGGGGCCGCTGACCGACGCCCAGGCGGACGTGGTCGGACGCCTCACCCAAGTGGAAGGCCGGGTCGACCTCTTGAAGGGCGGGCAGCTTCCGGCCACCCCCGTAAAAACCAATGATACGGTGCAGCCGGGCGATGTGCTCCGGACCAAGTCTCTGTCCAAGGCCCAGATTACCTTTATTGATAATTCCACCATGACCCTTGCCCCGGAGAGCCGGGTGGCCATCGAAGCCTACACGGCCGACCAGAACAAGCGCAACGCGGTCATCGAGCTCTTCAAGGGCATTGCCTTCATGGTGGTCAATAAGGTCTATCAGTCGGCCGAACCTGATTTCGTCGTCAAGACCCAAACCGCCATCATGGGGATCCGAGGCACCGAGTTCGGCGTTCGCCTCCAGCCCAACAGTTCGGACATCTTGAATTTTAAGGGCCGCCTCCAGGTGGGCAATGTCTATCCAGAGGTGGGCCAACTGGACCAGCGGGCCCTCAAGGTCGCCTACTCCTTCGGGAACGCGGGCGGGGGGCACTGGATCTTCTTGGACGCCATGCAGGGCACCTCTGTGGGCCGGGGGCTCCCCCCCACCCTGCCCTGGACCATCTCCGATGAAGATAAACGGCACTTCTTCAACCAGATGGGCACCGGGCTGAACATCTGTAGGCGCAACCCCGAAAACGGCGAGGAGGAAACCGGCGGCGGTCCCCCCTCCGAGAGCATCACGGGATGTGCACCCACCACCGGCCTGACCGGCTCTGATATTACTACGAAGCAAGATCTATTAAGTGCCGGCTACTATGAGCCGTGGTTTACCCCGCCTTATACGCCCCCGCGGGACCCGCAGTTTACTGGGACGGAGCCCCCGTCGAACCCCGGAAATGGCCCTACGCCTCCGCCGCCCTGTGATCATAAGCCGCCCCATCACGACCACAACTGCGACCGGGACGACCATCACGACAAAGACAAATGCGACAAAGACCGTCACGACAAATGCGACTTCCACTTCGACCGGGATTTCTTCTGCCGCAGGGACCGGGACAACTGCTTCGATAAGGACTTCTGCAAAACCAAGGACCGGGACGACCGCTTCGACTGCGACCGGGATTCTTATTCCCGCAAAGACCACGACGGCAAATTCGATTTCGACTTCGCCAAAAACTGTTACAAGCCCAAAGACCGGGACGATCGCTTCGATAAGGATTTCTGCAAAACCAATGATCGGGACGACCGCTTCGATTGCGACCGGGACTCCTATTCCCGCAAAGGCCACGACGGCAAATTCGACTTCGACTTCGCCAAAAATTGTTACAAGCCCAAAGACCGGGATGATCGCTTCGATAAGGACTTCTGCAAGCCCAAAGATCGGGACGATCGGTTCGATAAGGATTTTTGCAAAACCAACGATCGGGATGACCGTTTCGATCGTGACCGGGACTCCTATTCCCGTAAGGACCATGACGGCAAATTCGACTTCGACTTCGCCAAAAATTGTTACAAGCCCAAAGATCGGGATGATCGCTTCGATAAGGACTTCTGCAAAACCAACGATCGGGACGATCGGTTCGATAAGGATTTTTGCAAAACCAACGATCGGGACGACCGTTTCGATCGTGACCGGGACTCCTATTCCCGCAAAGGCCACGACGGTAAATTCGACTTCGACTTCGCCAAAAATTGTTACAAGCCCAAAGACCGGGATGATCGCTTCGATAAGGACTTTTGCAAAGCCAAAGATCGGGACGATCGGTTCGATAAGGATTTTTGCAAAACCAACGATCGGGACGACCGTTTCGATCGTGACCGGGACTCCTATTCCCGCAAAGGCCACGACGGTAAATTCGACTTCAACTTCGCCAAGAACTTCTGCAAACCCAAAGGCCATGACGGACCGAATGTCACTAACTTCATCCAACACACCGCCATCACCAATCCCAGGCTGCTCCTCTCCGAACATTGTCCGGGAGACGGCCCCGGGAAGATTCTCGGTCACCCCGGTGGCCCCCCGACGGGGATAAATAATGCGGTGTTCAACCCGAAAGATAAATGCGCCCCCAAGGGAAATATCCATCCGGGTGGCCCGATAAACGCCTCTTTCCAAGGCGGGCCTCAGGGCAATAACCATCAGGGCCCGGCCCCCGGTCCTTGTGGTCCCAAGAACGGCGGGGGGGGCGTGTAAGCCTCCTGCCGATGATCCGGTAAAGTCCCCCCTCCGGGGACTCCTCCTCCCCGGGCTCATAGCGGCCCCGTGTTCACCCAGATCACGGGGCCGATTTCTTTTGACCTTAAAGTTGTCTCCTGAAAAGCGGCAATATTTTCCCCGGGCCTTCCAAAAATATTTACTTATCCCGAATCTCCCCTTATGATAGCGCTAGCTTTATATGGACGAGCCCCACCTGGCCGGCGCCTTGCGGATAGGTTACCAATCCCCGCAGCAGGCCTCAGGGGATCACTGCTTCATGACCTCGATGCACCCGGGTTCTACCCATGATGCTCCGCCTGGCCGCTTTCTTTAAGTCGCCCATCGCCCGCTGGATCGCCGGCGTCACCCTGCTGATGGCCGCCCTGCTCATCTGGCGTCCCACCTTCTGCGAGTTTTTCGAACTCAAGCTCTACGATCTCAAGTTCCGGTTCCGGGGCTCTCTTCCGCCTGGCGGACAAGTAGCCATCCTGGCCATTGACGACAACAGTCTGAAGGCCGTCGGCCGCTGGCCCTGGTCCCGGGAGGACATGGCCCGGCTCCTCACCCGCCTGAAACAGGCCGGTCCCCGGGTCATTGCCCTGGACATCATCTTTGCCGAAAAGGAACAAACCCTGGCCTATCAGGCCCTTACGGAACTGAGCGCTGCCTTGGCCCGGCGCGGGGTCTCGCCGGAAATCCTCAAACTCCTGGAGATGGATAAAAAACGGGCCGACGTGGACCGTCGCTTGACCGAGGTCATCGGGCAGGGGTGCCCCACCATCCTGGGGTTTTTTTTCCGCAGCTTGGGCGGCAAGGTCAGCGGACTTGAGGGGGAAAAGCCTCTGGGGTCTGATTTCCTCCAGGCCTCCACCTATAACCTGGTGCGGCTCCTGGACACCAAACCTTCCCAGGTCCGCCTGGTCGGCGCCACCGCCATCGAACGCAATCTCCCGGAGATCACCAAGGCTGCCGCCGGCGCTGGCTATTTCAACATGATTCCCGATCCCGACGGCACCGTGCGCTGGTTTCCCATGACCGTCAGGTATGCCGGGGAATTCTTTGCCCCCATGTCCCTCGTGACCCTGTCCCACTCCCAGGGGCGGGCCCCCATGGCCATCAGCCTGTCCCGCTGGGGGGTGGATGAGATCCGCCTGGGCCGCCAATCCATCCCCGTGGACCGCTATGGCCGCATGCTCATCAATTACCTGGGCCCCGAAGGCCTCATCCCCACCTATTCCGCCGCCGCCCTCCTGGACGGCACCCTGCCGGCCGACGCCCTGAAGGACAAAATCGTCATCGTCGGGGCTACCGCCGTGGGCATCTACGACCTCCGGGTGACGCCTTTCTCCGGGACCTTCCCCGGCGTCGAGGTCCAGGCCACCATCATGGACAACATGCTCCGGGGCAATTTTATCCGCACCCCGCCCTTCGGCCTGGTTGTCATGCTACTGATCCTGGTGGCCCTTGCCGTCCTGCTGGGCCTGCTCTTGCCCCGGTTCTCCGCCGCCTGGGCCTTCATCTTCACCCTCGTTATCATGGAAGGTTACGTGGGCCTCAACTATTTTCTCTTCACCCGCCAGGGCCTGCAACTGGAGCTGTTCTATCCCCTGGGCCTCATTGTCCTGGTCTACCTCGGGGTCACCATGCAGCGCTTCCTGGCCGAGGAACGTGAGCGCGAGCGCATCCGCAAGACCTTTGAATCCTACGTGGCCCCCACCGTCGTCCAGGAAATGCTGAAACACCCCGAGCAGTTGCGTCTGGGAGGCGAGCGCCGGGAAATCTCCATACTCTTCACTGACATCCGGGGCTTCACCACCATGTCGGAGCACCTGGACCCTGAGGCCCTTGTCAGCCTCCTCCACGACTTCCTCAATCCCATGAGCAACATCATCATCAGCCATGCCGGGACCATCGACAAGTACATGGGCGACGCCATCATGGCCCTCTTCGGCGCCCCCCTCATCCAGTCGGACCATCCCTTCTTGGCCTGCCGGGCCGCCCTCGAAATGGTGGCCAGCCTGGAGGCCATGAACCGGGACTGGGCCGAGCAGGGCCGCCCCCTCCTCAAGGTCGGGGTGGGGGTCAATACCGGCCCCGTGGCCGTGGGCAACATGGGCTCCGACCGCCTCTTCGACTATACCGCCATCGGCGACAACGTCAATTTGGCCTCCCGCCTGGAGGGCCTCAACAAATACTACGGCACCAATATCCTCATCAGCGAAGCCACCGCCAAAGCCGTCAACAACAGCTTCATCCTCCGGGACGTGGATCAGGTCCGGGTCAAGGGCAAGGCCCACACGGCCCACATCTATGAATTGCTGGGCGAAGGCGAGCCCGACCCGGAGCTGGCCCGCTACCTGGAGTTATACCACCGGGCCCTGGCCTTCTACCGGGAGAAACGCTTTGCCGACAGTCTGGCCACCTTTGCCCAGGCCCTGGAAGTGCGCCCCGGCGATGCCGCCTGCCAGCGCTACATCACCCTGGCCCAGAAGCACCACGAGACCCCTCCCGCCGACGACTGGGAACCCGTAACCATCATGGATGGGAAGTAAAGTTGGATCAAAGAACCACCGGAAGCAGATCATTACCTGCAGGCTCTAAACCCCTTCTAAATCTCTACTCCGAAATCTTCATATCTCGTGTTGATATCGCCACATTTTGACATGTGAAGATAATGGCAAGTTATTCGCTACAGGCCTATCTCAGTTAGGATAGGTCAATTTGGGTAATTCTCGATTTCCAAAATTGGATACCCCTTTTCGAGTGATCTATGAGAAAATATTGCATGTATATTTAAGAAATTGGCTAGATCATTTTCGTCTACCTGTCTTCACCATTTTGAAGGAGCAATTTCATGGCAGGGCACGCCAAACGTAAACTTAGTGCCATCTTCAGCGCCGATGTGAAGGGTTATAGTCTCCTGATGGGTGAGGACGAGTTCGCTACTGTCCAGACTCTGAACAAATATCGGCAAGTGATGACGGAACTAATCCAACAACATCGAGGCCGAGTGGTGGACTCCCCCGGTGACAATATTCTGGCTGAGTTTGAAAGCGTGGTGGATGCGGTGGATTGTGCCGTAAAAATCCAAGTGGATCTTAAAGTTCGGAATGCTGAGATGCCAGACAGCCGCAGGATGGAGTTTCGCATCGGCATTAACCTGGGGGATGTCATCGAGGAGGACGGGCGGCTGTACGGCGATGGCGTAAATATCACCGCCCGGATAGAAAAATTGGCTGGAGGTGGAGGAATTTGCATTTCTGGGACAGCTTACGACCAGGTGGGGAAAAAGCTCCCCCTGGGCTATGAGTATCTGGGTGAGCAAGAGGTCAAGAATATTGAGAAACCGGTGCGTGTCTATCGGGTATTGATGGAACCTGAAGCGGCGGGGAAGGTAATCGGAGAGAAGGCCGCGAGGCTGAAACCACGGGCCTGGGTTGCATTGCCTGTCGCAGTTTTGTTTCTCGGGGTAGCAGCCTTGATAATGTGGAATTTTTATGGCCGATCTGACCCTGGTAAGAAGCAGCCGTTGCCATTGCCCGAAAAGGCCTCAATCGCGGTATTGCCGTTCACTAACCTGAGTGGTGACCCAGATCAGGGGTATTTTAGTGATGGACTCACCAACGACCTCATTACCGACCTTTCGAGATTCCGGGAATTGTTTGTCATTGCCAGCAACACGGTCTTCACTTACAAGGGCAGAGCCGTAAAAATTAAAGAACTGGGCCAGGAACTCGGGGTTCGGTATGTGCTGGAGGGCAGTGTCCAAAAAATGGATAAGAAGGTGCGGGTCAACGCTCAGCTTATTGACGCCATTACCGGGGAACACCTTTGGGCTGAGCGCTATGATCGTGATTTAAAAGACCTCTTTGCCATCCAAAACGAGATCATCCAAAGCATTGTGACGAGACTGGCGGTCAAAATTGACGAGGCGGAGCAGGCCCGCGCCATTCGGAAAAAAACAGAAAGTCTGGACGCTTACGATTATAAGTTGCGCGGGATGGAGTATTTCTTTCGTGAAGAGCGTTCGCAGAACAAACAGGCACGGCAACTGTTCGAGAGAGCCATCAAGTTAGACCCCCATTATGCCTCCGCCTATGTGGCCCTTGCCTTGACTTATTTCGATGACGCTATTTACGGTTGGACCGAGTTTCCCAATCAGGCCTTACAGCAAGCCCACGATCTGGCGCTAAAGGCCTTGGAGATCGACAAGTCTAACGCCGAGGCTCACGCGGTGCTCGGCCGGGTTTATATCAGCCAGGAGCAATATGATCTAGCCATCAGCGAATTGCAGCAAGCCATTGATAGCAATCCCAACGATGCCCAAAGTTACAGATTCTTGGGTAGTGGCATGCTTTATTTAGGCAGAACGGAGGAGGCAATTCGCCTGCTGGAGGCTTCTTTGCGTTTTGATCGTAACACTTCACCGGGGACTTTTATGAACCTGGGCCTTGCCTATTATCTGAAAGGACGATATGAGGACTCGCTAAGCCTGTTGAAACGGGGCCTGGCGCGTAAGCCCGACTTCTTGGGCAGCCATATCGCTCTGGCCGCAGCTTACTCCCAATTGGGTCACTCCGAAGAGGCGGCGTCGGAGGCGGCGTCGGTCCTCCGGCTCGATCCTTTTTTCGAACTCGAGTCATACGGCACGGTGTTCCGCAATCCGGCGGATCGCAGCGCCATTATCGATGGTCTTCGAAAGGCAGGGCTGAAGTGAATTAGAAACAGATTCGGCCGGCTTCTGGAGCCTTGAAGATAAAATCTGGTGCCCGCCGGAGGTAAAGTGGTCAATGGGATGACCAGTCGGTGATCAAACGGAAACGTATGGGTCGGGGAATTTAATTCTGGCCCCGAATGTTTTGCCACTGCTGGTCAGCCTTCTTGATAATTTCTGCCTGTTTTTCAGCAAACTTATCGCTCCCCTGCTTGCTACTGGCGAGATAGAGTTTGCCATCCACAATTTTCCAGATTTCTGGATTAATGCTGACCACCCGGCCAGCGGCCATGGCTGCCGCTCAATGTCCGCCATATTGGGGGATGAAGCGCTCCGGATCAGCCGCAAACAGATCCCGGTTAGCCGCACTCGAAAAAAGCCACCGAACTCCTTCCCACGAAAATTCGAATTCCTCCTTACCTTTTACGGCGCGATGCTCGGTGAAATAGGCAACAGTATCGAACCCTTTTATTGCGATCTGGGATTCATCAGCATTAACAATTTTATCCTTATCTCCGGCAAGGGCATGCGTTGCCAGTATTGTCGCCAGCACCAGGACAGGCAAGAGACCCAGCAGCCCCACCCTAACTGCTTTGGAGAGGACATTTATCATAGTCCTGTCTCCTTGTGTTTGCCTAGATCTTACCTATGTATTAATTTAGCAGAATCAAATCTTTTGTTCAATATAATTTCCGTAAGTTTATTGGCTCAAGAGGCAAGAGGAGGCTCCCTTCGCATAGCCAACCCCAAAGGAATACCCCTATTGGTTTTCTCCATATCGCTCAAAGCCACCGGGTGTCCACCTTGAACTTCAGAAATGAAAATCAGTCAAAGTTAGCCGTGGTCATTTGAAAAGATTTAACCAACAGATTAAGGAATACTTGCAAAGATGCCAGTATCCTTCAGCCTAATAAACACTATCTGCTCTGATCCAACCCTTACCCCGAAGCCAAAAATTTTCGCCATCCTCAGCCTCTCGATATGTTGAGCCCACCATCGGCGGCTCCGCTCAGTTAAGGTGCGCCCGATATATCCCCGGCGCGGCCCCACCCAGGTCTGATATCCGCATCATATCCGCGCTTTTGCCGCTAAGCCGATAAGTGCCGGGTCCGGCAAGAGAGCGCCATGGGGATAACTGCCGACCGCACAACCGATAATTCCCCTGCGCGAAAACCATGGTTTTTCCCGATTATCATCTTAATCATTTCGGCTATTCTGGATCTAACCAGAGGGATCATCATCATCTTCCCTCTTTCCGGCGGCTACGGTGCCCCAACCTCAGGAGAAACTCATGGTTCAAGATTACCGTGCCCGTAAAAGGATGGTTGGTGGCGAAGGCTCCAAACAAGATGATACCTTGAGGGAGATTCAAGCTCAAAATTAAGGAGGATGGAACAATGAGTACTTGGTTAATTTTCTTTTTTGGCGGAGTAATTGGGTTTTGTTTAGGTGTACTCTATTTTATCTTAATGATTACCATGGGCGAATCTGAAATGTGCCTCGAACAATGTGAGACGAAAGAGCAATAAACCAATGTCTACCACATGTTATTTAAATATAAATAACAAATTGAGGTGTTATTATGACTATCATTATTCTCATATTAATCGGCGCGATGATTTTATGCTGTAAGGAAGCCAGCTCCCCTGAGAAATGATCCATAAATTTCAGGACAATCTTTGATTAATCATATTTTCCCGGGATTGTTTTGATTGAGACGGCAGCCGTTCCAGATGCAGTGAAAAATTGATAATAACTCACGCTCGTTATGTGCTGTAGCCCTGAATAAGTCGTTTCCCCACCCGCATGCCTGGCTTCATCGCCTGGGCCTCACCCCCTCAAGAACCAAGAACCGCGCTACCCATATCTACCCTCCAGCCGCGCCGTCGGCCCTCATCATAGGTTCTGATTGAGAGATCATAAATCTCGCCTCAGAGTTCCCTGGTCTCGCTAAAATTCCTAAATTGCCGCCAAAAACTTCGCCAGGCTCTCCCGGTTTTCCACGTTATGAAAACTCTCGGCGGGCTCCCCGGGCAGGATCTTGCGCACCAGCCCCGTGAGGACGTTTTTGGGCCCCACCTCCACCCAGGTGTCCACTCCCGCGGCCTTCACGTTGAGGATCAGTTCGGCCCAGCGTACCGGGGACGTGAGCTGGGCGCCCATGGCCGCCCGCAGGGTGCCCGGGTCCGCCTCCGTCGCCGCCGTGGCGTTGAGATACAGCGGTAGCCGGGGCGCCCTAAAATCCAGCGTCGCCATAAATGCCGCGAAATCCCGGGTGGCCTCCTCCATCAACGGCGAGTGCCAGGCCCCGGAGACCTTTAACGGGATGACCTTGGCTCCTTCGGCTTTCGCCAGATTCCCCACCCGGGCCACCATTTCAGGCGACCCCGAAATGACCGTCTGCACCGGGGTGTTGAAGTTGGCCAGGGCGATGGGGCCTTCCTTGGTCAAGGGATGCACCAGCCCCTTCAGTTTCTCCGGCGTCAGGCCAATAACCGCGGCCATAGTCCCGGGATATTTCTCCGCCTCCCGGTGCATCAGCCGGCCGCGCTCGGCCACCGCGGCAAGGGTATCTTTGGCGCTCAACACCCCCGCGGCATACAGGGCGCTGTACTCCCCCAGGCTGTGGCCACACACCGCCGCGGGCTTAATCCCGGCCGCTTCCAGGGCCCGGTAGCAACAGAGGTTGACCACGGTCACCGCGGGCTGAAGGTTCACCGTCAGGGTCAGTTCCTCCATGGGGCCGGTAAAACAGAGCCTCTTTAAGGGCAGGCCGATGGTGTCTTCCGCCAGACCGAACAACTCCCGGGCGCCGGGGTCGGCTTCAAACAGGTCCTGGCCCATGCCCACGTACTGGGAACCCTGCCCGGGAAACAAAAACGCCATGTGCGACATATTAACCTCAAAAAGGGGATCAGAATTGTATTCAGATACAAATCTTCAGAGGTAAATTGTATTTTATGGTCAAAAAGTGCAATTCTATGGCCCTAAATTTCACTCAAATCCCATTAAATCCAAGAAATCTATAGCAAGATATATTTTCCCATACTTTTCAACCGGTTGGGCCAATATCCCAGCTTTTACCAGTTTTTCAACGCATAATTGAGCAGTGCGATAATTTTTCAATTCCAAAAGGCGCTGGGCGCGGGGAATTGTCAGAAGAGGATCAGTAAACAGAGTATCTGCCAACTGAAACACTAATCCAGAATAATTGAGTTTTTTAAGTCTCTGATACCAGTCAATTTGAATATCCTGCAATTTCTTCGCCCGAACGCATGCATCCCGTGCTTGTTCTTCTATTCCCTGTAAAACAAATATTACCCAATCATGCCAGGATCCGTATTTGCTAACCGAAAGGAGCAGTTCAGAATATTGCTTCCGATGTTTTTCGAAAAAAGCACTCAAATAAAGTAAAGGGGTCGGTAACAAATTCCAGTTTGCTAACAGGATCGATAAAAGCAGACGGCCAACGCGTCCATTTCCGTCAAGAAATGGATGGATCGCCTCGAATTGATAATGGATAAGAGCCAACCGTACCAAAGGAGGAAATAAATTATCACTATAAAGATACTTCTCAAATACATCCAAAGCTTCGTTCATTTCCTGAGTAGGAGGGGGGACAAAAATTGCGTCTTTGATAGTTGAACCGGGTAAACCAATCCAATTCTGAGACCGGCGAAATTCGCCAGGTGTAGCTCTTTCTCCCCTTACCCCCTCCAGCAATATTTCATGAACTTCTCTAATGAGTCGTAGGCAAACGGGTAATGTCTTCTGGCGTTCCAGGCCAAATTCCAAGGCTCGCACATAATTCTTTACTTCTTTTACGTCTGAATCCAAGGAGGCAGGGTTTAGACCCGTATAAAGAAGTTTCTGTCCGGCCTCATAAGCATATAAATCTTTAATATCAGCCTGTGTGCCTTCAATACGCGAGGATAGCACGGCTTCCCGGCGAATAAACGGATTAATAAATAATGCCGGTAAGGTGCGCCCAAGGCCTGCGAGTTCACCCAAGGCGCGGTCTGCATTGGAAAGAGTGCACACCATCTCGGAGGTTAAAGGGAGGGATGGCGGTAAGGGATTCGGAATAAAAGACCAATAGGCATCTTCTCCTTTGCCGACCTGCAAAAGACGACCTGACGAACTTTCTTGAAAGCTCTCAGGATTCAAAGAAATCCTCCACTATGCCTGAAATTATTGAATGTGGTCTACAATATAAATTGTTACTCCCACTTCTTCCATAAGAATTTATCAAAAAACATTATGGCTGCATTGTCGAAATAACCTTTGAAATCTGTCTATTTCAGACTTCACGTCGGCTTTCGTCACCACCGCGGTGACGGCGCACACCCCGTCGGCCCCGGCCTCGATCACCGCCGCCGCCTTGGCCAGGGTGATGCCGCCGATGGCCACCAGGGGGAGCCTCACCCGCCGGCGGATCTCCGCCAGGAGCGCCACCCCGGTGGGGACGCCGGCGTCGGCCTTGGTGACGGTGGCGAATATGGGCGACACCCCCAGATAATCCGCCCCCCCGGCCTGCGCCGCCAGGGCTTCGGCCACCGTGTGGACCGTAACCCCGATGATTTTGTCAGGGCCCAGGAGTTTCCTGGCTTCCTGGCAGGAAAGATCCTCCTGGCCCAGGTGCACCCCGTCGGCCCCCACCTCCAGGGCCAGATCCACCCGGTCGTTCACCAGGAACCGGGTGTCCCGGCAGAGCCGCCGCAATTGCCGGGCCTCGTCCACCAGGTCCCGGGTGTGCCCCTGCTTCTGTCGGTACTGCACCACCCGGACCCCCGCGGCCACCGCCGCGGCCACGTCGCTCGCGTTCCCGGCCCGGCTGAGGCTCGCCGCGGTGATGAAATAATATCCCCTCACCCGCTCACTCGCCGCCGCTCCGCCAGGGTCGTCTCGTCCAGCGCCTCCAGGCAGTCAAAGAGTTTCACCTTGAAGCTGCCGGCCCCCGGCGAGAGCTCGGCCGCCAGCTCCCCGGCCACGTTGAAGCAGATCAGGCCCGCGGCCGCGGCCACGGCCAGGTCCGCCTCCACCGCGGCAAAGGTGCCGATCACCGAAGCCGCCATGCAGCCGGTACCCACCACCCGGGACATCAGGGGATGGCCGTTCTTGACCACAAATCGCCGGCTGCCGTCCACCACCAGGTCTTCCGGGCCGGTGATGACCACCGTGCCTTTCCGCCTCAGGGCCAGGCTCTGGGCCACTTCCTCCAGATCCACCGTCACCGGCGCCGCGTCCACCCCCTTGGTCCTTACCTTTGCCCCGCTGATCCGGGCCACTTCCGAGGCGTTACCCTTGATGACATCGATCCGCACTTCATCCAAAAGCTCAAAACACTTCCGGTCCCGAAAGGCGGTGGCCCCCGCCCCGCAGACGTCCAGGATCACCGGAATCCCCTTGGCGTTGGCGCATCGAGCCGCCAGCTTCATGGCCTCCACCACCTCCACCGTCAGGGTGCCGATATTGAGGACCAGGGCGGCGGCGAGGCCGGCCATCTCCTCCACCTCTTCCGGCGCGTGCGCCATGACCGGGGAGGCCCCCAGCCCTTTGACCGCCTGGGCGCAGTCGTAGATCGTCACCCAGTTGGTCAGGTGATGGACCACTGGGCTCTGCGCCCGGATTCTTTCCAGCAGGGTAAAAGCTTTCAGCTTGATAGTGGGCATGAACCGATCCTAAAGATTTTCTCTTCACTATATAGGTTATGTTCCTGCCGGGCAAAAGCAAATGCTGCCTGAGGCGGGATTAATCCTGGCGGGAGCGCCTCGTCCGGCCGTACTCTTCTTCAGGAGATGATCGCCGCTCGTAAGGCCCGGGCCGCGGCCGTCACCGCCGCGGCCGCCGTCACCGCGCTCATGACCGCCGGGTGCCTGGCTCCCCGGGCCACCACCTGGGCGATGTTGCCGCCGTTGATGCCGCCCATGGTGCTCCAGGGAATCCTGAGATGTGGCGTGATTTCTGAGATGGCCTCAACTCCGAGCACCACCGCATGCGGCTTGGTGGCGGTGGGGAAAATGGGGCCGATATTAACGTATCCGGCCCCGGCCTCCTGGGCCGCCAGCGCCTCTTCCAGGCCATGGCTGGAGGCGCCGATGATCAGCTCCGGCGCCAGACGCCGGGCCGCGCCCACGGGCAGGTCCGTCTGGCCCAGGTGCACCCCGTCGGCCCCCGCGGCCAACGCCATGTCCACCCGGTCGTCGATAATCAGCAAAGACCCCGCCGCCTCGGTGCGCCGCCGGAATTCCACCGCCAGTTCATAGAGACCGCGGTCTTCCAGGTCCTTTTCCCGCAACTGCACGATCCCCACCCCCGCGGCCAGGACCTGGTCCAAAACCGTCAGCGAGCTGCGCCCGGCGCAGAAGGCTGCCGTGATGACCACATAGAGGTCGGCCTGCGCAAACGCGGCCAGGCGCCGGGCCAGGTCCATCAACCGCCCCCCACCAGGCGCACCAGTTCCAGGACGTCGCCTTCGGCCAACCGAACCTCCCGGTAGGCCTCGCGCCCCACCATCTCCCGGTTGCGCTCCACGATAGTCCCCCCGGGGTGAAGACCCAGTTCCGTGAGTAGGTCGAAGACCGTAGTGGCGCTTACTTCCCGGTATTCGCCGTTGATCTTTAACTTCACTAACCAGCTCCCTTGTTAGACCTTGGGGAAAAAGGTTAAAAGGCGAAAAGGGGAAAACAATTTTTTCATTCCCCTTCCCCTTTTGCCCTCTTACCCTCTTCCCCCTTCTTCTATAAATGCCCGGTCGAAGTCCTTCCACACCGGGTCGTAGCCGGCCCGGCGGATCGCGGCGGCCACCTCCGCCGGGGTGCGGCGGTCTTCGATCTCAAACTGTTCCAGGGCCGCGTCGCCGTCCAGGTGGGAATAACCGCCGGGCCGCGTGGACGATCCGGCGCTCATCATGGTCACCCCCAGGGGGATCAGGCGGTCTCTGAGGCGGGAACTCTCCCGGGTGGAGAGGTTGAACCCCACTTCCGGGAGAAAGATTCTCAGGGCCAGCATCAACTGCACCAGCTCCCGGTCGCCCACGGGATATTGCACCGGGTGTCGCTGGGGCGCATGGCGCAGCCGCGGGAAGGACAGCGACACGGCGCTCTGCCAGCACTCCTTCTGGAGATAGCGGGCGTGCAGGCCCATGTGGAACCCGTCCGCCCGCCAGGGGTAAAGGCCTAAGAGCGCCCCCAGGCTGAGCCGCCGGACCCCGGCCCGGCCCGCCCGCTCCAGTCCCTCCAGGCGATAGGCAAAATCACGTTTCCGGCCCCGGGGGTGCACCCGGGCGTAGGTCTCCCGGTCATAGGTCTCCATGTACAGGGTGACCCCTTCCAGGCCCCGGTCCACCAGGGTCTTATAGTCCGCCTGGTCCAGGGCGTAAACCTCCACCGCCACGGCGGCGAAGTACTCCCGGGCGATGGCCACGGCCTGGGCCAGGTACGACACCGGCGCGGCCTTGGGGGCTTCGCCGGTAAGGAGCAGCACGTTCTGGAACCCTTGCTCGGCCAGGATGTCGCACTCGGCCCGGATTTCATCCGGCGTCAACGTGCGCCGCTCTCCCGCACTCCCGGAGTGCACCGCGAAACCGCAGTAGGTGCAGTCGCAGGTGCAGATATTGGACAGGTAGATGGGGACGTACAGCCCGATGGTCCGTCCGAACAGGCGCCGGGTGATATGGTGCGCCGCCTGGGCCATCTCCTCCAGGAACGGCGCCGCCGCCGGCGACAGCAGGGCCGCCAGGTCCTCCGGCCACAACTGCTCCCGGCCCAGGGCCCGCTTCACCTCCCCCGCCCCGGCCCGCTCCATGACCTCCCGCACCCGCGCCTCCGGCCAGTCATCCAAAATCTTGGCAAAGGGGGAATTTGTAGATGCTGTTTTCATTAAAAATCTTTGGTGGCACAGGCGTCTCGCCTGTGCAGGCGCAGGCCAAAGCCTGCGGCTACCCTTCAATTTTTCTTTTCTTTCCCGTTCTCAAGTATAACTTGGGAACGAGTTAAAATTACATTTCCAGTACCATAAATTATCTTAAGGGTCTTATTTGATTCATATTCTTGAAGTAATTGTTTAAATGATGAATCATATTTGTCGGTTTTGTTGAAGATAACCATAATTCCTAAGACATCATCTTCATTTGATTGGTTACCTATTCCCATTAACCGAGCAATTTTCTCAAGATCATCCCTTATTTTCTGCACGGTGGCTTTAGAAATACCTTTTCTAGATTTTTCAAATTTGATTTCTATTACTATAAGTCTGCCTGTAAATTCAAAGCCGCAACTTGGAATTTTTCCATAAGCAAGGTGTTTGCCTTTAATTCGTATAGACATGCCATGCTTTATGCTCATGCCTGCTGGATCTAGAATGGTAATATCAGGGACAAGCCTTAGTTTTCCATCTTCGTCATAGAACCGAATTTCACTATGCAGTGGACTCCCCGTGATTTCAGGGTCATGCGTTATCATGTTGTGATTTGGAATCAGATCATAAATTTTTCTAAATATATGGCATTTAAGGTCAGCTTCACTTAGGATAAGACCCTGATTTTTCTGATACTCATCAGAAATATTTCGAATTTCTCTGATTATATTATCTACGAGTGTTTGCAACTGCTCCTCCAGCCCCTAACCTGCTACCGGGATTATCTAACTATTCGACTCGATCCAAAAATAGCTTTGCATCCTTAATTTTCTTTTCTCGATTCCAAGCTGAGCTTGGCAACCATTTTCATTCCCAAGTACAATTTGGGAATGAGTGGAACGTTAGCGAACATAATAATTATTTGATTATATTAAATTGTGAGAACAGATTATTAACTCCCTCTGCTAAATTTATAAAGATTTCTGATATATATAAAATCTCTTCCAGGTTTCCGATAATCAAACGACCTTCAGGATCAGGATGATTGAACCATAAAATTGATAAAAAAGCTTTAGATAGATACCATGTAGGTCCTGGGTCTTTATCGATTAAAGTTTCTGTATAGAATTGATACCTTTGCCAAATTTTTGAACTGAATTCTTTTCGCTCCGTTTCATTAAGCCTTGGATTAGATTCCAATAAATTATTTATCCATTTTTTAACATAGGTTATTATATATGTATCCTCGACGTTCTTTACACAATGCCCATTCACGGCAATCATTAATAATGATGCTAAGAAAAACCATATTTCCCATTCCCTCATATTAATTTCATAGTCTTCATCGTTTCCCACTTTTTGTAAATATTGTTTCGTAAGGTCATCGAAAAATGACTTATCTGTCTTTGTAATTTTTAAATAGACCAAATACATTAATCCTTCAGCCAATTGATCTGGTGTTATATCTTTTTTCTTTTCTAAAAATCCCATTTCATTTTCCGATTTATAACTCAATCATAATATAAACTTTATGGAAATGCGGTCCAGTCATTCCAAAAACCCCGTCAACGGCGAAGAAGCCGCCGCGGCCTCCCGCTCCGGCCCCAGCCCCGCCAGGTAGGCCAGGCGCCCGGCCGTAACCGCCAAGGCGAAGGCTTTGGCCATGGCAGCGTGGTTCTGGGCGTCGGCCAGGGCCGTATTCACCAGCACCGCGTCCGCCCCCATCTCCATGGCCTCCGCCGCATGCGATGGCGCCCCCAACCCCGCGTCCACCACCACCGGCACCGTGGCCTGCTCAATAATAATGCGGATCATGTCCCGGGTCCTCACCCCCCGGTTGCTGCCGATGGGCGCCCCCAGGGGCATGACCGTGGCGGTCCCCAGCTCCTCCAGACGCTTGGCCAAAACCGGATCGGCCTGGATGTAGGGCAGCACCACAAAGCCTTCTTTAATAAGAATTTCCGCGGCCTTCAGGGTCTCCACCGGGTCCGGGAGCAGATACTTGGGCTCCGGGGTGAGTTCCAGCTTCACCCACGGGGGGAGCCCCATGGCCCGGGCCATTTTGGCCAGGCGCACCGCCTCCTCCGCAGTCCGGGCCCCCGAGGTGTTGGGCAGAATCAGGTATTTCTCGGGGTCCAGCACTGAGAGGATGCTGTCGCTATCCGGCTGCCCCAAATCCACCCGCCTGAGGGCCACGGTGACGATTTCCGCGCCCGCCGCGTCCAGGGCGGCCTTCAGGGCCGCGGCGGAGGGAAACTTCCCGGTGCCCACGAAAAGACGGGAGCGGAACCGGCGCCCGGCAATAATCAAGGGATCGTTTGGCATCATTCACTCATTGAGAACTATGAAAAAGTTATTTTGAGGGAGGGGGCCAGGGGCACCCGCCCCTGCTCCCTCCCCCAACCCCTTATGTTTTTTCAAACTTATAAGGGTGTAAGAGGGGCGTGTGGGGGGAGGGCAGGGATGGCTTACGAAAATCCCTGGCCCTCCCCCCACACATCATGTCCCTTTCCCCCCACATAGCGGACAGTCCGGGCGTTTGGTCCGCTCCAGGGATTGAAATCTCCCTTGCCGCCCGTCATAGGCCAGAAGCCGGCGGGTCAGGTCAGATTCCAGGCCTAACAGCAATTTCAAGGCTTCCACCGCCTGCAGGCAGCCCATGGTGCCGGCCACCGCCCCCAGGATGCCCGCTTCGCTGGAGGCGGGCACGGCCGCAGCCGGCGGCGTCTCCGGCACCAGACAGCGGTAACAGGGATTTTCTACTCCGGGGACGGCCACCAGCAACTGCCCATGCCAGCCCGTAGCCGCGGCCGACACCAGGGGAATCTTGTATTGCCAGCAGCACTCGGACACCAAAAAACGCGTCGGGAAATTGTCGCTGGCGTCCAGCACCACCTCAAAGCCCTGCGCCACTTCCCGGACCTGGGCCGGGGTGGCAATTGATGGAGCAGGGCTACGTCAGCACCGCGCTCCGA
>JBKQVS010000140.1:0-15018 GCA_052139855.1 Desulfobaccales bacterium
CGGATCAGGGCATTTTCCTGGTTGTAGGGCGCCTGTCCGGAGCTGATCTCCGCCACCGAGAGATTGCCCGCCTCCGCCGCGGTGTAACCATACATCTCCGCCATTTTGCCGTTGACATCCACGATAGCGCCGCTGACCCCATCATGAATAAAAATGGCATCATTGGCGTTGTCGAAGATGGCCCGGTAGCTGGCTTCGGAAGCTCTAAGGGTCTCCTCCGCCACCTTGCGGGCGCTGATGTCCTCGAACAGGCAATGGGTACTCAGAAACCTGCCCTGTTCATCCCGGATGACCTTGCCGTTAAAGGAGGCCACGATGGTGGTGCCATCCTTGCGGACCATCTGCCACTCCACGCTATTGGCCTCGGCCGTGGCCTTGAACCGGGTGAAATGTCCGGGAAAGCTGTCCTGGTAAGCGGGCTTCAGAAAGGCTTTGAACCACCGGCCCTGCACTTCCTCCCGGGAATATCCCATAAGGTCCAGCCAGGTCTGATTCACTTCGAGGATGCGCCCTTCTTCATCCAGGGATTGGTACCCCAAGGGAGCCTGATCAAAGAGCAGGTGGAATTTTTCCTCGCTGCAGCGCCAAGCCGCTTCGGCCAGGCCGATGGGTATGCAGTCGCTGACGGCAGAGAGGCAGTGGAGCGGATCGCTTCCCGGAGGGTTGAAGGCAATGCTCTCCATGACCACGTGGAGGCCGGCGCCCTCGGGGACGGCTAACTGCAAAGTGCAGGATTGTCTGGCCTGGGTGGCAAAGACCTGGCGCAGGTGCGCCGCAAAATCAGCCCGGTTGGCCGGCGCTAAATAAAAACTGAAAGGGGTGCGCAGCAGGGCGCAGCGTTCCGCGCCTAATAACCGCGCGCCGGTGAGATTCACTTCCAGAATCACCCCCTGCCGGTCGAAGGTGAAATAGCCGCTGGGGGCGAAATCATAGAGGTCGGCATATTTGGTCCGGGCGGCTTCGGTTTCTGCCTGAGCCCGGCGCAGTTCCTCGTTCTGCAGGTCCAATTCGATCTGGTGCGTCTGCAGCTCGCACAGCAGTTTCTGGAACTCCATGGGGTGGGATGTGGCCGCGTCTGCGCCGAGTTTCCCGAGAAATTTTCTGGCCCGGGGCCGCAGCGCCGCATCCGGTTGGTTTTCTGGATTCTGCCGGGGCACGAAGTATCTTCCTCAAGGCCGCCGTGATGGTGCCGCGGCGGTCTGATAACGGGAGAAATAGATGATAAGGAGATACAGCCTCTCTATCACCGACGTTAATTTACTGTATCGGCAGTTGAAGATTTTTTGTTGAGGGGAAAATGTGCGGGGGAGCTGATTACTTAAGGCCGCTCCCGGCCAGCGGCGCCGGGCGGAGGTGGCGTGAAACGCCAACTGGGGCGCCGCCAGATGGCAGCGGGATGACCGCTACGGGTCTCGGCCGGCAAGGTCGAGAAGCGCTAAGGTTCTGTACTACCTTAAGGATTTCTATCTCGTCTTCGTGGAGAGATCCAAACGGAATCCGATTTCAGGCGCGGCACTGACGATCACCGGGTGTGATGTCCTTCCTGAGGAATCCTCCTTTGGCGGTCGGCCTACAACAGCTTATCTTTCACCAGATATTCCATGGCCCGCTGGGCATAGGTGGCCATGGCGCTGATCATCCAGGTGAGGTGCGACTGGATATCCGCAAACATGTTGGCGTCCGCCATGCCGATGAGTCCGGTCATCACGGTCCGCACCCGGATCATCTCGGGGTCGTTGATCTGCGCCTGAACCAGGTTGACCTCCTGTTCCAGGCCCCTGAGAAAATCTACGAAGAGGCGGCCGGCCCCTTCCCGTTCCAGCCCTTCCATCTGGGTCACCGTGTTGAGCAGACGGGATGCGAGCAGGAGTTCCGCTTTGACCCGGTCGGCAAAGTGAAACGCCAGGATCGCCTCTCGCCGGTTGGCCGGGAAGCCTTCAGCCATATCGTCACCTCCTGCAGGGATGCCGCTTACCTTACCATATCTCGCCAGGGGCCACAACCTGCGGCCGGCGGCGGGACCTGGCCGCCGGCCAGAGGCGGCCCCGCGCCTGGCTTGCCGATCTGGGGCCTGGATGGGGGCAGGGCAACGCCCCTTCCCCTATGCGAGTGATTTCTTAAAGATGCTCTCGGGCTGGGGGACGAAGTCCGGGGCAAAGGGAATGTTTTGCTTCTTCATCTTTTCCAGCAGGGTGGTGCGGTTGAGGTGGAGGAGCCGCGCCGCCCGGCTTTTCACCCAGTTGCTCTGGCGCAAGGCCTTGAGGATCATGTCCCGTTCGAACGCGGCAACCGCATCGGCAAACAGGATGCCCTGCTCCGAAAATTCCCCGTGCTCCTGTGGGGCGGGGAGGATGAGGCGCTGAAACTTTTCGGGCAGATCGGATACTTCAATGACCTCGCCTTCACTGAGAATGACTATGCGTTCCATGAGGTTTTCCAGTTCCCGGACATTCCCGGGCCAGTAATACTGCCGCAGGAGGTCCAGGGCCCCGGGGCTGAGCCGTTTGAGGGGCTTTTTCTTGGTCCGGCTGAATAACTGCAGGAAGTGTTGGAGCAGCAGCGGAATGTCGGAGACCCGGTCCCGGAGCGGCGGCACCCGGATGGGGATGACGTTAAGGCGGTAAAAGAGGTCTTCCCGGAAACGGTTCTGGCGCACCAGTTCTTCCAGGTCCCGGTTGGTAGCGGCAATTACCCGGATATCCACCCGGATGGTCTTGATCCCGCCAATTCTTTCAAAGGAGTGGTCCTGGAGGACCCGGAGGATTTTCACTTGCAAGCCGGGGCTCATCTCCGAGATCTCGTCTAAAAAGACAGTGCCGCCGTTGGCCAGCTCAAACCGGCCGATGCGGGTGCGCATCGCGTGGGTAAAGGCGCCACGTTCGTGCCCGAAGAGCTCGCTTTCCAGCAGTTCTTCGGGAATGGCGGCGCAGTTGACCGGAATCAGCCGGCCTTCACGCCGGGCGCTGTTATAATGGATGGCGTGGGCGATGAGCTCTTTGCCGGTGCCGGATTCACCCAGGATCAAGACGTTGCTGTCGGTGTCCGCCACCTTGCGGATCAGGTCGAAGACCCGGGTGATGCCGTCGCTGGTGCCAACCATGTTGGCGAAGCCGTAACGCCGATGGAGCTGTTTCTTGAGGTGCAGATTTTCCCATTTCAGGCGGCGGTGCTCCAGGGCCCGGGTCACCACCAGCCGGAGTTCCGTGGGATCCACCGGTTTGGTGAAATAATCATAAGCCCCCTGGTGCATGGCGGACACCGCGTTGGCGATGGTGCCGTAGCCGGTGATGATGATGCAAGGACAGGCGGGCGCCTCCCGTCGCAGATATTTCAGCAGTTCCATGCCGTCCAGGCCGGGTAAGGCCAGGTCGCTCAGCACCAGGTCAAAGGCGTGCTCCTTCAAACAACGCAGGGCGTTTTCCCCATCCGCGGCGGTGGTTACCTCGTAGCCCTCCGCCCCCAGAATTTCTCCCAGACTTTGGAGCAGGGCCGGATCATCATCCACGACCAGGATGGAGGTGTGATCCCGTTTCATTAAAAATCTCCCTCAGTTATTAAAAGATACACCAAATCTCCCGCTGTGTCAAATTAATGACAGGGTTCAAACTCCCGTTTGATAAGGCTCACCGGAAAAAGGTTGACTTCAAAAAAATATTATTGTTATGTTCTAACAACCCGCGCGTAAGGAGAACCGGTGCTTGCAACTTTGGCTGTAGTTTTATGGGCTTATGGGATGTACGCCCTGTTTTCCTTTTTGTACCATCGCCAGGGGTCTTATGTCCGCAGTCGAAGCCGTTGGCGCAAGCTGAGCTGGCTTACCTTGGTGGGTGGGGTCGCCGCCGGGGTGGGGCTGCTGTTTTGGGGTGGCCTCTACGCCGACAAGCATGATCAGCGGCTGAAGCTGGCCGGATTTCTCGGGACCGTCTATGCCGAGGGGTGGCCTGACCGGGTGGATCGTCTCAAATATCCGCCGGTTAAAAGCCCGAACCCGGGGTCATCCGAGCAGCCGGCTTATGCCCTGCTGCATCCCGAGACCCCCGACAGCCAGATAGGACCGGAAAAGAAGCTTCCCAAACCCAGGCCGGTCCGGGTGGCCCCCATGGTGCACTCCGTAGCCCCCCAGGATCGGGCCGGCAAAGGCGCCAAGGTCGCGAAAACCTCAAGCCCGTCCTCCAAGAAGGACAAAGTGGCCTCCAAGAACCGCGCCAAGAAAAAGAACCGGTCTTCTGCCCCGGATGGCAGGCAGGCCGATGCCGGTTAGAACCCTGGGGGCCGCACCCCGGCTCCAGGGTGACCCACATCCGCTGTGATCCTCCACCGAGCCCAACACCTGCAAGCTTCTGCCACTAAGGCCTGGAAGCGGCGCCGGCGGCCGCCGCAACCGCCCCGGTCGGGGTGACCATTGCCCCAGGACTCAGCCAGCCAAACGGGAACCATCGCCCGGGCCGCAGGGACGGTCAGCCTCGCGGTCCTTGCTAGCCGTATTCTGGGGCTGGTCCGGGAACAAGTCTTTGCCGGACTCTTTGGCGCCGGCTTTGCCTTTGACGCCTTCGTCGTCGCCTTCCGCATTCCCAACCTGCTCCGGGACCTGTTTGCCGAAGGGGCCTTGAGTTCCGCCTTCGTCACGGTTTTCACCGATTACGATCAGCGCCTGGGGCAGGAGCAGACCTGGCAACTGGCCAATAACGTGGTCTTTTGCTTCACTCTGCTCCTGAGCCTGCTGGTCATGGCGGGTATGTGGTTCGCCCCGGATCTTGTCGGGGTCATGGCCCCGGATTTCGGCACGGTCCCGGGCAAGCTGGGGCTCACCACCCTGATGACCAGGATCATGTTTCCCTTCCTCATCCTGGTGTCCCTGGCGGCTTTGGCCATGGGAGTCCTCAACTCTAAGGGCAAGTTTTTTGTCCCCTCCCTGGCCTCCAGTTTTTTCAACCTGGGCTCCGTCGTCACCGGCGTGGGTCTTGCTCTGGCCGCGCCCCGGTTCGGGATGGCGCCCATCGTCGGCATGGCCTGGGGCACCCTGGTGGGGGGCCTTCTCCAGCTCATGGTCCAGGTGCCCCTGTTGTGGCGGGTGGGGTTCAGGCTCCGGTTTGTCCTGCAGCTGCGGGAACCGGGACTGCTGCGCATCGTCAAGTTGATGCTTCCGGCCATGGTGGGCCTGTCCGCCACCCAGATCAATATCTTCATCAACACCTTCTATGCCTCCAGTTGCGCCCAGGGCAGCGTCTCCTGGCTCAATTACGCCTACCGGCTGTTCCACCTGCCCATGGGCCTGTTCGGCGTGGCCTTGATGGTGGCCACCTTGCCAGTGGTCTCCCGCCACGCCGCCAATCGCGACCTGCCCGCCCTTCAGGATGCCCTTAACTCTTCCCTGTCCCTGGGCATTCTGGTCACCATGCCCGCGGCTTGCGGCTTGATCTTCCTGGCCCAGCCCATCATCGGGCTCATTTATCAACACGGCCTGTTCACCGCGGTGGATACCCAGCAGACGGCCGCGGCCCTGGCTCTTTACTCCCTGGGACTGGTGGCCTTTGCCGGGGTCAAGATCATCGTGCCGGTTTATTATGCCCTGGATGACACCCGGATACCGGTACTGGGTTCCTTTGTGACCGTGGCCGCCAACCTCTGCATTATCCACCTCACCCTGGCGGCCCTGCAGCACCGGGCCATCGCCTTATCTACTTCTCTGAGTGTGATCTTGAACTTTATCTTCCTCGCCGCGGTGCTCTATCGCAAACTGTCGGGCTTGAAGGTGCGCGGCCTCGTCCTCACCCTAATTAAAGTGACCGGGGCCAGCCTGATTATGGGACTGGCGGTTTACTGGCTTCAGCCGCACGCCGCTGCCTGGTTGGGGACGGGTTTAGTCGGGCAGGCCCTGGGTCTGGCCGGGGTAATCGCCATCGGCATGGGCCTCTATGTGGCCCTGGTTTCACAAATGCAAATTCCGGAATTCCAGGATCTGATGCGGCAGGTACGAACCAGGTTTACCCAATGATAGTCGAGGTTTCCCAAATGACGACGCGGCTCCGGCCTCAGGTAAAAATTTTTAATCCGACCTCACTTATAGCCGATAGGTTCTTTAGAACTCAGGCTGATTCTAGGCAGTGGATCCTGGGGTTGGCCCAGCCGGCGACCGGTTCGGTCGTGCGGCTGCATGAGCCGATTTTGTGGTTGAAGGGTCTTTTCGGTGAGTTGGGGTCCGAAACTATTCCCGCGGGTGTTCGTTTTCATCGTTCTCAGCCTGGCGGTTTGCCCCGTCCCGGGGCACCCGCAGCTCGCGAATATTTTCCTGCCGGTAAGGTTGCCACCGGTCATGCTGCGGGTGCCCTCAGTGCCCTTAAACGAGACCGTCCTCCGCATTCCCATGACCGTGTCCCAGCCCGGCAGTGTTCAGCATCTCCGCCTGGAGGCGACCCTCTACCGGCCGCCCGGCCCCGGCCCTTTTCCGCTGTTGGTCCTGAGCCACGGCACCTGCCGCAACCCCCGCCAGCGGGCGGGGACGCGTCTCCGCTATGACGCCCAAAGCTGGGAATTCGTCAGCATGGGATTCGCAGTGGTGATCCCCATGCGCCGCGGCTACGGCCACTCAGAGGGAGAATACGCTGAAAGCGAGGGTCTCTGTAACAATTCCCATTTTTATGAAGCCGGGCTGGAATCGGCCAGGGATCTGCGGGCCACCGTGGAGTATGTCTCGGCCCTGCCCGGCATCGACCGGGAGCACCTGGTGCTGGCGGGCCACTCCAGCGGCGGGTTCGCTTCGCTGATCCTGGCCAGCCAGGGAGTGCCGGGGGTGCGGGGAGTGATTAATTTCGCCGGGGGGCGCGGTTCCTCGGCGCGCCAGAACTGTTCGCCGGATAAGTTGATCGAGGCCTGCGCCCTGGCCGGGCGCACCACCCGGGTGCCTTCCTTGTGGATTTACGCCCAAAATGATACGTATTTTCCACCCCCGTTGGCCCGGGAGATGTCCGCCGCCTACCGCCAGGCCGGAGGTCCGGTCGAGTTCGTCATGCTCCCGCCTTTTAGCGAAGAAGGGCATTACCTCTTCACGGACGTGCGGGGGTTGGCCCCGTGGACCCCGGTGGTCAACCGCTTCCTCAACGATCTCGGGTTTCCGGGGTCAATGCCGCGACCTTGAGTGAGGATCTCCTCCATGGACCCAGCCGAGAAGATCGGCCCCATCTTGAAGCTGCTGGATGAGCATTACCGCGACGCCCGCTGCACCTTGGACTTTACCAACCCCCTGGAATTGCTGGTGGCCACGGTGCTCTCGGCCCAGTGCACCGATGTGCGGGTCAACCAGGTCACCCCGGGCTTATTCAAGCGATACCGCACCGCAGCCTATTACGCCGGCGCCGACCTTACGGACCTGGAGCAGGCCATCTACACCACCGGCTTCTACCGTCAGAAGGCTAAGAGCATCAAGGGCCTCTGCCAGGCCCTGGTTTCGCAGTTCGGCGGGCAGGTGCCGCCTTCCCTCGATGAGCTGGTAAAACTGCCGGGCATCGGCCGCAAGACTGCCAACGTTATCCTGGGGAACGCCTTCGATATCCCGGGAGTCGTGGTGGACACCCACGTCAGCCGGGTCGCCCAGCGCCTGGGTCTCACCCAACACAAGGACCCGGTAAAGATTGAGTTCGACCTGATGCCTCTGGTGCCTCGGGAGCGTTGGGTGCAATTTTCCCATCAGCTCATCATGCACGGCCGCCGTATCTGCTCCGCCAAAAAACCCGACTGTCCCCACTGCCCCTTGCTGCCCTATTGCGATTACGGGGCAAAGGTTAGGGGCCCGGCCGCTTGACACGCCGCTTCATTCGTGGCATAAGACGGAAAACTGGCTTGCAAAGGGAGGGGATGATGCAAACTAATCGCCGTCTTAAACTCGGGGCAATGCTCTTGGCCTTGGCCATGGCTGCGGGATGCGTGCCGATGGTGCTCATGGGGGTGGGAGGCGCGGCCGGCATCGGGACCTATAAGTGGATAGAAGGCACCATGGAAAAGGACTATCCCCGGCCCATGCAGGAAACCTATAACGCCTGCCTGGAAGCCGCAAAAAGCCTGAACATCAAGATCAGCGAGAGTCAACCTGGCCCCTCGGAGTCCAGGATAGTCGGGATGACCCAGGACGGCACCAAGGTCAAGGTTGATCTCATCTCCCGGCCTAACGAGATCACTACCGTCAAGATTCGCTTCGGTATGATGGGCAACGCCGACTGGTCGGCCTACTACCACCGCTCGATCATGAGGATCTTGCGCATCCCGGACCAGCCGTAAAGACGTGAGCCCATAACCGGGCCTCAGGGCAGGGGAGGGGGCCGGCACCCAAAACTTCCGGCCTCTCTAGGGAAGTAAGACCAGTCGCCCGCGCTGATGCAAGGGTAACGGTGGGGACGTGATTGATCACGTCCCCACCTTTTTTTGCGGGAATCGACCACATTGCCGCCCACAACCATCAAAACGAGATCGGTCTGGAACCTGGGAAGCATGCCCTGCAGTTCACCGGGAGAGACCAAGGTTGCAAGGAATTGCCCCCGTCCCGGTTCTTTGAACGATGATTAAGTATATCCCCCCTCCACAAATCAGCAGTTATCCCTATATGCCTCCTCTGCTCCGGGTATTATCATCTAATCATGGTCGACAGATTGATGAGCCGGCCGTCAAACCACAGAAAATTCTCAAACTAAAAGGGGTGGGACTCATGATAAAGCATATCAGAGGATTTCTTAAGAATCGGTCTGGGGCCAGCGCGGTGGAATATGGCTTGCTGATAGGTCTCGTTGCGGTAACTTTGAGCCTGGGCGCGGGTGCCCTGGGATCTTCCATAAGCTCCGCTCTGGCTAAGCCTTTGGATGCATTAAGCAGTGCGGCTTCCGGCGCGGCCACACCGGCTGTCAGCGCTGTCCCGGGTAAAGCGGTCCCCGCGGAAACGGCGCTGCCCGCGGTCTCGGTGGCACGCGTGGCCCCGAGTGTTTCCCGGCAATAAGGGACCCGGTAAGGTCAGGCCCCCTGTGGCGAGTCCGATGCGGTAAGTGGGGATTTAATGGACTGACGGGGCCCGTGACTGATTAACGAGACGAGGTAAAGTTGCGAAAATGCAGGGGGCAGGGGAGGGGGCCGGGACTCGGCCGCCGCCCCGCCCCCTTTTGCCATCCGCCGGGCCGGAAGCTGAGGCTGCCGGCCCGGTTCATAAGAATTTCCCCCCGGCTGTTACCCGCTCCGGGCACACCAGGGCCGGGACGCGATTTTTCACGCCCCGGCCCCTCGGCCACCCCACCGGTTCCTGCCAAACCTCTTGTCCTGACCGGCCCCTGGGCTCACCCCCGGGGCGCGGGAGTACCCGGCGAGCTTCCCTTTCCACCCCGGCAGAACCGCTTCCACTTCCACCCCGGCAGAACCGCCCCTACATAGCCTTGGGAGTTTCGGCGGGCTGAGGCGACTCCTTGGGAGCCGGCGCTTTGCGCCGGGGCACCGACTGCGGCCGGTTCGCCGGCATGGGCTGCAGGTAGCGCAAGGAGGCCCAGCCGGTCCGGCTCCGGCGTGTATCATACACCCGGGCCCAGCTCCCGTTGGTTTCCATGAGCTCCACTTCATCGTTGAACTCCAGGGTGCCGATCTGGGGCGCCGAGGTGGTGGGGCCTTCCCGCAGGGCCAGGCCGGAAACGGTAACAAAGTAAAGCGACGGAGACGGCGGCGGCGGCGTCTCCACCATGGGCGGCGGTGGCGGCGGCGGCGGTCCCGGCTCCACACAGCCCATGCACAGAGTCAACGCCATCACACCGAGTGCCAGTCCGGTAAGGGTGTGTCTCAGGGTCATGAAAGTCTCCTTATCCGAGAATATGCGGCAGTCCAACCTGCTTCCGTCTCAAATGAGCCTCTGAGACCCGTGGGCTCCCAGCGCCTTAGCACCCCGCTCCGGTTCTCGCAGCCCAATCTTTTCGGCTGCCGCATGATAGCATAGAATTTTTTGAAAAATCAATTTTCCCTGCACTTTTAAGCCCGCCGCGCCAAAAGATACAGAGCAATAATTGATTTCGTTCCGAAATGCCCCGGGCCAGCAGCGCCCGGAGGAGAGATTGGCGCCGCTACCGATCGACAGGGCCTGAGGTGCGGCTGGGTTAACCATATAAAATAGTCATTGCCTCATTTTATTAAGAAGTTTATTAAGAAAAATATCACTTCTTACCAAAAACTAACTTGACAAGAAACTACCATAATGCATAGAATATTTTCAGGAGAAAAAGCCAAACCCGTTGCGAGGCGGGGACGGAAAGCCACGGGTCTTAATCCCATGAGATAGCCGGGTTGCCTTGAAGAGGCGCCCGGTTTTTTTATCGGTGTTTTGCAGCCAGGTGTTGAAATATGAAACACGATGTTCTCAATGTTAAACTTCTTTCACAGGAATGTTAAACCGGCATTCCGCTTCTAAGGGCTAAACCTGAGATATCACTCTTAAAATTATCAGGAACCTGCAGCCCTCGCTACCGGAATGATTATTGCAACGTTTTTTCACTGCGGTTCAAGCCAAACCTGCCGCGAGACAGGGACGGAAAGCCACGGGTCTCAAACCAATGAGATAGCCGGGTTGCCTGGGAAGGTGGCTCGTGTTTGAATTCATTGGATCATCGGGAGGATTAAATGAAAGAAAACAAAGTTAGAAAAGTTTGGATGGGTTTTCTTTTCGTCTTTTTCTTGGCCATGCCTTTGGTCACCGCCTTGCCCGCACAAGCGCTTACTTCAGGGACGGTAGAATACGACTTACCTGACCTGGGCACTGTCTTCTCCGCGGCTGTTCCAATTAGTGCAGGGGGCGGCACAGTGTCTACCCTGCCAGAAGTCCAGAACACCATGTCTGCCACCGAGATCGATATCACCTTTTCGAGTACTGGTTCATGGAACAATCTCAACTTCAATGGCGAGGTATTCCAATTTCCTTCCGATACAATTACAAACATCACGGTAGACCAAAATTTGGGTGCGGTCGTGACGCTTAATGGGGCGCACGAGATCGATGTTAATTTCGCAAACACGTCTTACACCGATGGAGAAACCTTCGTCAATATCAGCGTAAACCCCGTGCCCCTCCCCCCCTCCGCGCTCCTTCTGGGCTCCGGCCTCCTGGGATTGGTGGGATTGAGGCGGTTGAGAAAGGTATAATCAACTGCCAATTCGGTAAATTCAAAGGCAGGGCCAGGCATGGCCCTGCCTTTTTTGTTGCCGCGCCGGATACTTGACCACTTGCCCCGATCACAAATCCTCAGCAAACCCGCCGCGGTGTAGTTCTGATTTGCTTTACGAAATAGCCGGTTTTATACGGGGAAATTCCCGGCGATGCGGAAAATGGGGGGATAAAAAACGAAGCGCCCCAAAGCGGCCCTCTGCCTCCGTCGGCCGAACCCGGCTCAGAACTGCCGCAGGAATCTGAGGTCGTTCTCGAAGAACAGGCGGATATCGTCGACGCCGTACTTCAGCATGGCGATGCGTTCAATGCCCAGGCCGAAGGCGAAGCCGGTGTAGGTTTCCGGGTCGTAGCCCACCGCCTCGAACACCGCCGGATGGACCATGCCGGAGCCCAGGACCTCCAGCCAGCCGGTGGCCTGGCACACCCGGCAGCCGTGGCCGCCGCACATGACGCATTCGATGTCCACTTCGGCGCTGGGTTCGGTGAAGGGAAAGTAGCTGGGCCGGAAGCGCACCCCCACCTCCGGGCCGAACATCTGGTGCACGAACGCGGTGAGGACCCCCTTGAGGTCGGCAAAGGTCACGCCTTTATCCACCAGCAGGCCCTCCACCTGGTGAAACATGGGGGAGTGGGTGATGTCCGAATCCCGCCGGTAGACCTTGCCCGGGGCGATGATGCGCACCGGCGGCTGGCGGACTTCCATGGTGCGGATCTGCATGGGGGAGGTGTGGGTCCGGAGCAGCACCTTGTCGTTGAAATAGAAGGTGTCCTGCATGTCCCGGGCCGGATGGTCCGGCGGCAGGTTGAGGGCCTCGAAATTGTACCAGTCCAGTTCCACTTCCGGGCCTTCCACCGCCTCAAAGCCCAGGTGTAGAAAGATGTCGCAGACCTCGGCCATGATGCGGTTCAACGGGTGCAGCCGGCCCCGGGGCAGGCGCCGTCCCGGCAGGGTGACGTCCACCGTGGGCGCGGCCCCCAGGCGGGCCGCAGCCTTCAGGGCGCCCAAGGCTTCATCCAGGGCCCCTTCCAGGGCCTCTTTGGTCCGGTTGGCTTCCTGGCCGACGCTGCGCCTGACCTCCGGGTCGAGCTTCCCCAGACCCCGCAGGATAGTCGTCAGCTCCCCTTTCCGGCCCAGGTACTGGACGCGGATGCGTTCCAGTGCCTCGGGATCAGAGGCGTGACGGATCGCCTGGAGCGCCATGCTTTTAAGGGCGAGAACCGCTTCGGAATTCATGGTGGGTAGCCAGTAATCAATAACTCTATGTCGTGCCGGGCACGCCGATTTAAGGCGGCCAGAGGCCGCCCTATTTCTGACCGGTGAGAAAGGACTGTTGCTTTACAGGGCGCTCTTTGAGATCTCGGCCACTTTGGCGAACCCCTGGGGATCGACGATCGCCAGGTCGGACAAGACCTTGCGGTCCAGGTTGATCTGGGCCTTTTTCAGCCCGCCGATAAATTTGCTGTAGGACATGCCCAAGGGCCTGAGCGCCGCGTTGATGCGGACGATCCACAGGGCCCGGAACTCGCGTTTCCTAACCTTGCGGTCCCGGTAGGCGAAGGTCAGGGCCCGCTCCACGGCTTCCCGGGCGGAACGGTACAGCCGCCGCCGGCCGCCGCGAAACCCCTTGGCCATCCCTAGCCATTTTTTCCGGCGCGCCCTTGAGGCTACGCTTTTCTTGACGCGTGGCATAACAAACTCCTATCTCAGAGATAAGGCAGCAAGCGCCTGAGGCATTTGGTCTCGGCTTCGGACAGGATGACCGAGGCCCGCAGTTGCCGCTTGCGCTTGGCGCTCTTGCTGGTCAAAATGTGGCTGTGGTAGGGCTGCTTGTGCTTCAGGCGGCCTGAACCCGTGGCCTTGAAGCGCTTGGCTGCTCCCCGATGGCTTTTCATCTTGGGCATGGTTAACCTCACCTGGTGCTAACACTGCCGGCCGCCAGACAGGCGGCCGGGTGGATTTTCCGGTTCCTCGAACTTTTCTGCCGCTAACCGGCAAACCTATATTTTATACTCTATCCATCACCTTTTAACAATATGTCTGCAAAAAAAACCTTTCCCCAGCCCCCCGGGCGGTGGCTCCGCATTGATAACGGCAAGACCTCAGGATTACTTGGGAGTAACGATCATGGAGAGGTTCCGGCCTTCCAGCTTGGGATTCTGCTCCACGGTGCCCACATCCGCCAGGGCTTCGACCATCTGGGTCAGAAGGCGAAAGCCGCGGTCCGTGTGGGCGATCTCCCGGCCCCGGAAAATCACCGAGATTTTGACCTTGTCGCCCTCTCCCAAAAAGCGCCGGGTATTCTTCAATTTGAAGTTCATGTCGTGCTCTTCGATCTTGGGCCGGACCTTGATTTCCTTTACCTGGATCGTGGTCGCTTTACGCCGGGCTTCTTGCTGTTTCTTGCTCTGCTCATATTTGTACTTGCCGTAATCCATGATGCGGCACACCGGCGGGGCGGCCTGGGGTGCAACCTCCACCAGGTCCAGATGCGCCTCTACTGCCAGTGCTAACGCCTCTTTGATGGGCATAACGCCGACCTGTTGCCCGTCAGCGCTGATAAGCCGCACCTCCGGCACCCTGATCTGCTCGTTAATTCTCACTCTTTGCTGCTTCTGGATGGCCGTCACCTCCTTGAATTATGAAGAGTTGCCGGGGGACGGAGTCCGGGACTCCTCCTTCAGGCGCTCAATAAACGCCTCCAGGGGGACGCCCTTCAACTCCGTGCCGTTCCGCAAGCGGGGCGCCAGGGTGCGGTCAGCCGCTTCCCGGTCCCCCATGATCACCATATAAGGAATTTTCTGTCCCTGGGCTTCTCTGATCTTATAGCGCAAGGTTTCCTGCCGGGTATCCACTTCCACCCTGAGGTCCGCATCCCATAACGCCTGGGCCACCTCCTGGGCGTAGGCGTGGACCCGGTTGGTGATGGGCAGGAGGATCGCCTGCACCGGCGCCAGCCAGACCGGGAAGGCCCCGGCGAAGTGCTCGATCAGGACCCCCATGAAGCGCTCCAGGGAGCCCAGGATCACCCGGTGCAGCATCACCGGGCGGTGGCGTTCCCCGTCCGGGCCGATATAAGCAAGATCGAAACGCTCCGGCAGAGTGAAGTCACACTGGATCGTGGCGCATTGCCAGCGGCGCTGCAGGGCGTCCTTGAGCTTGATGTCGATTTTGGGCCCGTAAAAGGCCCCTTCCCCGGCGCAGGTGCCGTAGTCCAAACCCCAGGTCTTCAGCGCTCCCACCAGGGCATTGGTGGCCAGGTCCCACTCCCCGTCGCTGCCGATGGATTTCTCCGGCCGGGTGGACAGCTCCACTTCGTACTCGAACCCGAAAATCGCCATCACCTCGGCCACGAACTTCAGGACCCCCAGGATCTCGCTTTCCACCTGCTCCGGCATGCACAGGATATGGGCATCGTCCTGGGTGAACTGGCGCACCCGGGTGAGGCCGTGCAACACCCCGGAACGCTCGTGGCGCAGCACCGTGCCCAGCTCGAAGAGGCGTAGCGGCAGGTCCCGGTAGCTCCGGATCTGGGATTGGTAAATCAGCATGTGGGCCAGGCAGTTCATAGGTTTGATGCCGTACATCTGCCCTTCCACCTCGGTGAAATACATCTGGTCCCGGTAGTTGTCCCAGTGGCCGGAGCGTTTCCACAGGTCGCCCTTGAGCATCTGGGGGCCCATGACCATCTGGTAGCCCCGCTTCAGGTGCTCCCGGCGCTCGAAATTTTCGATGAGGCTCCGGAGCAGGGCGCCCTTGGGATGGTAGATCACCAGGCCCGGCCCCGCTTCCTCTTCGATGCTGAACAGCCCCAGCTCCCGGCCCAGGCGGCGGTGGTCCCGGC
>JBKQVS010000141.1:0-57482 GCA_052139855.1 Desulfobaccales bacterium
GGGAGGCGATCATCAAATCCCGAAAAGACGAGTTGGCGCAGGAGCCGATGAGCACCTGTTCCACCGGGGTGCCCTCCAGGTCTTTGACCGGCGCCACCCGGTCCGGGGAACTGGGCTGGGCCGTGAGCGAGACCAGCGTGTCCAGGTCCACTTCCTCCACAGCGGCGTAGCGCGGCCGACCCTGGGCCGTGAGGGGCTGGAAATCCTGCTCCCGGCCCTGCAACTTGAGAAACTTGCGGGTTTGGGCATCCGCGGGGAAGATAGAAGTGGTGGCCCCCAGCTCGGCCCCCATGTTGGTGATGGCGGCGCGTTCGGGCACACTGAGATGACGCAGGGCCGGCCCGAAGAATTCCAGGATCTTGCCGCGACCCCCCTTGACGGTGAGGCGGCGCAGCAACTCCAGGATGACATCCTTGGCCGACACCCAGGGCCGAAACCGCCCCGTCAGCCGCACTCCCAGGATCTCGGGCATGACCAGATAGAAAGGTTGCCCGGCCAGGGCCAGGGCCACGTCCAGCCCTCCGGCCCCAAAGGCCAGCATCCCGGCGCCCCCGGCCGTGGGCGTGTGGCTGTCGGACCCCAGCATGGTTGCACCCGGAGCGCTAAAGCGCTCCAGATGCACCTGGTGGCTAATGCCGTTGCCCGGCGGGGAAAAGTGGAGGCCGTATTTGGCCGCCACGGTGCGCAAAAACCGGTGGTCGTCGGCGTTGCGAAAATCCGTCTGGGGCAGATTGTGGTCCACATAACTCACCGCCACCTGGGGCCGCGCCCGCGCCACCCCCATGGCCTCGAATTCCAGATAGGCCAGGGTGCCGGTGGCATCCTGGGTCAAGGTATGATCAATCTTGAGGGCGACCTCGGCCCCGGGCACCAACTCCCCGGATACCAGATGCGCCGCCATCACCTGCTCAACAATGGTTTTTGCCATGTCTAATCCTTTCTGGAATCTTGGGGGGAGGGAGGGGGAATTGACTTCCCCCCGGCCATCTCCTCAACTCTCAATCTTCTTGAGATATTCTATCAAAACCCCCGGGCGGTTGCTGCCGATGCCGTCCAGGTTCATGCTCAGGTAAGGTTTCAGGGTGTCGGTATCGTCGATATTCCAGACGAAGACCAAGAGTCCGTGGTCATGGGCCGCGGCCACCAGTTCCGGGGTCACGTAGGCGTATTGGAGGATCAGGGCGTCGGCGTTGGCGGCCCGGGCCAGGCCTACGGGGTCGGCGGGGCATCCCACCATGAGGACGCCGGTGTTAAAGCGCGGCTCGGCCTCCTTGAGGGCTTTGAGGGCCGGGTGCCAGAAGGAGATGATGGTAGCGGAGGCAAAGGCCCGGCGGTCCTGGAAAAAACGCTGTAATGCCCCGGCGGCCTCCGGTTGTTTCAGTTCCACCACCAGGTGGGCCTTCCCCTGGACCAGGTCAAAGACTTCCTCCAGGGAGGGGATAGCCTCTCCCCGGCCGGCATCAAGACGCTTAAGCTCCGCCAGGGTGAAGTCCTTCACCGAGCCTTTGCCGTTAGTGGTCCGGTCCAAGGTTTCATCGTGGATCACCGCCAGGCGGCCGTCTTTGGTCAGCTGGACGTCCAGCTCCACTGCGGCCACCCCCACCGCCAACGCCCGGGCAAACGAGCGCAGGGTGTTTTCCGGTTCGTCGGCCGGGGCCCCGCGATGTCCCATAATTTTTGCCATAAATACCCTTTCTTCAGGCGATCGGTCGGTTTCTAGTAGATTTTACCAGGAGTTTGCGGAATAAGATATCCGGTCGGCAGCGTTTTTTGATCTCCCCAAAGGACCGGTCGCCGCGCATGACCCGGCAAAATACTTCCCAGGGATAATCATAACGGTCCAGGCATCTAAAGGCCAGTGGGCCGAGATAATTGAATATTTTGGAAATCTGGTATGAGGCGGTCAGCTCCGGAGTGATCTCCTGGTCCACCCGGGTCTGGTAGTCGGCGAGGGCTCCGGCCTCCCCCTGGAAAAACCTGAGGATCTGCCGGGCCGACAGGTGAGCGCTGTGCAAGGCGGAGAAGATTCCTTCCCCGGTCCAGAAATCCGCCAGGCCGGCGGCGTCTCCCACCAGGAGGACCTGTCCCCGCATGATGGGTTTGGAGGTTACCCGGTGGGGGATAAGGTGGGCCGCCAGGGGAAACCGCGGCTCATCCAGACCCAGGTGAGACAACAGGCGGGCGTGATAGCGCTTGAGCTGCGGACCCTGGGGCACAGGGCCCCCCACCCCGATGAGCAGGACCTGGCCCCGGGGGAAGACCCAGGCATAGCCGTCGGCCATGCTCCCCAGGTCCAAATGGACCGTGCGGGTGAACGCCGAGGCGCTCTTTCCCATGAGGTTCCGGGGGACTTCCATCTGGAGCCCGAGATGCCAGAAATCCACCGGCTGCAAGCCGGCGCATCGAGCCACCCTGCTCCGGGCGCCGTCGGCTCCCACGACGACCCGGGCCGTAATCAGCCGCCTGGAGGTGACCAGGGTGGACAAGTCCCCCGGGCCCGGGGTTATCGCCTCCAGCCGTTCCTTCTCCCCGAACTCGCCTCCGGCTTGCCGCACGCCTTCCATAAGGAAGGCGTCGAAGCGTTGTCGCTCCACGGTATAGAGCAAAGGCTGATGCCAGGTTTTGGTGAAGGCAGGACCCAGGTTGAAGCTCAACTGCACCCGGCGAATCTCATCTTCCAGGACCGGGCCCAGGTCCTGGGGCAGGAACTTGAGGGCTTTGATGGTCAGGCCGCCGGCACAGACTTTGATCCGGGGGAAACCGGCCTGGTCGAGGACGAGGGGTTTCAGACCTCCCTGAAGCAGCTCATAGGCCAGGCCGGCTCCGGCGGGGCCGGCGCCGATGATGACGACGTCGCGGCTGACGGAAGGCAGAGTCATGGTCCACCGGCGCCGGGGGCGGCGTTCCGCGGTTGACGAAAACGGGACAAAGCAGTTGATCCTTGTGGCGTGGCGTGCTTAACGTATATTAGATGAAAGACCGATCAGTGGCAAGACCGGGAGGGGATATGAATTGGCTGGGGTTTTCCTTGCTGGCTTTGGGATTGTGGGGCGTATGGGGCTTCCTGGGCAAGGTGGCTGCCCAGCACCTGCCCGCCCAACAGGTTTATCTGCTGGCCGTTTCCGGGCACCTGGCGGTGGTGGGTTACCTCCTGATGGGTGGGCTGGGGGCGGTCTCCTGGCAACCTTGGGGGGTCGGCGCCGCCCTGGGGGCCGGCGTATCCATGGCCGTGGGCCTCCTGTTTTTCTTCGAGGCCCTGGCCCGGGGCCCGGCCACGGTGGTGGTACCCCTCACCGCCCTTTATCCGGCGGTCGCCGTAGTCTTGAGCCGGATTTTCCTCCAGGAGGCCCTGACCCTGCACCACCTGGCCGGCCTGGCCCTGGCGTTGGCGGCCGTCTGGCTGCTGTCCCACTAGTGCGTCAAGCAAGGCAGTGCCGATGCTGACTCGGTTTTCTAAAAAAAGTTGAAACTCCAGGCAAAATGACCTAATATTGATTTGCTTAGTGTTGGTGTCCTTTCTCCAGGCGAATGGTATAAAGATTTCCTCCCTGATACCTCCCAAGATAAACATTATGGCTGAGCCCTCATTGCGGGTTTATCGACTATTCCCTCCCATCATGATCATCCTGGCCCTGGGGGCTTTTCTCCTGCTTTTCGGCTTGGATAACCGGCCTTTCTGGCAGGATGAAGCCGAGACTGCCTGTTTGGCGAAAAATGTCCTGAAATACGGCGTGCCCAGGGCTTATGATGGGGTTAACCTCATCTCCCAAGAAGCAGGCAAGGAATATGGCTCCGACTACTTGTGGCGCTGGTCGCCCTGGCTGCAGATCTATGTGGCCGCGGCCGCGTTTCGCCTCGGCGGTCTTACCACCTACGCCGGACGCCTTCCCTTTGCCTTAATGGGCCTGGCATGTATTTTTCTGGTCTACCAGTTAGTGCGCCATAATTTTGGCGACCGCTCCTGGGCCCTGACGGCAGCGGCCTTGCTATCCTGCTCCGTACCCTTTCTCCTGCATACCCGCCAATGCCGCTATTACAGTTTAGGGGCCTTTTTCACCTTGACCAGCCTTTATGCCTTGAGAGAAGACTGGCAGTCCAAAACCTGGCCGGCACTTCTGTTGTGTATCTCTTTGGGATTATTGTTCTATTCGAATTATCTCCTCTTCTTCAGTTTTGCCGGCGCGGCTCTATTGGCGACAACTTTGCTCTACTACTCCGAAATACCACTGGCCAGGAGCCTAAAGTTGATCATAACGGTTGGGATCATAATTCTCCCGGGGTTTTTTTTCTTTTCCATCCACCAGCAGGCCACGATGGTGAGCCGGGGGGCAATTCTGGATAACCTGGAAACATACTTTGGTGATTTTTTCCAATTTATGTTCCCGCTGCCGCTGGCTGGTTACCTGTTGTGGCGATGGGGACGGCTCCTCTGGACCTGCTCCGGCCTTTGGAAAGCGCCTCAAGAAAAATTCATTTTGTTCCTCAGCCTGGTTGTGCTTGGTAATATCTTGATTTTGACTCCCGCCCCCGGGGGTGAATTTCGCTATTTAGTTCACCTGTATCCTTTGTGCGCCATTATCCTGGGGTGGATCGTTTGCCGAGCCTGGCGTTATCAAAAATTTATCGGCGCCCTCCTGGCAGTGCTCATGCTGGGCACCAACTGGCTAAACGTGCTGCCCATGGATTGGTTAGGGATCATAAACCGCCAGGTCGACAATGATCCCCATATGCTTATCTACCCCAACCTGCCTTTAAAACTCTACATTTCTGAACTGAGTTCACCGTACCCCGATGTGAACCAGAACCTCATCCGGTTCTTTCAAGCGCATGCCCGCCCGGGAGAGACCATTCTGACTACGTACGGTGATCTCCCTTTGCAGTTTTATACTCCCTTCAAGATTTCTGGGGGTCTGGAGGGGCCCATGGTCATAACTCGGGCTCCTGACTGGTTGGTGCTGCGGTGCGAACCGCGTTGGAATCGCCAATATGACTTAAATGAATCCGAGGTTCTTATCCGGCAACTTCTCTCAAATTCCACCGATTATCAAAAGGTGGTCCTGCCAGCTGAAGACGAAATGTTCGGCAATCAACCCGATCCATTTTTCCACCACTTTCTTCCCCCGGTGGAATCGTTGTCCCCGTTAACTATTTATGAGAAAAAATCTCTTGCCCGGCCCACGTCTTAACCCCTCTCTCTGGGTGAAATTGCTGCTTGCCGCTGGTTTGCTGCTGGTTTGCGTCCAGGGGGTGTTGCAATTGCACGAAGTCCAAAGCTTTTTCTTCCCCGACAAGTACCGTGAGATAAAGCTCAATTTGATCAGAAAAGAATTTGCCAAGATAGATCAAGGACTGGCTTCCTTGCAGGATCAAGTTAATATGCTCACCAAGCGGCAAGAACTGCGGGCCCAACCTGAGCTTGTCCCGGCGCAGCGGCCGTTATCCGCCCCCCCTCACCCCCGCCTGGCGTTGGGCCACGTTGCGACTCGGATTCATCTTGGCAGGCGGCAATCCATGCTGCCAAGAAAAAGCAGGTTTACGTGACCAGAAAGCTCCATTATCTCGGTCTGCTTCTGCAATCCATGCATCGGGATATGGAGGCCACGTTATCGGATATGGGTCCTGGGTCATCAGCCAGAAAATCTGGGGGGGAAAAGATTTTACGGCAAATCCGGGAGAACCAGGCGCTCTGGCAGACCTATAATGCCAAATTGGATGACTCATCAATGAAGTTAAAAAAGCTCACCGAGTGCCGCACCAGTTCACAAGCAAAAATGATTTTGCCAGAAAAATAAAAGATGGATATCATCTATAATAGATTAGATAACAATATTTTTGACAGATGAATCAAAATTATTTCAATTTGCTATAATTAAATCGCCTCGTCTCGTCAATAGAGATAGTTTTGGTGATTATCAATTAATTGAGGTATCAAATAATCATATTATGAAACATTCATCACATATCGATAGGTCAACTTTATTTAATCAACTCACCTTTTATTCCCTGTTGGGATCTGGGGCCTGCATTATATTATTTTTACCTCCTAATGTTTCGGGAGATCTTCTTAGCCGCTATACTAAAAGTATTATTTATATTTTCCCCTGGCTGATGCTGTGGCTGGCATTTTCCTGGAAGGTATTGACCAATAGAGAACACCGTCTGGAAATCTTTTTGATGATCACGATAATAGTTCTTGGAATAATCAACACGTCCTTAAGTGATTCCGTGTCCAATTCCCTCGCGCCCATGCGCACCTTTCTGCTTACCGGGATATTCGCCTTGTGGGGTGCGATGTTTTTATTATCCGACCAACGCCGGAGAAAGGTCTTCGACTGGTTTTGTGCCGGGGCTCTGGCCGTTATTGTCCTAGTGGAAATTATTGTTTATCTGATCCATGGGTACTCCGGTTCAGGCGTCTTCCAGATCTTTAGCCCGCATCCGATTCCCCTGGGAACTTTGATAATTCTGTTGTCCCCAGGTCCGGTGCGCCTGATCGCTTCGAAAAATTTCAGAATGAGGGCGGCGGGTGGGCTGCTCATCCTTCTGAGCGGCCTGCTGATCTTTTTAACTCACAAGCGGGGGACCTGGCTGGCGCTGGCCGCCATGCTGGCATTGGGGACAATTTATCTAGTCCGCCGGCAGAGGTACCTGGTCATCTCAATCATTTTGGCTATGGCCCTGATTTTGCCTCTGCAGGCCAAACGCATGCTGGCCCGCCTGGAGCCCAACATTCCTCATGATGCGAGCATACTGAATCGTTTGGAATTATATAACTTTGCCCTGCACATCTGGGAAACCCATCCGATCATGGGCATTGGCTTGCGCTCTTTCACGCATGAACAATACTTGACCGATTATCGACCCCATAATACGTCTCTGCCTGATTTTCCCGGCGCGGTGGCAACCCTGCAAACCTTCGACAACATGCTGCTTACCGCTCTGGTTGAGTTGGGTAGCTTCATGACCATAGCATATTTAGGATTGGTCATGTTCATCCTGATAAGATATGGTTGCATCTTATGGGGGTTGCCGGAATCCTCCGGCCTGGAGTGGTACCGGGCGCTGGTCTTGCTCGGCTTCGCGGTCCACTCCCTGAGCTACGATGCCCTCCTCTTCCCATCGATTAACTGGCTCTTTCATGTGCAGTTGGGGATCATGGCAAGCTACCATGCCTCCAAAACGGCGCCCGGATGAGTCCTCGGGGCAGCGCCACGGGATGTTCTGAACATTAGGTATGGAAAACGAGCAGTCATTTCCCAAGCGTGAGTCCAGGCGGATTCTCGGTCTGGATATGGGCGCCAAGCGCATCGGCCTGGCGGTGAGTGATCCTTTGGGGATCACGGCCCAGGGGCTGGAGGTCTGGGTCCGCCGGGACCGGCAGGCGGACCTGGACCACCTCCTTAAGGTGGGGCAGGATTATGCCGTGCAGCAGATTGTGGTGGGCCTGCCCCGGCACATGGACGGCCGCCTGGGGGAGGCGGCCCCTGCAATCATGGAGTTTGCCGGCGCCCTGGGCGAGGCTTTGGGGTGCGAGGTCATTTTCTGGGATGAACGCCTCACCACGGTCGCGGCCGAGCGGGTGCTGATTCAGGCGGATGTGAGCCGCCGGCGCCGGCGCCAGGTGGTGGACCAGTTGGCCGCGGTCCTCATTTTGCAGGGTTACCTGGACCATCGGGAACAGACCGCATAAGTCAAGTTCCGCACCCCTCAATTGGTCCTCATGGCCGGCGGCCGACCAGATGGCACGCCCTGGCCGGAGACCATCTCCCACCCGTGCCCTTGCAGTCCACTCCCCGGAGGGCAAAATCTTGGCCACCCTGCCTGTATCTATCTAATATTGTTATCTAACCAGCTTTAGCAGCCGAACTCCTTCTTGTTGCTGCCGCCGCCGGGGCGGCCCTGCCCGAACGTCCGAAACAGGGTTCCACGATCCCCGATATCGCTCTTTCCCTGGAATTGCGCCGTCCACAGGAGATTTTTTCTGGGGATTTATAGTTATTTTGTGCTTTTTTTTCTTGACATCACCCTGAGAAAGGGCATATTTTGGCTCCATGTGGGAAAAAGTGGAATAGAGTGGGGATTAATGGGAAGCCATGTTCACCGGTAGCTACTTCCATACCATGGATAACAAAGGACGGGTCAGCATTCCGGCTCGCTACCGGGAGATCCTTAAGGAACGCAAGGATCGCCAGATCATCCTCACCAATTTCGGCGGTTACGTCCTGGCCTTCCCGCAATCCGAATGGGGCAAGATCGAGGCTAAATTCGCCGAGCAGCCCCTGTTTCGCAAAGACCTGAGGGCCTTTCAGCGGTTCCTGATTTCCGGCGTCGAGGAGTGCGTCCTGGACCGCCAGGGACGCATCCTGGTGCCCCCCAATCTAAGGGACTATGCCCGGCTCAGCCGGGAAGTGTGCCTGGTGGGGGCCATCCGCTGCTTTGAACTTTGGGACCGCAGCACGTTTGAGTCTCACCGCAAAGAGTTGGAAGAAACCATTGATGAGGGGATGCTGCACGAATTGTTAATCTGATGGCTGGCGCCATCCGGTGCCGTTACCGGTGGTGGGGAAGGAGTTGTCATGGAGGCCTTCATCCAGGTAATGGAGTCCGCAATTGCGGTGAGGGACCCCTATACCGTGGTGCATCAGCGGCAAGTAACCCGGATTGCCTGCGCTATTGGCCAAGAATTGGGCCTCGCCGAGGACCGCCTGCGGGACCTATGCATCGCCGGTGCGCTTCACGACTTGGGCAAGATCGCCATCCCCTCGGGTCTGCTGGCCAAGTCTGGAAGACTCAACCCCCTGGAGTTCTCTCTGCTTAAGACCCACCCCCAGGTGGCCTATAACATCCTGAAGCCCATCAGGCTTCCCGGCAATACGGCCGAAATTATCCTCCAGCATCACGAAAGGCTGGATGGGTCCGGCTATCCTCGAGGTCTGACGGGGTATGAAATCTTCCTGGAGGCCAGGATCCTGGGCGTGGCCGATGTGCTAGAGGCCATGTGCTCCCATCGGCCCTACCGCGCCTCCCTGGGGCTCACGGTAACCCTGGATGAACTGACCAGGAATCAAGGGGTGCTCTATGATGTGGCCGTGGTGGAAATCGGCCTGAGGCTCTCGGCGCGAGGCCTGTCGGTCATGGCGGCGGAGGCCTCCGGCATGTCCCTGGCGGTGGTTACTGACACGCACTATTCGGCCTTCCCCACCGACGTGGCCCCGGCTCAACCGGGCAGTCTGCCGGGTGGAGGCTATCCATGGCTCGGTAATTTTGGAGCGGAGTACGTCCCAGTCTCACGGGACAGAGTCAGCAGAAACTCGTGATGAAGGGATGCAGGACGAAAATCATTTAACTGCAGGCCACAATCCGGTGCATACACCGGTGATGGTGGGGGAGGTGTTGGTGGGCTTGAATTGCCGGTCCGGCCGCCTATATGTGGATGGCACCGTAGGTGCGGGGGGGCATGCCGCGGCTATTTTAGACCGCATCGGCCCGGAGGGGGAGCTCTGGGGCCTAGATCGCGACCCAACCGCACTCCAGGCGGCCGCAACCCGGCTGGCGCACCACACCTCCAAATTTCATTTGTTTCACCGCTCGTACGCCCAATTGGGGGAGCTGCTGGAAGTGGCCCGACTCCCGGGAGCCGCAGGCATCCTGCTGGACCTGGGCCTGTCTTCTTTGCAGTTACAAGAGTCGCAGCGCGGCTTTTCGTTCGGCGGGGACGAACCGCTGGATATGCGGTTCAACCCGGAGGAGCCGGGGTCCACGGCGGCCACCTTATTAAACCGCAGCCTCGAGACGGAGTTGGAGAGGATTTTCCGGGAGTATGGCGAGGAGCCCGGGGCCCGGCGCATCGCCCGCCTGGTGGTGCAAGAACGGCGCCGGCGTCCCTTCCGGACGACCCGGCAGTTGGTGAAATTGTTGGAACAGGCCCAGGGACCCGGGGGGCGCAGGGGGAGACTGCATCCAGCTACCCGGGTCTTCCAGGCCTTACGCATAGCCGTGAACCTGGAGTTGGAAGAACTGGCCGCCTTCCTGACGCACGCCCCAGCCTGGCTGGAACCCGGCGGGCGCCTGGTGGTCATCGCCTACCACTCTCTGGAGGACCGGCTGGTCAAACAGAGTATGGCAGCCTGGGAACGGACCGGGGTGATGGCGCGCCTGACGCGTAAACCGCTCACCCCGAGCGCGGTCGAAGTGCAGGCCAATCCCCGGGCCCGGAGCGCCAAACTGCGCATTGCCGAGAAAATGGTTCACTAACTTTGGAGGGATGGGGGATGCCGAGTAATCTGACGATCCGATTGGCCACCGCCGGGCAAGTATTCATTTCCAAGAACCGCAAGGTCGGCCACCCCTGGCGCTGGGGGAAGATCGCGGTGACCGTGGTGGTTCTGGCCACCGCCGGGGTTTTCTTCACCTCCCTGTTCCTGGCCTGGGCCGACTTGCAGTACATCACCCAGAGCTACCAGATTTCCCAGGCTCAAGAGATCCAGAAACAGTATCTGGACCTGAACCGCAAGCTCCGTATTGAACTGGCCTGCCTGACCTCTATTCACCGTCTGGAGCAACTGGCAGCCGAGTATGACATGGGGGCGCCCCAGCCCTCTCAGGTCGTGAATCTGCCGTGAATCCCGCCTCCGGCAAATGGGTCCGGCTGCGCATCGGCCTGGTAGCCCTGGCTCTCTTAGCCTTCGGCCTGTATATCAGCGGCCGATTTTTTTACCTCCAGGTCGTCCGGGGGCCGGAACTCCGGGAAGAAGCCACCCGGGAATACCAGAAATTTTGCCCCATCCTGCCGGTGCGGGGCATGATTCTGGACCGTAGCGGCACTGAATTGGCCGTCAGCACCCGGGTCTCTTCCGTGGTGGCCCATCCCAGCCAGATCAGGCACGCCGCCCGCCTGAGCCGGGAGCTCGCTCCTATTCTGGGCTATAACCCCCGGGATTTACAAGAGATGCTTACCCGGGCCCGCCCCTTTGTCTTTGTGAAACGGCATCTCACCCCCGAACGGGAAGAGGCGTTTCGGGCCTGGGAGGCCGCGGAGAACGAAAAAGCCCGGGCATCCAAGACCGCCGGCCGCAGCGAGCAGGACGCCATTTACCTGATTCCCGAAGCCAAGCGCTACTACCCCCAGCTGAGCCTGGCGGGTCAGGTTTTGGGATTCTGCAACATCGACGGCCAGGGGCTGGAAGGCCTGGAGGTCCAGTATGAAAACCAGCTTTACGGCAAACCCAAGCAATGCTGGAACATGACCGACGCCCGGGGCCACATCGTGGTCACCGGGGAGAAAGCCTGGGATCCGGAGGTCATGGGCAACAACGTGGTCCTCACCCTGGACCGCACCCTGCAATACCTGGCCGAAAAGGAACTGATGGCGGGAGTGGAGAAATTCCATGCCGCCGGCGGCCTGGCCCTGGTCATGCGCCCCCAAACCGGAGAGATCCTGGCCATGGCCCAGACCCCGACCGTGGATCCCAACCGTTATACGCAATTCCCGGAATCGGCGCGGCGCAACCGCCTGGTAACGGATTGCCTGGAACCGGGATCCACCTTCAAGATCTTCACTGCCGCCGCGGCCCTGGACGCCCAGGTGGTCAAGCCCGCGGACAAGTTCCATTGTGAAAACGGCGTCTGGCACCTGGGTCCCAAAGAGGTGATCCACGATGCCCATCCTTACGGCACCCTGACGGTGCAGCAGATCGTGCAGAAATCCAGCAACATCGGCGCCGCCAAGATCGGCAACCGGGTGGGCGCCAAACGATTTGACCACTACCTGCGTGATTTTGGCTTTGGCCGCCGCACCGGCATTCTCTTCCCCGGGGAGACCAGCGGCCTGGTGAAGAATATCGTTCTGGCCCGGTCTCCCATCGACCGGGCTACCCTGGCCTTTGGTCAGGGCGTATCCGTGACGATCCTCCAGATGACCCTGGCATTAGCCGCCATGGGCAACGACGGGGTGCTGATGGAGCCTCACCTGGTGAAAGAGGTCGACAACCCCCAGGGGGGGAAGGTCAAAGAGTATCCGCCTAATCCGGTCCGGCGGGTCCTCTCCCAACAGACCGCCCGGCAGATGCTGGCCATCATGGAGACGGTAACCCAAGCCGGCGGCACCGCCAAGGAGGCGGCACCGCCCGGATTCACGGTGGCCGGCAAGACCGGTACGGCCCAAAAAGTGGTGGGCCGCGCCTATTCGCACTCTAAATTCAATAGCTGGTTCATCGGCCTGATCCCCGCCGACAACCCGGTCCTGGCCATTGCCGTGGTGGTGGAAGAACCCAAGGGGGCCATCTACGGCGGGGTGGTGGCGGCCCCCATCTTCCGGGAAATCGCGGCCCAATCCCTGCGGGTTCTGGGTTATTATCCCAAGGAACCCCCCAAGGACAAAAACGAACCGGTGCTGGCGGGCATGCTGGCCACCCCGGCCGCGGCGGCTACCGGCCCGGAAGCGGGGTTTACCCCGCCCAAGCTGGAGCTTCCCCCGGGGCCTCTCACTGTCATGCCGGACCTCAAGGGGTACACCATCCGGCAGGTGCTCACCCTGTTAAACCGTTCGGGAATGCACTGCCGCTTCGAAGGCAGCGGCATGGCCTTCAGTCAAGAACCGGCGCCCGGGACTGCCATCACCCCCGGCGCCACCTGCGTGGTGAAATTCAAGTCCGGCGCCTGAGGGGGCCGGGGTTGGTCCTTGCCAAGGTTTAGCAGTTTTTATATGATTAACTTATCAGGCGGTGAGTCTTGATATCCAGTCACAGTCACAACTTGACTGCTACGAGAAGGGTAGGCCCCTGGGCCTGCCCTTATTTTCTGAACCGATCCGGTCCATTAGTTATTCTCTTTTAATCTTTCAGGGTTAATTCCCAACCCCGCCTCCTGCTGAACAGGCGGACAAACAAGCAGGGTGACCAAACAGGTCGCCCCTACCGCGGCAACTCAGAATCTAACGCATTTGATGGACTTACGCATAATCCCGATGGGTGTGGGTGGAAAATCACGGTGAAGAGAGAAGCGGTGACCCCCAAGACTTTGAGAGCGCTCCTTTCCGGGCTGGCCGGCTGCGAGGTGCTGGGCGACGTGGACGTGCCGGTGACCGGCGTGGCCTACCACTCCCGGGAGGTCACCCCCGGCGGGCTCTTCGTGGCCTTGAAAGGCTGCCGCACCGATGGCCACCTCTATCTGGCCGCCAGTCTCAGCCAGGGGGCCCGGGTGGTGGTCACCGAGCAGGAACTGGCCCCGCCGCCCGGGGTCACGGTGGTCCGGGTGCCGAAGGCCCGCCTGGCCCTGGCCCATATCAGCGCCGCCTTTTACGATCATCCCAGCCGGGAGCTGACCCTGGTGGGGATTACCGGCACCAATGGCAAGACCAGCACCACCTATATCCTGGAGGCTATCCTGACCGCGGCCGGCTGCCGGGTGGGGGTGGTGGGCACGGTGAATTACCGGGTGGGCGAGTTCACCTGGCCGGCTCCGGTAACCACCCCGGAGTCCCTGGACCTCCAGCGGCTTCTCCGGGAGATGCGCACCCGGGGCGTCACCCACGTTTTTTTAGAGGTCTCGTCCCATGCCCTGGATTTAAGACGGGTGGATGGCGCGGTCTTCGCGGCCGCGGTCTTTACCAACCTCTCGCAAGACCACCTGGACTACCACCCGGACCTCAACGAGTATTTTGCCGCTAAATCCCGGCTCTTTTTGAAACTCCTGGCCAACGGCCGCCGCTCCCGGGGGGGGCTGGCGGTCCTCAACCTGGACGACCCCCGGGGACGGGAGCTTAAAGACGCGGTCCGGGTCCCGGCCCTCACCTACGGGCTCCATTCGGAAAGCCAGGTGCGGCCCTTGAGCTACCGCTTCCGCCAGGACGGCCTGGAGGCGCTTCTCACCACCCCGGCGGGGGAAGTGGAGATCACCTCCCACCTGGTGGGGCCCTTTAACCTGGCCAATATCCTGGCGGGCGCGGCCACGGCCCTGGGCCTGGGATTTGACCCAGACACCGTGGCCCGGGGCATCGCGGCGCTCAAGGGCGTGCCGGGTCGGTTGGAGCGCTTCGGGCCGCGGGCGGGACCCGCGGTGTTCGTGGATTACGCCCATACTCCGGAGGCCATCACCCAGGCCGTGGCGGCCCTGAAGACCCTCAATTTTTCCCGTTTGATCACGGTATTCGGCTGCGGAGGCGACCGGGACCGCGGGAAAAGGCCGCTCATGGGACAGGCCGCGGCCGAGGGATCTCAACTGGTCATCGTCACCAGCGACAATCCCCGCACCGAAGACCCCCTGGCCATTATCCGGGAGATTGAGGCCGGGCTCGAAAGCAACGGTCTGGCCAGGCTCACTGCGGATGCGGCCCAAAAGGGACAGAAAGGTTACCTGGTGATCCCGGACCGCCGGGAGGCCATCCGCCTGGCTGTGGCCCTGGCCCGGCCCGGCGAGGCGGTCCTGGTAGCCGGTAAAGGACACGAAAATTATCAGATCTGGGGGGCCGAGCGCCGCCACTTCGACGACCGGGAAGAAGTGGCCCAGGCCCTGGCGGAGAACCACGGCTGATGCGCGCCAGCTTTACCACTGCCGACATTTTGGCCGCCACCGGCGGGACCCTGGTGCACCAGGGGGCCTGGGAGACGCTTTGCGGCGTCAGCACCGACTCCCGCACCAGCCAGACCGGGGAACTCTTCATCCCGCTCACCGGGGAGCGGCACGACGGCCACGAATTTATCCCTAAGGCCCTCCACCGGGGCGCCCGGGGGGTTTTAGTTGAAGAAAGGATAATTTGGAGGGCGGGAGACCTCTTAAGAAAAACCTCCCCCGGCCATCCCCTCAATATACCTTCTGAAATAACCGTCATCGCGGTGCGAGACGCCCTTACGGCCCTGGGGGACCTGGCCCGGGCCTGGCGGGGCCGGTTCCGGGTGCCGGTGGTGGGCATCACCGGCAGCTGCGGCAAGACCACCACCAAGGAGATGATCGCCGCGACGCTGGACCCGGCCTTCCGGGTCCTGAAAAACCGGTTGAACCTGAACAATCTCATCGGCATGCCCCTCACGCTCCTGGGGCTCGAGGGGACGCATGAAGTTGCGGTGGTGGAGATGGGCATGAACGCGTTTGGCGAAATTAACCGCCTCACCCGGATCGCCCGCCCCACCATCGGGGTGCTCACCAACGTGCATCCGGCCCATACCGAAGGCGTGGGGGATATCGCCGGGGTAGCCCGGGCCAAAGGGGAACTCATCGGCGCCCTGGACCACGGCGCGGTCCTGGTTTACAATGCCGACGACCCCTGGGTGGCCCGCCTGGCCCAGGATTTCCGGGGTCCCAAGCTAGGTTTCGGCCTCAACGCCGCGGCCCCGGTTCGAGCCCGGGAGCGCCAGACCCGGGGCCGGGACGGCCAGGCCGCCCGCCTCTCCTATGGGGGCCAGGACTGGACCCTGACCCTGGCCGTGCCGGGGCTGCACATGCTCTACAACGCCCTGGCCACCACCGCGGTGGGCCTCGCACTCGGGTTGGCCCCCGGCGAGACCGCCGCCGGCCTGGGCCGGTTTCGCCCCATCCACCGGCGCTCCCAGGTGGAGACCCTGAGTTCCGGGGTGCATCTTATCAATGATTGCTACAACGCCAATCCCGGCTCCATGGCCATGGCGCTCTCGACCCTTATGGAACTCAGGGACCGCGGCCGGGCCGCGGCGGCTTTAGGGGACATGCTGGAGTTGGGCAATGGGGCCGCGGCCGATCATCGGGAACTGGGCCGGCTGGCCGCGCGCCTGGGATTGGAGGTGCTCGTGGTTTATGGCAGCTTCCGCCAGGAAGTGGCGGACGGAGCCGCCGAAACCGGACTGGCCCCGGACCGCATTTTCCCGGTGGAGTCCCGGGCCGACGGCGCCCGGATCTTGCGGGAACTCCTGGCCCCCGGGGACTGGCTCCTGGTGAAGGGCTCCCGCAGCATGCACATGGAAGGGCTGATTGACCGGCTGGAGGGAGCTTAAATTAGGATGGGCAGTGCCCACCGTGCTTAAGTGGCAGACACTGCCCGCCCTGCGTGATTTGATTTATTTAGGACGACCAACATGCAGATGGGCCCAATCGTGAATAATAAATTATTAATCGATAATTTTTATGAATATGAAGTTGAAAAGATTAAAGAAGGTGGAATGGGAATAGTCCTAATTTTAAAAAGATTATCTAATAAAGTTTTTTATGAAACGGTATATTTAGAGAAATTGGCAGCAAAAACATTTAAAGACGAGTTTTATCTTCAAGATAATAAATTACTATTTGAAAGGGAATTAAATATTTGGCTAAATATAGCAGATATTCAGAATACAACAAAGTTAATTAAATTAACATACATAAAAAATAAACTTTATGCGCTAATGCCATATTATGAGTATAATTTAAGGGATATATTGAGAGATAATAAAATCATTGATTTAGATAGGGCTAAGTTTGCGATCTTATCAATTTTAAGTGCCCTTTATCATGTATATAGGAAATATAAGATAATACACCAAGATTTAAAGCCAGAAAACATCTTAGCAAATTTTGATAAGAATGATAGAATACATTTTTATTTAAGCGATTGGGGATTAGCAAATATTCATAAAAATTATATCAATAATTTTCAGCAAAAGGAATGGGCTCCTTCAACGCTTATCGATATCATGAGTCGAGCTGGTACACTTCCATACATGAGCCCAGAGCGTTTTTTGCCTTCACAACCTAGCATAAAAGAAGATATTTATAGTCTGGGAATGATTTTCTTTGAATTACTAATTGGCTACCTTCCGTTCGATTATCAATCTGAGAAGCCATTAGAACTTCAAATATTTGAAAGGGATTATTATCATAATGCATACCTAATATTAAGAGATAAGGTAAGTAATAAGTATTTAAAATTAATATTGAAGTGTATTAATCCTGATCCAAAATATAGATATAATAATTACGACACGTTAATCAAAGAGGTGGTATAATAACTATATATTCATTTTTAGGAGGCTAACTGATGGCCTTTTTTGATTTTTTTAAGAAGCGTAAGCAAGAGAATGGAACTGATGCTATATTCTTAAAAATACATAATTTTCAACAAGGCAAAGAGCTAGTCAATAAGGCTATCTCTTATCGAGAGTTAGGATTATATGATAAAGCAATTGAAATATTAAAGCATGTATTGAAAGAATTCCCTCAATATTTGCCTGCAAAGACGATTCTTGGAACGACCCTTAAAGCAAAAGGAGATATTAATGGAGCAGAGGATCAATTTAAGAAAATTATTACAGAGCACAAAAATGATAATACTTATCCATTGATAGAAATTTATGCAAACCTTGGTGCATTATATTATTTTGACAAGAATGATAAGAATGTGGCATTAGAATATTACGACCTGGCTTTGAAACAACCAAAATCTGAAAAAATAGATTTTCAACATTACAAAATAATGATTTCCAATATACATAGAGATTTATCATTACTTTTCTTTCGTGAAGGAGATTTAATATTAGCAAAAAAGCACGCATTAATAAGATTAGAATCCAATAAAGACTGTGCTACTGCTTCCAAAATTTATGGTCTTTGCTTGGTAAATGAATTTACTCAGGATAATAAAAGAATGAATTATGTAACTGATTTTATCGAAAATAAAAACTTAATTGAAGCAGTTGATTGTCTAAGGAATTCTCTTTCAGAGAACCATGAGGACTATGGATGTATGGCAGGCATTGCCTTAGCGCTATATTATTTAGGGCGAATGAAATATTATAACAGCAACAAAGAGGTTGCAGATAAAATTGAAAAAGAATTTAAATTATATTTTGATAAAATAAAACAAGATAGCATAAAATCGAAAGACGTGAAGAAATATTTTGATTTGCTAAATGATTTTATTGCAAATTTTGGTATCGAAATGATGCAAAAAGTTTATGGTTGTCAAGTTTCTGTAAAAGAATAAGGGGAAGTATATTTTTCATGACTCATGAAATAAGAATATAGGGAAAGGTTATAAGTGCTCTATCATCTGCTCTATCCGTTAAGAACAGCCTTCGGGGCGTTCAATGTCTTCCGGTACATCACCTTCCGGACCATTTTCGCCATTCTCACGGCCCTGATCATTTCCATGGTGGTGGGAACCTGGTTCATCCGCAAGCTCAAGGAAATGCAAATCGGCCAGTATATCCGGGAAGACGGCCCCCAGTCCCACCATGCCAAGACCGGCACCCCCACCATGGGGGGGCTGATGATCATTTTCGCGACCCTGACCGCCACCCTCCTGTGGGCCGAGTTGAATAACCCGTATATCTGGCTTTTGGTCCTGGTGACCCTGGGCTTCGGCCTCATCGGTTTCTTCGACGACTATTTCAAGGTCATTAAGAAGCACAACAAGGGGCTGAGCGGCCGGGCCAAGCTGGTGACCCAGACCCTGGTGGCCCTGGTGCCGGCCATCTGGTTCTATGTCAATCCGGGATTCGACACCACCTTGACAATCCCCTTTTTCAAGCAGGTCCAGCCGGACCTGGGGCTCTTGTTCATTCCTTTCGCGGTCTTTGTCATCGTGGGGTGCGCCAACGCCGTCAACCTCACCGACGGTTTGGACGGCCTGGCCATCGGTCCGGTGACCATCGCCGCCGCCTTCTACATGATCTTCTGCTACCTGGCGGGGAACATCAAGATCGCGGCGTATCTGCAGATTCCCTATGTCCGGGGGGTGGGGGAACTTTCCATCTACCTGGGGGCCATGGCGGGCGCCGGGGTGGGCTTCCTCTGGTTTAACGCCTACCCGGCCCAGGTGTTTATGGGGGACGTGGGCGCCCTGGCCCTGGGCGGCGCCCTGGGCACCGTGGCCCTGGCCACCAAGCAGGAAATCCTCCTGGCCGTGGTGGGCGGCCTTTTCGTGGTGGAAGCCCTTTCCGTCATTATCCAGGTGAGCTTTTTCAAGGTGTCCAACGGCAAACGGGTCTTTCGCATGGCGCCGCTGCACCATCATTTCGAGCTGAAGGGCTGGCCCGAACCCAAGGTTATTGTGCGCTTCTGGATCATCGCGATTATTTTGGGGCTGGTGTCGTTGAGTGCGCTGAAATTGAGGTAAATTTGGACTTAAAAAACCAGAAAATCTTGGTAGTCGGCCTGGCCCGGACCGGGGTGGCCCTGTGCCGTTTTCTGGTCGAGCACGGGGCGAAGGTGACGGTCACCGACCAGGCGCCGCCTGCTGACCTGGCCGACTTCCGCCGGGACATCCAGGGTCTGGCGGTGGTGGAAGACCTGGGCGTGGCCCAACCCCGCTGGCAGGGCTTTGATGCCATCGTCCTGTCCCCCGGAGTGCCGCCGGAACTCCCCTGGCTCAGGGCGGCCCGGGCCGCGGGCGTCCCGGTGATGGGCGAACTGGAAGTGGCCGCGCCCTTTATCCGGCGGCCGCTGTTGGCGGTGAGCGGCACCAACGGTAAGACCACCACCACCACTCTGCTGGGGGAGATGCTTACCGCCTCGGGTGTAAAAACCCTGGTGGGCGGCAATATCGGCACCCCCCTGGTCTCCCTCCTGGGCCGGCAGGAGGCCGCGGATTTATTGGTGCTGGAGGTGAGCAGCTTCCAACTGGACACCACCTCGCACTTCCATCCCCAGGCCGCGGCGCTCCTGAATCTCACCCCGGACCACCTGGACCGCTATGCCGATTATGACGCCTATCTCGCGTCCAAGGCCAGCCTTTTCCGGTGCCAGGGGGCGGGCGACCTCCAGGTCCTCAACGCTGACGACCGTGCGGTGGCGGGCTTTAAGCGGGATTCAAGCCGGGTCTATTACTTTTCCGCCACCCGGCCCCTGGTCACCGGGGCCTGGCTGAACCACGCGGCGCTTAAGGTCAGACTGGCCGACCAGCGGGAGGAAATTTTTCTCCTGGAGCACATCCGGCTTAAAGGCAGGCACAATCTGGAAAACATCATGGCGGCCCTCCTCCTGGCTCTGGACGCCGGGGCCGACGCCTTCGCCTGCCGGAAGGTGCTGGCGACTTTTTCGGGCCTGCCCCACCGCCTGGAATGGGTGGCCGACCTAGGCGGGGTGTCCTTCTACGACGACTCTAAGGGCACCAACGTGGGCGCGGTGGCAACCTCCCTGGCCCACTTTGACCGGCCGGTGATCCTAATCGCCGGCGGCCGGGACAAGGACAGCGATTTTTCCCTGTTGAACGACCTCATTGCGGCCCGGGTCAAGGCGTTGGTCTTAATCGGGGAGACCCGGGAGCGCCTGGCCCAGGTGTGGCAGGGGCTGGCCCCGGCCTATCCGGCTGACGACATGGCCGGGGCGGTGGCCCGGGCCTGGGACCTGGCCCGTCCCGGGGAGGTGGTGCTCCTGTCTCCGGCCTGCGCCAGCTTTGACATGTACCGAGACTATGCCCACCGCGGCCAAACCTTTCAAGAACTGGTGAGGGAGCTCTGCCATGCAGAATGAAACCAAGATTCGGGTAGCCACGCCGGCGCACTACGACCAGACTCTCCAGATCACCGCCTGCTCCCTGCTGGCCCTGGGGATGGCCATGATCTTCATCTCCAGCACCCTTATGGCCCAGTCACAGTACAACGACGCCTACTTTTTCATCAAACGTCAGGGGATCTATGCCCTCCTGGGCCTGGGGGCCCTTTTCCTGGGGCGAGGGATCAACTACCACAATTACCGGCGCTGGGTCTACCATATTCTCCTGCTCTCCCTGATCACCCTGGTCCTGGTCTTTGTCCCGGGCATCGGCGGCAAGGTGCGGGGGGCGGCCCGGTGGTTGCGCTTGGGCCCCCTGACCCTGCAGCCGTCGGAGTTTGCCAAGCTGGCTGTGGTTCTGTTCCTGGCTTATTCCCTGGCCAGGAAGCAGGAGAAGATGAAGTATTTCGCCATCGGCTTTTTGCCCCACATGGTGGTGGCCGGGCTCTTCATCGCCCTGATCCTCAAGGAACCGGATTTCGGCACCTCCATCACCCTGGGGGCCATCGTCTTCACCATGCTTTTCGTGGGAGGCACCCGGGTCACCCACATCCTCCTGACCCTGAGCGCCTGCATACCCCTGGGCGTCCTGATGGTGCTCCGGGACCCCAAAAAGTTCGCCCGGGTCCTGTCGTTCCTGGACCCCTGGAAGCATGGCCAGGACGTGGGCTATCAGCTCAAACAGGCCTTGCTGGCCATCGGCTCCGGGGGGCTGTGGGGCCTGGGTCCCGGCCAGAGCCGGGCCAAGCTCTTTTACCTGCCGGATTGCCACACGGACTTCATCCTGGCCATCTTCAGCGAAGAAATGGGCTTCCTGGGGGTCATGCTGGTCCTGGCCTTGTTCACTATCATCATCTGCCGGGGCTTTCGCCTGAGCCTCAAGGCCCCGGACAGCTTCGGCTCGTATCTGGCCCTGGGTCTGACGCTGATGATCGGCCTGCCGGCCCTGATCAACATGGGGGTGGTGAGCGGCATCCTGCCCACTAAGGGCCTGTCCCTGCCCTTCCTCAGCTATGGGGGCTCGGGGCTGCTGGTCAATTTGCTGGCGGTAGGCATCCTGTTGAATATCAGCAGCCAGATCAAGTTTCCCTTGGGGGCGCCGCCTAAAACGCCCAAACCGCGGGTTGAGACGGAACAATAACCGGATTGGGTTTCAGGGCCTGTTGTCCCGCCGGGATATGGCTCCCGGGATGATCCCGGGCCTCAGCGGCCGCACCATCAAGGACTGAGGTTGAGATAAGCCATCATCAGCGCTGGCCCAGGGAGGGGCCGATGGCCATCGGGGGGGAGGAGGATGGGGGACCCCAGAGAGCTCAGGGTGGTAATCGCCGCGGGCAGTACCGGCGGGCACCTGTTCCCCGGTATCGCCGTGGCCCGGGAGTTTTTGGGGCGCCACCAGGCGGCGGTCACTTTCCTCACTACCCCCAAGGCGGTCACCACCCAGATCCTGGAGCGCTACGGCTTCACCTGGGAGGCCGTCTCGGCCCGGGCCTTGAAGGGCGAGGGTCTCTTTAGCCGGGGCCGCACCCTGCTGGGGGTACCGGGGGCCGTGCTGGCGGCCCGGGCCCGCCTGAAGCATCTCAATCCCCACCTGGTCCTGGGTATGGGCGGCTATGCCTCGGGACCCGCGGGCGTGGCGGCCTGGCTCTTGGGAATTCCCCTGGCGCTCCACGAGCAGAACGCCATTCCCGGGGCCACCAACCGCTATTTGTCGCGGCTGGCCCAAAAAATCTTCGTGTCTTTTCCGGCCAGCCGGGATTTTTTTCCCCGCGGGCGCGGCATCTGGACCGGCAACCCCATCCGTCCGGAGTTCTTTCATGCGGCGGGAGCGCGACCGGCTGAGCCGTTTACTGTCATGATCACCGGCGGCAGCCAGGGGGCCCACACCCTTAATATGGCGGTGTTGGCGGGGCTGCCGAGGCTTACGGACGTGAAAGGGCGCCTGGCGTTTCTCCACCTCACCGGTGAGGCTGACCGGGAGGCGGTGGCCGCGGGATACCGGGAACACGGGTTTACCGCAGAGGTGACGGCCTTCAGCCAGGAAATGCCGGAGTTAATGCGCCGGGCCCACCTGTTGGTGTGCCGGGCTGGGGCCTCGACGTTGGCGGAGGTCGCGGCGGTGGGCCGGGCGGCGATTCTGGTGCCCTATCCGTTTGCGGCCAACAACCACCAGGAGTTCAACGCCCGGTTCTTCAGCGCGGCCGGGGCCGCCGAGTTAATTTTAAATAAAGATTTTACCGGAGAGGCTTTCGCTGGTAAGATAAACCAGTTCCTCACCGAACCTGAACACCTGGCTAACCTGGAAGCGGCCAGCCGCAAACTGGCCCGGCCGGAGGCGGCGAAAGAGATTGTGGAGGGGTGTTTAGCGTTAATCGAGAATCGGAAAAAAATGTAGGGTGGGTACTGCCCACCAAAATTCCTTAATTATGTCCAATAGAACCAAATACCACTTCATCGGGGTCGGCGGCATCGGCATGAGCGGCCTGGCGGAGCTGCTGGTGCGCCAGGGGCACCGGGTGAGCGGCTCGGATTTGGCCCGGGGCGCCATCACGGACCGCCTTGAGACCCTGGGGGTCAGCGTCCATTCAGGCCACCGGGCCGAAAACCTGGGGGACGCGGACGTGGTGGTCCACTCCACCGCGGTGAAAGAGGACAACCCCGAGCTGACCGCGGCCCGGGCCCGGGGGCTTACCGTGCTGCGCCGGGGCGAGATGCTGGCCCGGCTCATGGAGGGGTATACCCAGGTGGCGGTCACCGGCATGCACGGCAAGACCTCCACCACCGCCATGACTGCGGCGGTGCTCCGGGCCGGAAACTTGGACCCCACGGTGGTGGTGGGCTCGGTGTGGGACGGGGTGGGGTCCAACGCCGTCCTGGGCCGGGGCGAGTATTTCGTGGCCGAGTCCGACGAGTCCGACGGCTCCTTTGCGCTGCTTTCCCCCGAAATCACCATCATCACCAACCTGGACCGGGAGCACCTGGACTACTACCGGGACCTGGCCCACGTCCAAGAGATGTTTGCCGCGTATTTGCAGCGGCTGCCGGTGGGTGCCAGGGTCATCGCCTGCGCCGACGACCCGAATTTGGCCCCGGTGCTGCGGGAGTGCCCGCAGGAACTGATCACTTACAGCCTGAAGCCGGGGGAGGCCGATTTTTACGCCACCGACCTGACGCCCCAGGGATTGGGCTACCGCTTCCGCCTGTGGCGCCGGGGGGAGGCGTTGGGGACCGTCAGCCTGCCCCTGGCGGGGTCGCATTACGTTTTGAATGCCATGGCCGCCGGCGCGGTGGGGAGCCTTGTGGGCCTGGAGTTTTCGGCCTGGCAGCGGGGGCTCGCCAACCTGGGCCAGATCCACCGGCGCTGCCAGGTCAAGGGCGAAGCCCGGGGCATCCTGGTGATGGACGATTACGGCCATCACCCCACGGAGATCCGCTCCACCTTGACCGGCCTGGCCCGGGCCTTTCCCGACCGCCGCCTGGTGGTGGCCTTCCAGCCCCACCGTTACAGCCGCACTCGGGCCCTGTTGCCGGAATTTTTCCCGGTGTTCGATCAGGCCCAGATGGTCTTCATCACGGAGATCTACGGCGCCGGCGAGACCCGCTTGAATGGCGTCTCCGGACGCTCCGTCTACGAGGGCGTCTGTGGCACCGGCCACCCCGGGGTCCATTTTATTGAAGAAAATGCGGAGAAGGCCGATTACATCCTCGACCACCTCAACGCCGGCGACATGGTCCTCACCCTGGGGGCCGGGGATATCTGGAAGACCGGCGAAGAGCTGCTGGCCCGCCTGCAAAACCAAGCGGCGGGCCGGGAAGCGAGGCGCTCATGAAGAAGAAAGTCGCGCCGCAAGCCTCCCGCCTCGCCCCCCAACGGCCGGTGCGCAAGTCCCGGCTCCTCCCCCGGGGGCGCTCCCAGAACAGTTACCGCCGCAACCGGCTCAAGGGAGAGTCCCGGAAAACCTGGCTTCGGGGCGTGGCCTGGGTCTTCGGGTTATTGACCTTAGCCGGTCTCTGCCTGGGTTTGGTGGTGGGCTACCATCAACTCTTGACCTGTAACCTGTTTTGCATTAAAGATATCGACAATATCGAGATCGAGGGGGCCAGGCGTCTTTCCCGCAGCCTCCTGCTGGAACAGTCCAAACTAAGCCCCGGCGCCAGCCTCCTGGCCATCCGGCCGGGCCAGGTGGAGCGGGCCCTGATGGCCCACCCCTGGATCGCCAAGGCCGAGGTGTCCCGGAAGTGGCCCAACAGCCTCCACCTCCAGATTCAGGAACGGGACCCGGTGGCCCTGGTGCAGTTTGGCGAAGAGTTGTTGTATATGGATCGCCAGGGGATGATCTTCAAACCCCTATCCCCGGGAGATCCGCATAATTTTCCGGTGATAACGGGTTTGACCCCGGACCAGTTCAAGCATCCGGCCGGAAATATGCCCGAGGTGGTGGCCCAGGCGTTCCAACTGATGGACGAACTGAAAAAGACCCCGCCCCCACTCAATCTGGAGAATATCTCTGAGATTCACGTTGACCTGGAGCGGGGATTCACCCTCTATGCCAACGGCGTGGGGGTTGCCCTGGAAGTCGGTTCCAAGGACTATTCGGAAAAATTGCAAAAATTCGCCCAATTGTGGCCGCAATTAGTGCAAAAGGGATTATTGACCAAAGTCGGTCGTATCAACCTCAACTATCCCCGTCGGGTGCTGGTCACCATGAAAGGGATGGAAGCAAACCCATAGGATAGAATCGTGCCCCAAGATCTCATCGTCGGTTTGGACATCGGCACCACCAAGATTTGCGCCGTGGTAGGCGAAGTGCGGGACCAGCAGCTGGATATTGTGGGCCTGGGCTCGGCACCCACCGCCGGGGGACTGCGTAAAGGGGTGGTGGTAAATATTGAAAACACCGTGAAGGCCATCCGCCGCGCCGTGGAAGAAGCCGAAACCATGGCCGGCTGCGAAATTCGTTCGGTTTACACCGGGGTCGGCGGCGGCCAGACCAAGGTCATCAACAGCCAGGGCATCATCGCCATCAAGGATCGCGAGGTGACCCCGGCGGACATGGACCGGGTCATTGACACGGCCCGCACTGTGGCCATCCCCTCGGACCGGGAAGTCATTCACACCCTGGTCCAGGAATTCATGATAGACGGCCAGGATGGCATCAAGGATCCGGTGGGCATTCACGGGGTGCGCCTGGAATGCAAGGTCCACATCGTCACCGGGGCCGTGACCTCCCTCAACAACATCATCAAGTGCGCCAACCGGGCCGGCCTGGAAGTGAACGGCGTCGCCCTCCAGAGCCTGGCCGCGGGGGAGGCGGTGCTCACCGACGAGGAAAAGGAAATGGGCGTGGCCCTCATCGATTTCGGCGGCGGCGTCACGAATCTGGCCATCTTTGCCGAAAACGCCCTGCGGCACAACTTCGTCCTGCCGGTGGGCGGCAACAACCTGACCAACGACATTGCCGTGGGGCTGCCCACCTCGCTCAACCATGCCGAAGAACTCAAGAGACATTACGGCGCCTGTCTCAATGCCCTGACGGACCCGGATGAACTCATCGAGGTTGCGGGCCTCACCGGCCGGGAGACCCAGACCATGCCCCGCAGTCGCCTGGCGGAAATCATCCACATGCGGGTGGCGGAAATTTTGAATCTGCTGGGGAAAGAGGTCCAGCGGGCCCGGTTCAGCCATCCCCTCCACTCCGGGGCGGTACTGGTAGGCGGAACATCCCTGGTGGACGGCCTGGTGGAGTTGGCCGGCGAGACCTTTAACATGCACACCCGAATTGGCTACCCCATGGGGGTCAGCGGCCTCATCGACGTGATCCACGACCCGTCCTACGCCACCGGGGTGGGACTGGCTCTGTATGGTTTTCGGGGACAACAAAAAACGCAGCGCGTTCCCGAGCGCTGGTCCGGCGGCGGGCGCTGGCCCGCGTCGCGCTCTTCCGGCGGCATCCTGTCCAAGCTCAAAAAATGGTTTCGCGAAGTGGTATGATAGCGCGAAACGTGCTATCATGGTTTTAAGGGGGTACCTCATGAAGATACAATTAGTCCCCAACGAATTGTCGGCTAAAATCAAGGTGTTAGGCGTAGGGGGGGCTGGCGGCAACGCCATTAATGACATGATCGCCTCCCAGATGGTGGGGGTGGATTTCATTGCCGCCAACACCGACGCCCAGGCCCTGGAGCGGAGCCTAGCCCCGCTCAAGATCCAGTTGGGTCCCAATGTGACCCGGGGGTTGGGGGCCGGTGGCGATCCCGAGGTGGGCAAGAACGCCGCCATGGAAGAGGCCGAGCACCTCAAGCAGGTCCTCCAGGGAGCCGACATGGTGTTCATTGCCGCGGGCATGGGCGGCGGCACCGGTACCGGGGGCGCCCCGGTGGTAGCCGAACTCAGCCGGGAACTGGGGGCCCTGACGGTGGCCGTGGTCAGCAAACCCTTCGAATTCGAGGGCAGGATGAAGCGGCGCCTGGCCGACAACGGCATCGAGGACCTCCGCAAGGTGGTGGACACTATCATCACCATCCCCAATGACCGCCTCTTCTCCCTGAGCTCCAAGAACTCCCGGATCAAGGACGTCTTCGGCATGGCCAATGAAGTCCTGGGCTTTGCGGTGCGGGGGATTTCCGACCTCATTATGGTACCCGGTTTTATCAACGTGGATTTTGCGGACGTGCGCACGGTCATGAAAGAACGGGGCATGGCTCTCATGGGCACCGGCATCGCCAGCGGCGGCAACCGGGCCGCGGACGCAGCCCACAAGGCCATCTCCAGCCCGCTGTTGGAAGATATTTCCATCCGCGGCGCCCGGGGCATCCTCATCAATATTACCTCGGCGCCGGACATCTCCATGGAAGAATTGAAGGAGATCTGCGGCATCGTCCAGGAAGAAGCCCACGAAGAGGCCATCATCAAGTGGGGCCTGGTCTGGGACGAAGGCTTGGCCGAAGAGATCCGGGTCACGGTCATCGCCACCGGCATCGGCAAACGGGGGGAAGCGGAACGGGCCGCCTGGTCCCAGGCTGCGGCTACGGGAACCCTGCCGGAGGACCTGGAGATTCCCACGATTTTAAGGAACGAAGCGCCCGCCGCCCGGGGCGCCGAAGCCGCCAAGAACGGCGCCAAAAAGCCCCTGGGGGTAGTGGCCGCCAAGAAATTTATCGTCCACCCGGACCTGCAGTACGAGGAAAACGAGCTGGATACGCCGCCGTTTTTGAGGAAGGCGGATTAAAGGCGGGTTCTGGGTTTTAGGTTCTGGGTTTTAGGTGGGGGCGTGAAGAATCACGCCCCGCTTTTTTTTAGGGGGGCATATTCCGCTTCGTTCAAGACCATGAGCTTAAAAACCAGAAAATTGTTATAGTCATATTGGGTGGGCACTGCCCGCCATATCCATGCTTTGTTCGCCCATCTCTCATGTCCACGAAAATCAAAGCTCACCTACAACAACTCCTGTCCCAGGAACAGGGTGCGGTGGTGCGGGAGTGGGGCGCCCGGTTTCCCATCGCCCTGGTCTATCCCCAGGTCTATGCCGTGGCCATGGGCAATTTGGGTTTCCAGGCCATCTACCACCTGCTCAACGCCCAGCCGGGATTCGTCTGCGAACGGGCCTTTCTGCCCACTTCGGAGGAGTGGGACGAACACCGGCGCACCCGCACCCCCATCCTGGCGCTCGAGTCCCAACGGCCGCTGACGGATTTTGCCGCGGTGGCCTTCTCCATTTCCTTTGAGGCCGACTACCCCTATGTATTGGATCTTTTAGCCGGGGCCGGCATTCCTTTAAGAGCGGCGGATCGCGGCCCGGGAGACCCCCTGGTCCTGGCCGGCGGGGTGGCCACTTTCCTCAACCCCGAGCCCCTGGCTCCCTTTGTGGACGCCTTCTTCCTGGGCGAAGGCGAAGCCGGGGCCCTCCCCTTCTTCGAGTTCCTGGCCGCCGGCTCCCCGGCCCCGGACCGGGCCGGTTTGCTTAGGGATCTGGCCCGCACCGTCCCCGGCACCTATGTGCCCGCGGGCTACACCCCCCACTACCACCCCGACGGCACCCTGGAAGCCTTTGAGGCCGCTCCCGGTTTCCCCGAGCGGGTGGCGGCGCCCCACCTGGCGGAACTGGCCCCCTACCCTACCCACAGTCACCTCCTGGCCCCCCAGAGCGAGTGGGGCGAGATGTTTTTAGTGGAGACCGGCCGGGGCTGCTCCCGGGGCTGCCGCTTCTGCGCCGCCGGGTTTGTCTACCGCCCGCCCCGGGAACGCGATCTTTCAGAACTCTGGTCCCAGGTGGAGCCCGGGGTCATGGCCCGGCGCAAAATCGGCTTGGTGGGTGCCGCGGTGAGCGATCACCCGGCCATCCGAGACCTCTGCCGGAAAATCCTGGCCGCGGGGGGTACCCTGGGCATCAGTTCGCTCAGAGCCGACTCCGCCGACGCCGAGCTCTTGCAACTCCTGGCCCAAGGCGGGGTGCGCAGCGTCGCCCTGGCCCCAGAGGCCGGCAGCGACCGCCTGCGCCGCGTTCTGAACAAGGGCCTGACCCGGGACGACCTGGCGAAGGCCGCGGTGGACGTAAGCCGGGCCGGCATTCCCCAGTTCCGCCTCTACTTCATGGTGGGCCTACCCACGGAAACCTTGGACGACGTGGCCGAGATTCCCCGCCTGGTAAAATACCTGGAACACACGGTCATCAAGGCCAGCCAGGGCAAGAAACACCTGGGCCTCATCACCCTGAGCCTGTCGTCTTTTGTGCCCAAGCCTTTCACCCCCTTTCAATGGGCGCCGTTTACAGAAGTGGCGGAGCTGAAAAAGCGCCTGAAGCTGGTGGCCCGGGAGTTTCACGGGGTGAAAAACGTGCGGGTCCACACCGACCTGCCCAAATGGGCCTCCGTCCAGGCGTTGCTGGCCCGGGGGGACCGCCGGGTGGGCGATATGCTAGCGGCGGCGCAGGAGCACGGCTGGAATCAGGCCTGCCGCACCAGCCCCCTTAATCCGGACTTCTTCACCCTCAGGGAGCGCCGGGCCGACGAACTCTTCCCCTGGGACTTCATCGACCACGGCCTGAAGAAAGATTATCTGTGGGAGGAATACCAAAGGGCCCTGGAAGGCAAGGAAACCCCGGCCTGCCGGCCGGAGGTGTGTACGAGATGTGGGGTGTGCGGGGGAGAGAGAGAGGGACAAGAGGGATAAATTGGGGGGAGGGGGCCAAGGGCTTTTTCGTAAGGGGCCCCTGCCCCCTCCCCCAAACCCCCTCCCCCAACCCGTTAAGTTTAGTGGCACAGGCGTCCCGCCGGCGCTTTGAGTGATGATACTGTCGCTTACGTTGAGGTTATCATGAAATTCCTTACCTGGAAAATCAAGCTGGCCCTGACCCTCATGGGCGCCTCGGCTGCTCTTTATCTGGCCAACTACCTGATCTTTCGGGATAGCAACTACATGCTGCGGCTGTTTCTGGCCCAGTTGGGGTTCCTGCCGATCTCGGTCCTGTTGGTCACCATCATCCTCAATCAGCTTTTAGGCCTGCGGGCCAAGGCGGCCAAGCTGGCCAAGCTCAACATGGTCATCGGGGCCTTTTTCAGCGAGGTGGGGGGGGCGCTCTTAAAGACCCTGTCGGTCTGGGACCGGCATCTCCCGGAGTTCCAGCAGCAGGTGGCCCATATCAGCCACTGGACCGGGCCGGATTTTGCCACGTTCAGCCAGGGCCTGGCGGAAAACGATTTCCGGATTGAGCTCAAAGCGGGCGATCTGGAGGCCCTGCGAGATTTCCTGCTGCAAAAGCGGGACTTCCTCCTGCGCCTGTTGGAAAATCCCAATCTGCTGGAACACGACTCCTTTTCCAGCCTGCTGCTGGCGGTCTTCCACCTGACCGAGGAACTGGCCCAGCGCACCGACCTGCACCGCCTCAGCGGCTCCGATCAGGAGCACCTGGCGGGCGACGTGCAGCGGGGCTACGTCCGGCTCATCAAAGAGTGGCTAGCCTATATGGCGCATCTTCAGAGCCGCTATCCCTATCTCTTCTCCCTGGCCCTGCGCACCAACCCGTTTGACCCCTTCGCCACCCCGGAGATCAAGTAGGTTCTGGGTTCTGGGAAAAATAGAATTGTCAATGACCAGATGCTCAGTTGCGGTTAAAGAGCTATTTTCGCAGCCGCAGGCGAAAGCACCCGGCTGCCCAGGCGAGACGCCTGTGCCACTTGGTTAACGGCGAGCCTCACACCACTTTGGCGCCCAGGACCCGCGGCATCTGTTTCAGGGCAAAGGCGTGGGCCTCGGGGTCCGAGTCCGCCACCCCCTGGCGGTACACCAAGGCCGGCAGATCCCGGTCGAAGAGTTCCTTGACGGTCTCCATGACGCAGATGGAGGTCATCACCCCCACCACGTGCACCTCGGTGACCCCCTCCTGCTTCAGGATGTCGTCCAGGTTGGTGTGGGCAAAGGGGCTGTACCGGGTCTTTTCCACCTGATAGTCGCCGGGGGCCGGGGTCAGTTCGGGGATGATCCTTGCCCCCCAGGTGCCTTTGACCGCGTGCGCCGGGAAGTGGCGGAATTCCCGGTCATCGGGGGCGTGGGCGTCGCAGACGAAGATCACCACCCCGGCCTGGGCCCGGAACTCGGCGATCTTCTGCGCCACAAAAGAAATGATCTCCCGGGCCTGGGGCCCGACATAGAGGGAGCCACCGGGGTCCAGGAAATCATTGAGCATGTCCGCCACGATCAAGGCGTTCCGGCCCATGTGCGCCTCCTGAGTTCCACCCGTTTCGTTGAGCTTTGCAGGAAAGGCCGGGGGAATCTCGTAAGGGAAAACCCTCGGCCACCCGGACTTAGGTCAGATAAACAGGCAGATCTTGCAGTCCTTGGCGTATTTGATGAAGTCCTCGGCGGTCCATACCACGGAACCGTCCAGCAGGTCGCCTTCATCCAATTCCATCATGTCGATGGTCATCTTGCAGATGATCATCTCCACGCCTTGCAGTTGGGCCATCTCCATCAGTTCCGGCAGAGAGGGGATCTGGGCCTTGTCGATCTTCTTCTTCATCATGCCGGTGGCAATGGCGGACATGCCCGGCACCGCGCCCATAACTCCGGGGGGAATAAATTTGGCCTTCTCGATGCCCCCTTTACAAGCCAGGTTGATGCCCATAAAGGTAAAAAAGACTTTGGCCTCCATGCCGGCCCGGGCGGCATTAATGGCCAGAATGAGCGGCGGATAGGCGCCGTCCAGCGTATCCCGGGAGCAGATAAAGGCGGCGGTTTCTTTTGGCTTGGTGGCAGTCACGATGTTTTCTCCTTGAGGTTATAACCAAATTCGTTGATCAGATTCTCAGGTAAGAGTTGCCGTTGCGGCCGGCCCCCGGGGCAGACCGATTTTCGCCCCCAGATGAAGGAACCTGCCTGTCTGGTGCAGGGCAGCCCTCACTCCATCCGACAGAACAACTCCCGGGTGATGGCCGTGAGTTGCAGGAGCCGCGCATCCCGCAGGCGGTAGAACACCTGCTGGGCCACCCGGCGGGATTCCAGGATTTCCTTGTCCTTGAGCAGGCCCAGGTGCTGGGATACGCTGGATTGACTGATGCCCACCGCCTTTTCCAGCTCCTGCACCGACAATTCGCCTTCGCCCAGGAGATGGATGATCGTCAGGCGGATCGGGTGGGCCAGCACCTTGAGGCACCGGGCCGCCCGTTCCAACCGCTCCTGCATGTATTCATCTTTCATAATATTCATATATAATAATATTTATAGAGTTGTCAAGAAATTGTCTGCGCCGGAAGAATTTTTTCCCCCGGAACCCCGCACATGGATATAATAATAGGGAGAAGCACGCGGGTGTTTCGATCAATCGCCTTGCCAAGCTGAGCGGAATCGAGGGGAGGTAGGTGCATGCCCAAGATAGTTCTGTGGCTCGTCATCATTTTCACCATCTTATTTATTATCGGGGTCAACACGGGTGAGTTGGGATACCTGATGAATCTGGGCAACACCATCTGACTATCCTGTATCGGGGTGGGATAATGACCAGATTGCGGTCACTGATCCAGACCCTGATGGCGTTGGGTACCAACGCCTACTTGCTCTTCCCCTTCGGGGGCTCGGTAATTTATCAGGGTCCATTAAAAGCCGTATGCACTCCGGGGCTCAATTGCTACTCCTGTCCCGGGGCCTTGCTGTCCTGTCCGGTGGGCGCCTTCCAGAATTTCATGGCCAGCCTGCGGTTCAGTACGGGCGGCTTTCCCCTCACGGGCGCCATCGTGGTGGGTTATCTGGGCTTCATCGGCACCGCGGTGGGCCGGATGACCTGCGGCTGGGTGTGCCCCTTCGGGTTCATCCAGGATCTGATCCACAAGATCCCCACCCAGAAGTTTGCTTTGTGGAAACCTCTGCGCTGGGTGAAGTATGCGGTGCTGGGGCTGATGGTGGTGGTCATGCCGGTCTTGCTCGTGGACAACTCCGGGTTGGGCCACCCCTGGTTCTGCAAGCTCGTCTGTCCCGCCGGCACCCTGGAGGGCGCCATCCCCCTGCTCTTTCTGAAACCCAGCTTATGGGACACTGTGGGCCTTTTTTTCTGGAACAAGCTCACCATCCTCATCCTGATCCTGGTCGCCGCCACCCTTATCAGCCGGTTTTTCTGCCGGGTGATCTGCCCGTTGGGCGCCTTTTACAGCCTCTTCAGCCGGATTTCCCTGGTGCAGTTGGAGTTCATCGAGGGCAACTGCGTAGAATGCGGGGCCTGCGTCCACAAGTGTCCCACCGGGGTTGTGCCCAACAAGGAATTCAACAGCCGGGAGTGCATCATGTGCCTTAAGTGCGTGGACGCCTGTCACTTCCGGGCCCTGGATTTCAGCATGCGCCGGCCGCCGGGCAAACCGGTCAAAGTCAAGCGCGTTACCTCCCCTTTATAAGCCCTGAGAAAAAATGCTTGACACCCCCCAGATTTCCTTCATAATAAATTTAGTAATTTCACCGGGATAGCCGGAGGAGATCAGGTTATGGCCCTCACCAAGGAAAAATTGATCAGCCGCTTACAGACGCAGGTGGGTTTGAGCAAGCAAGAATCACGTTCAACGGTGGAACGGGTCCTGGATATTATGAAGGAATCCCTGGCCCAGGGAGAAGACCTGCTCATCAGCGGCTTTGGAAAATTCTCGGTGAGGCAAAAGAATGCCCGCCGGGGACGCAACCCCCAAACCAAGGAGAATCTCATCCTCCGGGCCCGCAAGGTGGTGGTTTTTAAGACTTCCGGCGTACTGCGCAACCTCATCAACGGTTCCTGATCGACCCGCTCGCTTCCGGCCGCGCCCAGCCTCAGTAGTCCGATGATGAGGCGGGCCCCGCCTCATGCCTCATGCCAACTGTTCACGTGCGACAGCGGTTCACGCTGTCCCGGAATCCCGGGTCAAGGAAGGCATCCCCCGATGAAGTCCGGGTGGCAAAGTATATGCTCCTATAGGTGCAGCCGGCGGACGTTGGTCAAGGCCGGCGCCGGGGCCTTGGCGCTTCTGGCCTTGCCCGCCCGGCCGGCCCGGGCTCAGGCAGTGCAGTACGGCTTCATGGCGCCCCATCCGGCCGCCTTTTACCAACAGATGGACCAGGGCCTGGTCCAGTGCCAGCTCTGTCCCCGGAAGTGCGTGGTTATGCCCGGAGACCGGGGCGAATGCGGCGTCCGGGAGAACCGGGAGGGAAAATATTACAGCCTGGTGTACGGTAACCCCTGCGCCGTCCACCTGGACCCCATTGAAAAAAAGCCCTTCTTCCACATCCTGCCTGGGAGCCAATCTTTTTCCATCGCCACCGCGGGCTGCAACCTGCACTGCAAATTCTGCCAGAATTGGGAGATCTCCCAGACCCGGCCGGAAAAAACCTATAACTTCGACCTGCCGCCGGAAAAAGTGGTGGCCGCGGCCAAAGAAAACCGCTGCCCCTCCATTGCCCACACTTACGTGGAGCCCACCATCTTCTACGAATATATGCGGGATGTGGGCCGCCTGGCCAAGCCGGCGGGAATCCTCAACGTCTACCATTCGTCGGGCTACATCAATCCCCGGCCCCTGGAAGAACTGGCGGGGCTCCTGGACGGCGCCTGTATCGACCTCAAGGCCTTTGACGACAAGTTTTACCGGGAACTGACGGACGCCACGCTGGAGCCGGTGCTGAACACCTTAAAGACCCTGCGCCACCTCAAGGTCCACGTGGAAATCGTCAATCTGGTCATCCCCCAGTTCAACGATCAACCGGATCAAATTAGCCGCATGAGCACCTGGATCAGAGATGAGCTGGGCCCCCTGACGCCGCTGCATTTTTCCCGGTTCTACCCCCTCTACAAAATGCTGAATCATTATCCCACCCCGGTGAGCACCCTGGAGCGGGCCCGGGACCTGGCCCTCAAGGCGGGCTTGCAGTATGTCTACATCGGCAACCTGCCCGGGCATGAGGCGGAAAATACTTACTGCCATCAGTGCCACAAGATGATCATCGCCCGCCAGGGCTACAAGATCGGCGAGGTCAATCTTAAGGGCGGCAGCTGCGGGTTTTGCGGCACGGCCATTCCGGGGATTTGGGAAAAGTCGCAAGCGGGTTAGTTTTCGTTTTTCTATAAGAAATTACTGAGAAGGCATAAATTAATTCATGTCAACTCAACAAGAATGGTGCCATATAACTGCACTCCCAAGGAAATTGCTTGATGACGTATCGCGGCTCATCGTTAACTATTCCACCGTTCTTATTAAATTTACAACGAGTTCCAGTAGCCAAGAATCTGCCCGTTTGATTGGCTCAGGAACCTTTGTTTCAATCTCAGACACGTTTGGCATTCTAACCGCGGCGCATGTCGTTGATTTGCTAAAAGGGTCATATTCACTCGGCTTGGGTCTCAGTGAGCACGAGCATAAGTACGTGATCGATTCAAATTATTTAGAGGTTATTCGCATAGCCAAGGGACAAATTGATTCTGATGGTCCTGATCTCGGTTTTATTGTATTGCCACACTCAGAACTGGGCACAATAAAGGCAAGAAAAAGTTTTTATAATCTTGATATAAAACGCGACCGGATGGTCTCCAATCCCCCCCAATTCGATAACGGGACCTGGGCGATCTGCGGTGTCCCGGACGTTGACACGATAGATGTGCCCTCAGGAATAGGTTACGAATTGCTTAGGATCTTCTGTATGTACTGCGGGTTTGGGGGTATCAGCGGCACATATACTGTCGATGAATATGATTATTGTGATTTTAAGGTAAAATACGACAGCAGTCCCAATATTCCGCAAAGCTTCGGTGGGGTCAGCGGTGGAGGTCTTTGGCATATCCCTTTAGCGAAGTTATCTGAAGAAAAAATAGAACCAATAGAATTTATCCTATCCGGTGTTGCTTTTTATCAAACAGAAAGAACAGGCTTGTACCGATCGGTCAAGTGTCACGGCCGTAATAGTATCTATGAAATGGCCTATTCTTTTATAACCGAAAACAGAAAACCGAAAACCGAAAATAAATAGTTGGCGTAGGGTGCATCTTACGCACCACTTCCGTTCAACCGCCGCGAAGGGCCTTTTGGGCCTTGGGGACGGTGTCTTCCGGCTTGACCCCGTACCAAGCCGCCACGATTTTCCCCGCCGCGTCGATCAGAAATGACGAACGGATGATCCCCATAGATTTCTTGCCATACAGGGTTTTTTCGCCCCAGGCGCCGTAGGCCGCGGCCAGGCGGTGGTCCGGGTCCGCCAGGAGGGGGAAGGCAAGATTGTACTTGTCGTCGAATTTCTGCTGTTTGGCCGGCTGATCGGGGCTGATGCCCACCACCGACAGGCCCAGGTCCCGCAACTGCTCCCGGGCGTCCCGGATTGAGCACGCCTGCCGGGTGCACCCCGGGGTGTCGGCCCTGGGGTAGAAGTAGATGAGGAGCGGGCCGCCGCCAAAATCCGCCAGGCTCACCGTCCGGCCATGCTGATCGGGCAAAGCAAACTTTGGGGCCGCATCGCCTTGATTAAGTCTCGCCATGGATAACCGCCTTTCTCCCGAAGCGGGAGGTCTTTTAGATAACCTTAAGCATCCATGCCGGAAAATCCAGTTATGACCGGGAGCAACCTTTCATGGGCCGACGGCGCACTCCTCAACCATGAAAAGCGCGGATCATGAGGGTGGCGAACCATGCCCATCCGACAATTTTCCCGGACCACCGGCAAATTTTCCCAACAGAGGTGGCCGGTTGAATCGTAAGCCTTATAATAGGTAAAAAGCAGTGCCGGGATCGCCGCTCAGTCGCGCCTTGATGAACGAAGCGCGGAGGACAGAAAAATGAAGCATAAGATAGGATTCATGGGGTTGGGCATTATGGGGACGCCCATGGCCGCCAATCTGCTCAAGGCCGGCTACCCCGTCAAGGTTTACAACCGCAGCCCGGAGAAGGCTGAACCCCTGGTGAAGCTCGGGGCCGGCCTGGCCTCCAGCCCCAAGGCCCTGGCCGGGGCCGCGGACGTGGTCATCGCCATGGTCACCGGGCCCGAGGCCTTAGGCGACCTCCTGTGGGGCCCGGACGGGGCCGGCGGGGCTTTTAACCACAGCAAGGTCTTTATTAACATGAGTTCGGTGGCCCCCGGTTATACCCGGGAGTTGGCCCGGGAGTTGGAATCAACCGGCGTCACCTTCATCGACGCCCCGGTGTCCGGCACCAAGAAGCCGGCGGAGGACGGCGCCCTGGTCATCCTGGCCGCCGGTCCCCAGGATAAGGTTACGGCTCTGGAGCCGGTCTTCCTGGCCATGGGCAAAAAGGTGGTCTATTGCGGGGCCGCGGGGCAGGGCTCCATGATGAAAATGTTCATCAACCTGCTCCTGGGCGTGATGATGGAAGGTTTTGCCGAGGCCCTGAACTTTGGCAGACTGGGCGGCTTGGACATGGATGCCATGCTGGAGACGGCCTTTTCCGGGGCCATGAACAGCCCCATGTTCCAGGTGAAGGCGCCGCTGATCAAGGAAAAGAACTACCCGGTGGCTTTTCCCCTGAAACACCTGGCCAAAGATTGCAAGTTCGTCGTGGACACGGCCTTTGAACTGGGGGCGCCGGTGCCGGTGGGGCAGGTGCTGCTCAACCTCTACCGGCTGGGCTGGGCCAAGGGCTGGGGCGACGAGGACATCAGCGCCATCGCCCGGGTGCTGGAATATTTGAGTCCGAAGTGATTATTTGGGGAGGTGGCCAGGGGCATTTCGTAAGTGCCCCTGCCCCCTCCCCCAACCCCCACAAGTTTTTGTAGGATGCGTCTGGCAATCACTCCCGGGAATACGCCTGCCGAGTTGTTGCCTTACCCATACTTCCCGGTGATGTAGTCCTCGGTCCGGGAGTCCTGGGGGCGGGTGAAGATCTCGCCGGTGGGGCCGATTTCGATGAGTTCCCCCAGGTACATGAAGCCGGAGAGGTCCGAGGCCCGGGCCGCCTGCTGCATGTTGTGGGTGACGATGATGATGGTGTAGCGACGCTTGAGCTCCTGCATGAGCTCCTCGATGCGCAGAGTGGCCACGGGGTCCAGGGCCGAGCAGGGCTCGTCCATGAGGAGAATCTCGGGCGATACCGCCAAGAGGCGGGCGATGCATAGCCGCTGCTGCTGCTCTTCGGTGAGGGCCAGGGCCGAGGTCTTGAGGCGGTCCTTGACTTCATCCCACATTTCCACCCCGGCCAGGGAACGCTCCAGGATCTCTTCCAGTTCGGCTTTCTTGGGCTGCCCGTGGAGGCGGGGGCCATAGACCACGTTGTCATAGATGGAGAGGGGAAAGGGGTTGGGGCGTTGGAAGACCATGCCCACCTTTTTCCGCAGCTCGGTGAGGATGACGTCGGGGCCGAAGATGTCCTGGCCGTCTATGAGGACCTGGCCTTCGATCCGCACTCCCTCGATGAGGTCGTTCATGCGGTTGAGGGTGCGCAGCAGGGTGGATTTGCCGCAGCCCGAGGGCCCGATGAGAGCGGTGATGGCCTGGCGGGGAAACGTGGCATCGATATCCTGCAGGGCCTGAAAGGCCCCGTAGAACAGATTAAGACGCCGGAGCACGATTATGTCCGGAGCCGTGGTGTCGTTAGCCGAAGCGGCCGGAAATATAGTCATCGGTCTTTGGGTCGGCGGGGACGGTGAAGACCTGCTTGGTGTCCCCGATTTCGATGATGTGGCTCATGAGCAGAAAAGCCACCCGGTCGGTGGCCCGGGCGATCTGCTTGGTGTTGTTGCTCACCAGCACCATAGTATAATCATTTTTCAGCTCAAGCAAGGTCGCTTCGATCTTGGCGGTGGAAATGGGGTCTAAACCGCTGGTGGGTTCGTCCAGCAGGATAACTTCGGGCTCCATGGCCAGGGTGCGGGCCAGGCAGAGGCGCTGCTGCTGGCCGCCGGAGAGTTTGAGGGCCGAATCCCGGAGCCGGTCCTTGACTTCGCCCCAGAGCTGGGCCGCCTTGAGGCTGCGCTCCACCACTTCGTCCAGGGCGCCCCGGCCCCTTTTCCCGGCCAGGCGGGGGGCCAGGGCCAGGTTTTCGTAAATGGAGCGGGGCAGCGGCGTCGGGCGGCTCAGCACCAACCCCACCCGCCGGCGCAATCCCACCACGTCGTAGTCCGGGACCAGGATATCTGCCTCGTCCAGCCAGACCCCGCCCGTCATCCGGACGCCCACCAAAAGATCGCACATGCGGTTCAAGACCCGGAGGAGAGTAGACTTGCCGCTCTTGGACGGCCCCATGAGGCCGAAGACCTCGTTGGGCCGGATGTCTAGGGTGACCTTATCCAGGGCCTGAAGATCGCCGTAAGAGAAGGACAGGTCCTGGATCCGGATTTTGTATGGGGGGTTGGGAGTCATGGCAGCAGTCAGCAGTCAGTAAAGACCTCGGCTCGGTGAGGTATAGGGTAACCAGGGCGCACCAGGCATTTTTCTGAAGCCTGGGGCGACAATTTTGCAGTTGACCAACCTACAGAGAATTTCTTGCCCGCCATTTCAGCTATACCTTTTCATCAGCCGCTGCATCAGGGTGTAGGCCGCGATGTTGATCAACAGGATGGAAATGACCAGGACCGCGGCGGTGCCGTAGGCATTGGGCATGGAGATGCCTTCCCGGGCCAGGATGTAAAAATGGACCGCCATGGTGCGGCCGGAATCGAAGACCGACACGGGGGTGCGGAGGGCGGCGCCGGCGGTAAACAGCAGCACCGCGGTCTCCCCAAGGGACCGGCCGATACTTAGCATGATGCCGGTGGTGATGCCCGGCAGGGCGCTGGGGAGCACAATGCGGGTGACGGTCTGCCACTGGCTCATGCCCAGGGAATAACAGGCGGTGCGGTAATCCTGGGGCACGGCCTTGATGGCCTCCTCGGAGGTGCGGATGATGATGGGCAGCACCATGATGGCCAGGGTGAGGCCGCCGGACAGCACCGACCAGCCGAACCCCAGTTTCAAGACGAAGAGCACGAAGCCGAAGAGCCCGAGGATGATGGAGGGCACCCCCGCCAGGCATTCGGAGCCGAAGCGGATGATCCGGGTGGCCCAGCCCTCCCGGGTGTATTCCGTGAGGTAAATGGCCGTTCCCACTCCCAGGGGGGAGGCCAGGACAATGGCCAGGAGGGTGATATAGGCGGTGGCGACGATGGTGGGAAAGATGCCGCCGGCCCGGCCCATGTCGGTGGAATCCTGGGAGAGAAACGCCGGAGTGACCTGGGGCAGGCCCTTTACGGCGATGTCGGCGATGATAAAGATGAGGATCAGCAGGGTGAAACCGGTAAGGGTCCAGAGCAGGATTTTTACCAGGCGTTGAGTGAGGTGGGGATCGAGGCGCACGACCGTTCTACCTCCGCCGGGTGATGAGGCTGGCGCTCAGGTTCAGGACCATGATGATGATGAATAGCACGATGCCGGTGGCGAACAGGGCCTCCCGGTGGCGGCCGGCGGCGTAGCCCAGCTCCAGGGCGATATTGCTGGTCAGGGTGCGCACCGGGTCCAGAATGGAGGTGGGGATCTGGAGGGCGTTGCCGGCCACCATGATCACCGCCATGGTCTCGCCGATGGCCCGGCCCATGCCGAGAATGATGGCGGTGATGATACCGGAAGAGGCCGCGGGCAGCACCACCCGGCGCACCGTCTGCCAGCGGGTGGCTCCCAGGGCCAGGGAACCGTCCCGGTAGAGGTCCGGCACCGCGGTGAGGGCGTCGATGGAGATGCTGATGACCGTGGGAAGGATCATGATGCCCAGGATGATGGACGCGGCCAGCAGCGACAGCCCGGGGCCCCCTAAATGGTTGCGGATGAGGGGCACCAGCCAGATGACCCCCAGAAAGCCGTATACCACCGAGGGGATGCCGGCCAGGAGTTCCAGAGTGGGTTTCAATACCAGCTTGAGGCGCTTGGGAGAAAACTCTGCCAGCACAATGGCGCAGGACAGGCCCAGGGGCACGCCGATGACCATGGCCCCGAGGGTGACCAGGACGGATGAGATGATCATGGCCAGGATGCCGAAGTGACCCTTGGTGGGGGCCCAGTGGCTGGACAGGATGAAGTTCTTCAGCCCGGCGGAGAGGATGAGGGGAAAGCCCTCCATGAAGATGAAGATGGTGATGAGGGCCAGGGAACCGATGGAAGACAGGGCCAGGAGCAAAAGCACCCGTTCGATGAATTTCTCCCGGTGCATCACTTCACCCCCACCAGACCTTCGTTTTCGAGGACCTTCTGGCCGTTGGGGGCCAGGACGAAGCCCACGAAGTCCTGGCAGGGGCCGGCGGGCGCCGCCCGGGACACCAAGAGGAAACGGCGCACCAGTTTATAGGTATGGTTTTTGATGTGGTCGCGAGTGGGGAGGACGCCGTCGATGGCCAGGGCCTTGACCCGGTCATCCACCAGACCGGCGGAGATGTAGCCCAGGGAGTAGGGGTCGCCGGCAACGATCTCGCGCACCGAGCCGTTGGAGTCCTGGACCAGGGCGGCGGGGGTGATTTCCTGCTTGCCCATGACCAGGTGTTCAAAGGCCTCCCGGGTGCCGGAGCCCTCCTCCCGGGTGATCAGGTCGATGGCATGGGGCGGCAAGTTTAAGGCGCGCCAGTTGGTTTCGGCCCCGCCAAAGATCTTGCGGATCTCCGCCAGGCTGATGGTGGTCAGGGGATTGCTCGGGTGGACGATCACCGCGATGCCGTCAAAGGCGATGGCAATCTCCAACAGTTTTTTTTCCTCGCCCAGCAGCTCCCGGGACGAGGCTCCCAGGTCGGCGGCCCCCTGGGTGGCGGCATAGATGCCGGCGCTGGAGCCGCCGCCCTGGACATCGATGCGGACCCCGGGGTGCCGGTGCATATAGACCTCCGCCAATTTTTCGGCGAAGGGCTGCACCGAGGTGGAGCCGGCGATGCACAAGGGGCGGCTGGCGGTCTGAGAGGAGGAGTTGCAGCCCCCGGCGCCCAAGAGGGCGGCCAGAAGCATGAGGAGGGCCACGGTCAAAGCCGGTCCCGGCCACCGGCGCCAGTGAGGCCGAGGGGCTGCGGCGGCCCGCAGGGGCACCCAGGTTTTGGCAGGGTTTGAGCCCGGGGGCTCTCTCAATGCCTGTACAGGATTTGGCATGGCTTCGACGGGTGAACTTTAGTGCGATATTAACCCTGGGAACCGTTTGGCAGGATCATACCTATTATTGCTAAACTGTGAGAAACTTCAAGTTAAAAGCGGCTGGGCCTTTATTTACGCGCCTTAATGGTTAGGATTTGGTTAGGCTGGCTGTGGCCCAGCATAATTTTCACTTAAATTCTCGACCCATGGTTGATATTCAGTGGGCGAAACCGCCACTCCGGGGTAATATTGTATGATTGCCGGCCTTGAAGGGCCGTCCCTGGCCGCCACCGACGGCTTGAATTGATTGGGCATTTCCGGGGTCTGCAGATGGGGGACCGGGGATAAGCCTTTGCCGGAGCCGATTTGCTGCAAACCATGCCATCCGGTCCGAGCTTTAGGGAACACCGGGCCTTTGAGCGGCTCGCCCGGGACCTGGTGCGCCTGCCGGACCCGGGAGAAGACCCCTTGGAACATCTCCTCCCCGAGGCCCGCTGGCGGGAACTTACCGATGGGGTCCCGGACCAAACGGTGTGGCTCATGGCGTTGTCCCGGGCTACGGGGGTCTATTTCTTCCCGTCCCGGGAGTGGGTGCAGGCCCTGAGGCGTTACCTCAAACTCTTGGGGGTGACCCGGCTTTTGGAGGCGGGGGCCGGCCGGGGCTACCTCACCGCGGCTCTGGCTCCCTGGTGCGCCGCGGCGGGCATCCGGTTCCGGGCGGTGGACCGAGGCGACGGCGAGTTCGTCTCGAGCCTGCCGGTCTATCCGGGGGTGGAAACCGGCGACGCCCTCAGCGCGGCCCGGGAGTTGGAGCCGCAGGTGGTAGTCTATGCCTGGCCGCCGCCGGGACAATCGGTGGGGCCCCTTTGCCAAATGCCATTTCTGCATTATCTTATCGTCATAGGCGAAGCAGGCGGCGGCGCCACCGGAGCCCGGGAGGATTGGGAGACTCTGCCGCACCGGGTCTCCCCGGCTCTGTCCCGATACGGCCGGGGGCGCACCGGGGCCCTGAGGCACCGGGTAACCGTGTTTTACGGCGGCGGCAAGCATTCCGGGGCCGGCGCCACATTCTACCCTTGACCCTGCCGGGCGGCAAAGGATCATGTCATGCGCACGTCTTCCCTGGATTTATTTTTCAAACCGGCCTCGGTGGCGGTGATCGGCGCCAGCGAGAAGGACCAGACCATCGGGCAGGCTCTGATGCGCAATATCCTCCAGGACGGCTTTCCGGGCAAAATTTACCCGGTTAACCGCAGGTATCAGGAAATCCAGGGGCTGCCTGCCTATCCGCTGGTTACGGAAGTCAAAGAACCCATCGATCTGGCGGTCATCGCCATTCCCATCCGGGACGTGCCCGAGGCCATGCGGGAGTGCGGCCAGGCGGGCATCGGGGCGGCCATTATCATTTCCGCCGGCGGCAAGGAAGTGGGATCGCGGGGCAAAGAGATCGAAGCCGCCATCAAAGTCGAGGCGCAGAAGGCGGGGGTCCGCTACCTGGGGCCCAACTGCCTGGGAATCCTCTGCCCATCGTCCAAGTTACACGCCAGCTTTGCGCCCCATTGCGCCCAGCCGGGCAACCTGGCCTTCATCTCGCAGAGCGGCGCCCTGTGCAGCTCCATTCTGGGGTGGGCTATTCCCAAAAAAATCGGCTTCAGCCACTTCATCAGCTTGGGGTCCATGGCCGACGTGGATTTCGGCGATCTCATCGATTACCTGGGCAACGAAGAGAAAGCCAAGAGCATCGTCATCTATATGGAAAGCCTGACCCAGCACCGCAAGTTCATGAGCGCGGCGCGCTCCGTGTCCCGGGTCAAGCCCATCATTGTGATTAAAGCCGGGCGCAGCCTGGCCGGGGCCCAGGCCGCGGCCTCCCACACCGGGGCCATGGCCGGGGCGGACCGGGCCTACAACGCGGCGTTCCGGCGGGCCGGGATTATCCGGGTGGATACTATCGGGCAGCTCTTCGACTGCGCCGAGGGCCTGGGGAAGATGAAGCGCCCAGCCGGGGGAAATTTGGGGATCATCAGCAATGCCGGCGGCCCGGGAGTCATGGCGGCGGACGCCCTGGGGCGCTGGCACCTTGCCCCCGCGACCCTGTCCGCGGAAACCCTGGAGCAGTTGGATGAATTTTTGCCGCCTTACTGGAGCCGGGGAAATCCCATCGACATTCTGGGGGACGCTCCGCCGGAACGTTATCTTTGGACGGCACAGGTGGCCATGGCGGCCCCGGAACTCTCGGGCCTGGTGATCATCCTGTCGCCCCAGGCCCTCACCGATCCCACGGGGGTGGCCCGGGCCCTGGCGCCGGAGATCCGGGGCAAGGGCCGGCCGGTCTTTGCGGTGTGGATGGGGGGCGATGACGTGGAGGAGGGACGCCAGATCCTCAACGATGCCGGCATCCCCACCTTCGAGACCCCGGAGCAGGCAGTGGACACCTTCATGGAGATGTATTTCTATACCCGCCACCTGGAGCTGCTGCAGGATACTCCGCCCCGGCTGACCCAGGAACTGAGCGTCAATACCCGGCAGGCCAGAACCTTTCTGGCGCAGTGCCTGAAGCGCCAGGGAGGCGTGCTGACGGAACTGGAATCCAAGGCCATCCTGAGCGCCTACGGCATCCCGGTGAACCCCACGGTGGCGGCATCCTCCGCCACCGACGCGGCGGCGGTGGCCCAGATGATGGGCTTTCCGGTGGCCCTGAAGATCAATTCCCCGGATGTCAGCCACAAGTCCGAGGTGGGCGGCATGCGCTTCAATCTCCATGACGAGGGGGAAGTGATGGCCGCGTTCGGGGAAATCCTCGCCGCGGTCAAAGCCACCAAACCGGAGGCCAATCTCCTGGGGGTGACGGTCCAGACCCAGGAGGAGCAAGCCAGCTGCGAACTGATCGTGGGCAGCAAACGGGACCCGGATTTCGGCCCCCTCATTCTGTTCGGGGCCGGCGGGGTTTTCACCGAGGTCCTGGAGGACTCGGCCGTGGATCTCCCCCCCTTGAATCTGCTCCTGGCCCGGCGGTTGATTGAAAAGACCAGGGTGTTCCAGGTGCTGCAGGGCTACCGCAACGCCCCGGCGTCCAACCTGGATCAGCTGGCGGAGATTTTGGTGCGGATCTCCCAACTGGTCACGGATTTTCCGGAGATCGTGGAATTGGACGTCAACCCCCTTCTGGCCGTCCAGGGGGGATTTGTGGCGGTGGATGCCCGCCTGATTATCGAACCCACGGAAGTGCCGGCCCCCCGCCATCTCATCATCGCCCCCTATCCCAACCAGTACGAGAGCGACTGGATGCTGAGGGACGGCACCCCGGTGTTGCTGCGGCCGATGAAACCCGAAGACGAGCCCCTGGTGTCCGACTTTCTGGGCAAATGTTCGGAGGAAACCATCTATTTCCGTTACTTCAAGCTGATCAAGAAGTGGACCCATGAAATGCTTATCCGCTTCACCCAGAACGATTACGACCGGGAACTGGGCCTGATGGCCATCGGCCTGCCGCCGGGTCCCGAGGTCATGATGGGAGTAAGCCGCATGGTAATGGCCGCGGACCGATCCACCGCCGAATTCGCGGTAATCGTGGCCGACCCCTGGCAGGGGAAGGGTTTGGGCCCCAAGCTGGTGGAACGGATCACCGAGATCGCCCGGGAGCAGGGGGTGAAACGCCTCACCGGCGACGTTCTGGCCCAGAACCAGCCAATGTTGGAGATGGTGAAGCGCCTGGGCTTTGCGCTACGGAAAGATACCGAGGGCGGGACCTTCCGGGTGGAGATGGCGCTTAAGAAAGCGCGCCCGCAGGTGGCGGGCGCGGCCGAAGCCGCCAACGACTGATGACCGAAACGGTGTTTAAGCTGTGCGACAAGAACAGACAAGGAGTATAAACTATTGGCGGACCATGTCCCTTACGTGGCGGAAGATGACTGCATTGCCTGCGGCGCCTGCGAAGAAATCTGCCCGGAGGTCTTTAGCGTGAACGAAACCCTGGGATTCGCCCAGGTTATGAATCCCACCGGGGCGCCGGCGGACAAGGTCCAGGAGGCGGTGGACGCCTGCCCGGTCCAGTGCATCCATTGGGCCGATGAGCCGGAGTAGGGCGGAGTTGATTGCGGGGCCACCAATGCAAAGGAGTCATGATGAAAAAGATCAATCTCTATAAGGCCGGGGAGTTTGGCGACAAGGCCATGAAAAAATTGCTGGTGCACGATTCCCCTTACTTTAAAATCATCAATTTTAATTTCAAGGCCGGCCAGGAACTGCCGGTGCACTCCCACGACATCGAAGGTCAGTTGAGTTTAGTGATCATTGAAGGGGAAGGGGATTTTCTGGGCAAGGATGGCACCTCCTTTCCGGCCAAAGCGGGAGATGTGGTCATCTCGGACATCGCTGAACCCCATGGCCTGAGGGCCAGGACCGATTTACGCCTCCTGGTCACCATCGCGCCGCCCATTTGATGCCGCATCGGGCTCCAGCCAAGAAGGGGTAAAGCATGGCAAAAAAGGTTCCGGTGATCGACGCCGATGCGTGCATCGCCTGCGGCAACTGCGAGGCGGTCTGTCCCGGGGTGTTCCGCCTCAACGAGACTTTGGGGCATTCCGAGGTCATCAACCCCACGGGGGCCCCGGAAGACCAGGTCCATCTGGCCATCGACCAGTGTCCGGTGCAGTGCATTAGCTGGCAGGAGGCGGCGGACTGAGGGGCCTGGTGGCTAGCCCCGCGGGGCGGCATTTTGCCAGGTCCGCTCGCGTTCATACCGGTGAATCGGCTGGGGGAAACGCCAGGGAAAATCAGGTAGAGCCATGGCCGCCTGATGCCTTGATGCCGCCCAACCCTCGGCGCCGATAGTGTCATTTGCCGCAAATTATGGTAAAAATTGGTATCAGGTGAGAAGCACAAGCACCGGGTTAACGGGAGCTACAGAGCTATGACGGATACGCGCAAACTTTTCGGCACCGACGGCGTGCGAGGGGTGGCCAATGTCTACCCCATGACCGCCGAGGTAGCCCTGCAATTAGGCCGGGCCCTGGCCTACGTCATCAAATTCGGATCGGGCCGGCACCGCATCGTGGTGGGCAAGGACACCCGGATCTCGGGCTATCTCCTGGAATACGCCACGGTGGCGGGCATCTGCTCCATGGGGGTGGACGCCGTGCTGTTGGGGCCGTTTCCCACCCCCGGGATCGCCTACATTACCTCCTCCATGCGGGCCGACGCCGGGGTGGTCATTTCCGCCTCCCACAATCCCTACCAGGATAACGGCATCAAGTTCTTTTCCGGCAACGGTTTCAAGCTGCCGGACGAGTTGGAGGCCCGCATCGAGGTCCTGATGACCCAACCGGAGGTGGAGGGGGCCTGTCCCACCGCCACCGAAGTGGGCCAGGCCTTTCGCCTGGACGATGCCCGGGGCCGCTATATTTCTTTTCTGAAAAGCACCTTCCCCAAAGAAATGGAACTGGATGGGCTGAAGATGGTGGTGGACTGCGCCCACGGGGCCACCTACCGCATCGCCCCGGAGATCTTCACCGAATTGGGGGCCGAGGTGATCCCCATGGGAGTCCGGCCCAACGGCAGAAACATCAATAACAAGTGCGGCGCCACCTCTCCCGAGACCATGGCCACCCTGGTAAAACGCCACGGGGCCGACCTGGGCATCGCCTTTGACGGGGACGGCGATCGGGTCATCATGGTGGACCATCGGGGCGAGATCGTGGACGGCGACCACATTTTGGGGATCTGCGCCCAGGATATGCTGGAACGGGAAAGGTTGCGGCGCAAGACCGTGGTGGGCACCGTGATGTCCAACCTGGGTCTGGAACTGGCTTTGAAAGCCAAGGGGATTCGCCTCCTGCGGGCCCCCGTGGGTGACCGCTACGTGGTAGAAGCCATGCTCAAGGGCGGCTATAATTTAGGGGGCGAGCAATCCGGCCACGTGCTCTTTCTGAACTACACCAGCACGGGAGACGGCATTCTCACGGCGCTTCGGCTGCTGTCGGTGATGCTCAGGAAAAACAAGCCTCTGGCCGAACTGGCCGCCTTCCTGCAGAAATGTCCCCAGATCCTCATCAACGTGGAGGTCAAAGAGAAAAAGGACCTGAAGACCCTGCCCCAGGCCCGCCAGGCCATCCACGAGGCTGAGAAACGCCTGGGGGCCAGGGGGAGGCTCTTGGTGCGCTACTCCGGGACGGAGCCCAAACTGCGCATCATGACCGAAGGTGAGGATGAGTTGCTGATCCGTCAAGTGGCCCAGGATTTGGCCCAGGGGCTTAAGACCATGTTGAGCTGAGAGGGAGGCGCACCCATGCTGCTGGTGATGGATGTGGGGAATACCAACACGGTGATCGGGGTCTATCAGGATGACCTCATCCTGAGCGACTGGCGTATCCGGACCGAGAAAGAAGCCACCGTGGACGAGTTCGGCATCCTGCTGCGGAATCTCTTTCAGGCCCAGAACCTGACCCTGGAGCCGGGCACCGACCTGATAATCTCCTGCGTCGTTCCCCCCATGAACAATACCCTGGAGGGTTTCGCCCAGCGTTATTTGAAAGTCCACCCCTTGTGGGTGGGCCCGGGGATCAAGACCGGCATGCCTATTCACTATGACAATCCCCGGGAAGTGGGGGCCGACCGCATCGTCAACGCGGTGGCGGCTTACGAGCAGGTCCACGGCGCCGTGGTGGTGGTGGATTTCGGCACCGCCACCACCTTTGACGTGGTGTCCCGCCAGGGCGAGTATCTGGGCGGGGTGATCGCCCCGGGAGTGATGATTTCGTGCGAGGCTCTGTTCATCAAGGCCTCCAAGCTGCCCCGGGTGGAGATCTTCGCCAAGCCCAAGAGCATCATTGCCAAAGACACCATCAGTAGCATGAACGCCGGGATCATCTATGGCTATGTGGGCCTGGTGGACGGCATCGTCAGCCGCATCAAGGAGGCCCTGGGCGTCAGTGTCCGGGTGATCGCCACCGGTGGCCTAGCCTGCCTCATCGCCTCGGAAACCACGAGCATCGACACGGTGGACGATTACCTGACCCTGAAAGGCCTGAAGATCATCTACGAGAGAAACCGCCCCCGTCGGGAAGAACGGAGTAAGGGGGGGACGGCATGAGCCAGCCGGAAACAGGGATTGCCCGCCGCTATTTGGATGAGACGCGCTATCACCGGCGAGCCATGGGGGAGCGGTCCCTAACCTATCCCCGGGCGCCTCTCTATAAGGAGTATACAGACGCGGCCCAGAGGATCAGCCTGGACCCGGAGACCGGCCGCCGGGGCGCCGACCTGTGGGAGTGCCTGGGGAAACGGCGCTCACAGCGCGACTATCCGGACCGGCCCCTGACCCAGGCGGAGGTGGCCGCCCTGCTCTGGGCCACGCAAGGGATCACCGGGGCCATGGGCGGGTATCAATTCAGGGCCGCACCCTCGGCCGGGGCCCTGTACCCGGTGGAAACCTATCTGGCGGTGCACCGCGTCGAAGGGGTGGCGCCGGGTATCTGGCATTTCCAGGTAATGGATTTTGCTCTTGAATTGGTGACATCCGGTGACTGCCGCCAGCCCCTGGCGGCCGCGGGACTCTCCCAGAGCTTCCTGGCAGAAGCCGGGGCGGTATTTATCTGGACCGGGGTGCTGAACCGGGCCCGGTGGAAATACCGGGAGCGAGCTGTACGGTATCTGTTCCTGGACGCGGGCCACATCTGCCAGAATCTCATGCTGGCGGCCACGGCCCTGGGCCTGGGGGTCTGCCCGGTGGGGGCCTTCTTCGACGAGGAAGTGGAAAGCCTCGTGGGCGTGGACCGGAAAGAAGAGGTGGCCCTGTATCTGGCATCCGTGGGGCCGCTGGCGTAAAGGAAACGGGGCCAGGATCTTTACGTGAGCATTCAGCGCCCTGAATTTTAAGGCGGGACCCTGGGGCATTCGCCCCGGCCCTCCCCTGCCACGGAATTTTTTCTCAAGTTAGCAATTTGCCCATGGAGGAGAATTTATGAAGCAGTGGACGATTATCGTGCTGGTAGTGATTGGCCTGGCCCTGGGGGCCGGTATCCGGGGGTTCGCCGACAGCGGCGCCGACAAGGTTAAGGCGGCGAATTTGCGGGCGGCCCAGGATTATTATAAACTCGGGCTTATTCAGGCGGGAGAAGGCCGGAATGCCGAAGCGGCCAAAGCCTTTCGCCAGGCCCTGGGCATGAGGCCGGACTGGGCCGAGGCCCACAGCCTGCTGGGCAGCGCCCTGGCCCAGGCCGGCAATTACGCCGAAGCGGAAACCGAACTGCGCAAGGCCGTCAGCCTGAAGCCCGACTATGCCGAAGGCTGGAATTATCTGGGAGAATTCCTCAAGGAGCGGGGCAAGGAGCAGGAAGCCCAGGAGTGCTTTAAGAAGGCCCAGCAATACGCCCGTTGACCAGATCGGCGGGGCAGGCGGGCAGAAAGGGTGAGGAGGCTTGAGGCGGCGGCGGTCCCGCCCTCACCCGGATGAGAACCTGCCCTTTCACTCCTTACGTCAGGAAGACCACCATGCGGTTCTTGCGATCCGCGGTGCGGTAGTAGACCAGGCTTTCGGCCAGTTGTTGCAGACTGCTATCGAGGAAAGAGCCGGTTGGGTCAGGCCCGTCCGGTGGCGAGAGGTGGTTGGGATTGTGGGGCGCGGCATCGTCTTCGAACATCAGCCGCAGCCGGGGCCCCCTTTCCTCCAGAGAAATAGCGATGGAACCGGGCTGGTGGGGTTGATAGGCATGAGTCACCAGGTGGCGGAAAATTTCCTCCACCGCCTTCTCCAGACAATGCCGGCGGTTCGGCGATAAGCCCCGATCCCGGGCCCACTTCCCGACATAATCCATCAACAGCTTCAGGTTTTCCGGGCGGTTGCTCAGCGTCAGCCGAGAATCCATCATAGTAATCTTATCGAACGATTCCAGATTAACCCTTAAGCATTTTCCGGCAATAACCGGACCTGGCATTTCAGACGCCGTCCCGGCCCGATGGAAAACCGGTGAGGCCCTGGCCTTTGATTCACTTCCGGGCCAGGCCGCCTCCCGGTCCGGACTTGGGGGGATTGAGGAAACGATCCCGTTCACTGAAGATGCAGCCGCAGTATTGCTGCTTGTAGAGGCCCATCTTTTTTGACTGGGCCATGCCGGCCGCCCACCCCTTGCGAAAGTCGACGTAATAAAATGGCACTCCCACTTCCTGCACCACCTGTTCCCCCAACTCTCGGATCATCTCATGGTTCTGAAATTTGCTGTAGAGGAGGGTGGAGGTAAAGGCGTCGAACTTACCGCCCTTGGCCACCCGGGCCGTGGCCTTCAGCCTCAGGTAGTAACAGAACCGGCAGCGATCCTGCTCCCTAAAGACGATAGTCCGCAAAAACTCTTCCAGGTGATAATTGCGGTCCCAGATAATGGGGAGCCCGGTTTGCGCGGCATAGTCTTCCAGGGCGGCAATCCGGCGGGCGAACTCCTGATACGGGTGAATATTGGGATTGTAGAAAAAGCCCCGCACCCGGTGCCCCGAGGCGGACAGGTTTTCCGCCGGATAAATCGTGCACGGGGCACAGCAGATGTGGAGCAGGACCTTCATGGTTCAGGCGCGATACCCCATCACTTTCTTGGCTGCCAGGCCCAAATCCCCGATATTGGCCACCACGGTGACGCCGGCAGCGGTGAGGGCAGCCATCTTGTCGGAGGCCTTGCCGCTGCCGCCGGAGATGATGGCACCGGCATGGCCCATGCGTTTGCCCGGGGGCGCGGTCTGGCCCGCAATGAAGCTCACTACCGGCTTGGTCACGTGCCGGGAGATGAAGGCCGCGGCCTCTTCCTCGGCGGTGCCGCCGATCTCGCCGATGAGCACGATGCCCTCGGTCTGGGGGTCGGCCTCAAAGAGTTGCAGCATATCGATGAAGTTGGTGCCGATAATGGGGTCGCCGCCGATGCCGACGCAGGTGCTCTGGCCAATCCCCAGCAGGGTGAGTTGATGCACGGCTTCGTAGGTCAGGGTGCCGCTGCGGGAGACCAGGCCCATGGGGCCGGGCCGGTGGATGTGGCCGGGCATGATGCCAACCTTGGCCTGGCCCGGGGAGATGATGCCCGGGCAGTTAGGGCCGATGAGGCGGCAGTCCGAATCCTTCAGGGCGGCCATCACCCGCACCATGTCCAGGGTGGGGATGCCCTCGGTGATGCACACCGCCACCTTGACACCGGCGGCGGCGGACTCCAGGATGGCGTCGGCGGCAAAGGCCGGGGGCACGAAGATCAGGGAAGTGTTGGCCCTCGTGTCGGCCACCGCCTGGGCCACGGTGTTAAACACCGGGACCTCGTCCATCTTCTGACCGCCTTTGCCCGGGGTCACCCCGGCCACCACCTTGGTGCCATATTCGGCACAGGCCCGGGCATGGAACGAGCCTTCCTTGCCGGTAATCCCCTGCACCACGACTCGCGTGTCGTTATTGACCAAAACGCTCATATATCACCTTTCATCCACATGAATTTCACATTAAACGGAAAACCGCATTGCAGACAATCAGTAATGACGGGGCCCCGGCGCCACGGCCGGAAGCCCGCAACTTAGTGAGTTTCGCATATCTCCAAAAGTTGGTCAATTTTTATCAAAACTTTATTCTGCTCAACAATGCCCCTTGAGCAGGCCGACTCCGGCATTAACCGCTCAAAATCAGGTGATACCCGCCAAGCGGGGTGCGGCCCGGACAATCTTTGCCGTAAGGCGCCGATCAGGAAAGGGGAGATAGTCCACTACGTCGGGAGGAGAGATAAAAGCGGGGCAGACATTAGGCCTGCCCCATCTCATGATTTAGGGCCTGGGCCGGGATCAGGAGGCCCCTTTGGGCTTCCTGCCCTTGAACCACAGGGGTCGCCCGGTGGCGTCGTCCCGCAGTTTCAAGACCTGGTCGCCTTTTCTCACTTCGCCGGCGATAAGGGTAGGGGCCTTAAGGCGGCTGAGCTTGACGCCCTTGACCTGCACCTGATCGCCCACGGCCAGCTTCAACGCCTGCTGGTCGAGGTAGTCTGCGGGCCCCAGATGGACCTTAACGGGGCCCTGGTTCGTCTGGAGGACCATGGTCACCCGGTCGGGTTTGCCGGCCCGCTTGGAGGCCTGGCGGTTTACCGCGGTCACTTGCCCCGTCAGGGTCTCCACGGCCTGGGGATTGTAGAGCTTGGAGGCCTGCGGGGCGGCCGGGATTGCCGGGGGGGCCTGCTGCTCCGGGGCCGCCGGGGGGACCTGCTGCTGGGCCCAGGATGGGGGGGCCATCAGGAAGGCCATTACCCCCAGGATGCCGGCCATCAGGTTCAGTTTTTTCATCATGACTTCCACCTCGTTCCATGGATTTCCCCCTGCCGGGGGCTCTTGATATAGGACCGTGGGGTGAGGGAAAATGTTATCCCGTTTTGGTCAAGGTGATAAGAGACTCCGGCCTGGCCGGCAGGCCCAGGCCGCGGCCCCCTCCCCTTCCCGCCCGGCAGTTTACCCGACCAGTCCCGCGACTTTCTTGGCCGCGTCCCGCATGTCGGTGGCCACGGTGAAGGTGAGGCCGGATTTGGCCAGGATCTCCCGGCCCTGCTCCACGTTGGTGCCTTCCAGGCGCACGATGATGGGCACCTGGACCTTAACCTGTTGCACCGCCTCCACCACCCCGTTGGCCAGGACGTCGCACCGGAGGATGCCGCCGAAGATGTTGATGAGCACCCCCTTGACATTGGGGTCGCCCAGGATGATGCGGAAGCCGTTGGCCACCATTTCGGCGGAGGCCCCGCCGCCCACGTCCAGAAAGTTGGCGGGTTCGGCCCCGGCGGCCTTGATCAGGTCCATGGTGGCCATGGCCAGGCCGGCGCCGTTCACCATGGCCCCGACGTTGCCGGCAAGGCGAATATAGTTCAGGTGGTGCTTTTTGGCCTCGTGCTCCAGGGGGTCCATTTCATCCGGGTCTTCCATGGCCGCGAGGTCGTGGTGGCGGAACATGGCGTTGTCGTCGAGGTTGAGCTTGGCGTCCAGGGCCAGCATGGCCCCGGCCTTGGTGACGACCAGGGGGTTGATCTCGGCCAGGGAGCAGTCCAGAGAGGTGAACATGCGATAGAGATTCTCGATGAAACTGGTGGCCGGGCGGATCAGGGTGGGGTTGAGGCCGATCCCGAAGGCCAGGTTGCGGGCCTGGTAGGGGAAGAAGCCGGCGGCCGGGTCCACGGCCTCTTTGAAGATCCGTTCCGGGGTGCGGGCCGCCACTGCCTCGATCTCCATGCCGCCTTCGGCGCTCATCATGATCACCGGCTTACCCGAGGCGCGGTCCACCACCAGGCCGAGGTAGAGCTCCTGGGCGATGTCCTGGGCCTGCTCCACCAGGACCTTGTTGACCACCTTGCCTTCGGGGCCGGTCTGGGGGGTGATGAGGGTCATGCCCAGGATCTGGCCGGCGAGGCGCTCCACTTCTTCCAGGGTGGCGGCGACCCTGATGCCGCCGCCCTTGCCCCGGCCCCCGGCGTGGATCTGGGCCTTGACCACAAAGGGGCCTTCGGCCAATTCTTCCGCCACCTGGCGGGCTTCCCGGGAGGTAGTGGCGACGTTGCCCTGGGGCACCGGCACGTTGAATTGTTTCAGCAAATCTTTGGCCTGGTATTCGTGAATTTTCATGGGATATCCTTTTGGAGAAATTTCCGGCGGCGGGTTGTCTGTATTATTTAAACCAGGGGGGGAGGTTTATCAATGGAAAATCGTCGGGATTTCCCCTTTCCCCCCGACAAGACCCCAAAAAAAAGCCCCCGACGGGGAGGCCGGGGGCGGGAATGGTCCTATGAGAAGTCGAGGCTAACTTTTTCTTTTTCTGCGGTAGCCCAGGCCCACCAACCCCAGCAGGCCGGTGCCCAAGAGGAGAGCGGTGGGGGGCAGGGGAACAGGGGCAAAGGCATCAACAGTGGCAACTCCATCGTCAATAAAGGACAGGTTACCAACCGTATAGGCTGTCGCATTAGTGGCAACAAAAAAGAGGTAGGTCCCATCGCCTGAGGCAATACCATTTCCAAAATCGAAAGTAATGGTACTGCCAGAACCGGACCGATTCGCACCTTCCGGTGAAGTAGTAAAAGGGCCGATGTATGTAAAATAATCGAAGTCGTCGTATCCTACGCCTGTAGTGAAACCGGTAAAACTACTGACGGAAGCATCTGTGACGGCATTACTTCCCCCAGTCACTGTGAACTGGTAGATAAAATCCAACGTTCCACTCGCTTCCGTAAGAACGGCAGCAGCATAGTTTCCGGTGAAATCTGCGGCACCTAGGTTAGAAGTAAAGGTCCCAGTTATGATAGCAGTCGGGGTGAAGGTTGGAATAGTGTCATCTGGTGTGGAAAAGGTGACACTCCCACCAGGAAGAATTGAAATACCAGTATAAGCCGCGGCTGGAAAATGGCTGGCCAGTATGAATGCTGCGACGAGGGTGAAAATGATCAACCGTCTTTTTTTCATAACCTCTCCCTTTTTCAGATTAAAATCGGGCCGGATTGTACCTTTTTGGCCTTCACCACATCCAGGCATCTTAAAGCCTCCCGAAATGCTTATTTATCCTCCTTCTCTTAGAGACCAATAGTTTTCCGTCCCCGCCTCGCGGCGGGTTTGGCTTTATCGGCAATATAAAAACGCTGCAAAAATTGTTCCACTATGGGGTGCTGCACGGTCCTAATTTTTTTTAAGAGTGATATCCCCAGGTTATCTGTCAGAAGCGGAGTTCTGATTTTCGCTTTTGGTAAAGAAAAGTTTAACATTGAGAACATCATGTTTAATATCTCTGACATCTGGGTTCAGGGCGCCGATAAAAAAAGCCAGGTTCCCTTATCAGGCAACCCGGCGGTCTCGGTAAGATCCGTGGCTTTCCGTCCCCGCCTCGCGGCGGGTTTGGCTTTATCGGCTTTCCCTCGAAATTGTGCCTTTATTTTAATTGCAAAAAACGAGATGTCAAGAATAATTTTAAACAAAATTTAAGAAAGCTATAATTTTATACAATTTTAATCGTTTGCTAACAAATTGCCCTGACAAATTCATCGGCCCCGAGGCAGGCCAAAAGGGCAGATTGAGTGAAAAAACCTGGCCGGTGGCCTGGTCGTGGAGCTGTGGGCGCAAGGACGGGGGCAGGCCGGCCTCCCGGGGAAAGAGGATGGGGCCATAGGACAGCTCCCCGGGCTTGATGGGGGGGCCTCATACCGATTTGCATTCGAAGAGCAATTTTTTGTCGCCGTCGGCTTTAGCCTGCGCCTGCACAGGTGAGACGCCTGTGCCACCAGTTGATGGCAAATTAATATCAGATCGTGACGATTGAGGTCGTCTGGGGGGACCGGGGAAGAATTTCAGGCCGATTTCAAAGGCAGTTGGACCCGGCGGACTTCCTGGCAGCGGCCCTGGGCGTCGATTTTCAGGAGCACGCCCTGGAGTTGCATGTTCTGGGTGGCCACCCGGAAGGGCTGGGGGCGCTGGGTCAGGAAACGCTCCAGGATGATCTCCCGTTTCATGCCGATGACCGAGTCCACCGGGCCGGTCATGCCGGCGTCGCTGATATAGCCGGTGCCATTCGGCAGGATGCGTTCATCGGCGGTCTGGACGTGGGTGTGGGTGCCCACCACGGCGCTCACCCGGCCGTCCAGGTGCCAGCCCATGGCCTGTTTTTCGCTGGTGGCCTCGGCGTGCATGTCCACCAGGATGACCTTGACCTCGGGGGCCAGGGTGTCCAGGAGCCGGTCCACGGTGCGAAAGGGGCATTCGATGGCGTTCATAAAGACGCGGCCTTCCAGGTTGATGATGGCCACGGGCTCGCCGGCGGCGGTCTCCACCGTGGCCAGGCCCCGCCCCGGGGTGGTCTCCGGGGGGTAATTGGCCGGGCGCAGCAGACGGTCGGTGTCCTCGAGGTAGGGCAGGATTTCTTTGTGTTTCCAGATGTGGTTGCCGCTGGTGAGGACGTCCACCCCCTGGTTCAGGAGGAAGTCGGCCACCTGGGGGGTGATGCCGATGCCGCCGGAGGCGTTTTCGCCGTTGGCCACCACCAGGTCGATGAAGAAGTGGTCCACGGCCCGGGGCAGGAGTTCTTCCACCGCCCGCCGTCCCGGGGCGCCGACGATATCGCCGATAAAGAGGATATTCATGGACTCACCACACCTCAGCGGGCATATTCCACCGACCGGGTCTCCCGGATAACGGTAACCTTGATCTGCCCGGGATAGGTGAGGTCCTGTTCGATTTTCTTGGCCACATCCCGGCTGAGGAGGGCCGCCTCTTCGTCGCTGACCTTCTCGCTCTCGACGATGAGGCGGATTTCCCGGCCGGCCTGGATGGCGTAGGATTTGCTGATGCCGCCGAACGACAGGGCCACCCGTTCCAGGTCTTCCAAACGCTTGACGTAGGTCTCCAGCATCTCTCGCCGGGCGCCCGGGCGAGCCCCCGACAGGGTGTCGGCCGCCTGCACTAGGACCGCCAGGATGTTCTCGGGCTGCACGTCTTCGTGGTGCGCGGCGATGGCATGCACTACTTTGGGAGACTCGCCGTGGCGTTTGGCCAGATCGGCGC
>JBKQVS010000142.1:0-21200 GCA_052139855.1 Desulfobaccales bacterium
TTCCGTGGTGGCGCCGGCAGCGCGCATGCCTTCCAACAGTGGGCCCAGGATATGATGGGTGCTGCTCTTTTCCTTGCGGGGTGAGCCATTAATGGCCATTACGTGCATGGAGATCTCCGGGGATCAGCTTAGATTTGCTGTCAGGATGCTCTTGTGGCGAACATGATAGCATAAATTTCCCTGAGTCAATCATGAGGGCCCCTTCCAAGCCCCCCCCTGTAATGATGCGCCACAAGAAGAAGGCCCGGCCCAGTGGGATGGCTGGCTCCAGGGCCTCAGCGACCACTACCTCCGGGTGACCTTCCCCGGCCCGCCCGCGCTGCATAACCGCCGGGTGCTGGTGCGCTTTACCCGCCGCCAGGAAGAGATGCTGGTCGGGGAAGCGGTGGATAAGCCTTGATAACCACTGCTTCTGGTTCCCCAATTCTGTTATCTATCTGATAGATTTCATTATATTAATTATCGAGTCGCGGACCGCGCCAAAATAACTGCGAGTTTGCTGTGGGGGATTTTTATTATATAATTATTTTGTAAACTTACGGCTCCTCTCTTTGCCGTAGGCGTAGTAGCCGTAGGGCGGGAAAGCGAAGCGCATCCCGCCTTCAGCAATCAGCAAATGGGTTAAGCGAAAATCATGCCCCAATACCTACGCGCCGTTGTTCCGGGAGGCACGTTCTTTTTCACGGTCGCGCTCCTGGAACGCCGGCGGCACCTCTTGACCAAATACATTAACAATCTCCGGGCGGCGTTCAAGGCGGCCCGCCAACGTCGATTATTCACTGTCGAGGCCATCGTCATTTTGCCCGATCATCTGCATTGTATCTGGACGTTGCCCTCCGGAGACGCGGATTTCTCAACGCGCTGGCATGATATAAAAGCACGATTTGCCGCACAGATTCCCCCAGGGGAAAGACTTTCAGAGCGGCGCCTGCAGAAGGGGGAACGAGGCATTTGGCAGCGGCGTTTTTGGGAACACGTCATCCGCGACGAGCGCGATTATGAGCGTCACGTGGATTACCTCCACTACAATCCGGTCAAGCATGGTCATGTTACGAGGGTCGCGGATTGGCCGTATTCAAGCTTTCATCGATACGTGCAAAGAGGTATTTATGACCTCGAATGGGCGGCAGATGATAACGTTCAAAGTCTAGAGATGGAATAATGCTAATGGCGGGATGCGCTTCGCTTTCCCGCCCTACGGGCTATGGGCTTTTGTAGAATTGGATAATTCATGGTAATTTGTTTATTTAATTAGAATAATAAATTAGTAAAAGGGCATGTTATGTTTCGTAAAGAGTTTCCGATGATATACGAGATTCTCTTCGACCAAATCTTAGATCGGGACTGTGAGAATGCGTATGGTCGATATTCCGAAAGCATTCTTCCAACTAGCCCCGAGATAAAGCGCTTCTGGCTCCGCATAGAAAAAGCATTGCAGGGACTCGATCCATGTTCGCAAAAAGTTTTGAAAAAGAAGGTGTGCCCATACTTGACCAAGAAGCACGCGGGGCGTGGATGGCATCAGCTATTTGATGTATTAAACGAGGCGCGAGCATACAATTATTTAATATCCCTTGGTTGCTCAGATGTTCATGTAATTCCAGAATCCAGAAAAAATGATGAACAGAGTCCTGATTTAGAAGGAGTATTGTCTTCTGACAAAGTATTATGCGAAGTAAAAACAATTAATATATCCGATGAGGAAGCAATAGTTCGTGCCAGTGACAAGCCCATTGCGGGAAATACCCAAAACCAACTCGTAAAAGGCTTTTTCGATAAACTTAGGTCATGTATCACCAAAGCTGGGGAGCAGCTAAAAGCCTACGATTCATCTAATAATGCACGTCTAATAGTATACATCTTCATTCTTTTTGATGAATATCCTTTTTGTGAATACAAAGAAAGATATTTCCAGCAAATTGATCAGTATCTTTCTGAGAACATAGTTACTGGGATTGAATTGGTGATTCATAATCTGGAAACCGCCTTTCATAAACCCATCACCATGCAATTTGCGACCGTTGTTAACGATTAGCCCGTAACCCGTAGGGCGGGAAAGCGAAGCGCATCCCGCCATTCCCCGGTTCCCAAGTTGAATTTGGGAACCAGTCCGCAGGCGGTCATCAAGGATGGTGCGCAGGGCGCACCCTACGTTTCTGACCGCTGACCGCTCTTCCCTTACAAAAAACAAAAAAAGGGCAGGCCCCGTGGCCTGCCCTACCCCCCCATAACCACACAGCAAAACTCTCAGGCGGGCGCCCCCTCCCATAAATTGGGCTGAAACCAGGCAGGCTGTCTTCCCGGGGTGCGGGGCGACGGCACCCAGATGCGCCAGGCCGCCTCCTGCGCCATCAGGTGCTGCAAAAACCGGCAGTGCAATTCATGGCTGCCCCGGCTCACTTCCAGGCGGCCATACAGCGGCAGGCCCAGCAGGGCCAGGTCCCCCACCATATCCAAAATCTTGTGGCGCACGCACTCATCCGGGAAGCGGAAGCCCCCGGGGTTCAAAACCGCGGCGTCATCCATGACCACGGCATTGTCCAGGGACCCCCCCAGGGCCAGGCCGTTGGTCTGCAGATACTCCACTTCCTTCAAGAAGCCGAAGGTGCGGGCCGAGGCGATCTCCCGGGCAAAGTCATCGGAGGCCAGGGGCACGGTGAAACGCTGCCGCCTGATCAGCGGATGGCTGAAATCGATGGTGTAGGTGATCCGGGGCTCGCCGGGGACAACCCGCATCCACTGGTCCCCGTCCCGCAGTTCTATCGGATGCTGCACCCGGAGATAGGCCCGGAGCCAGGGCTGCGCCCTGAGCCCGGTCTCGGCCAGAAGGACGGAGAAGGGGCCGGCGCTCCCATCCATGATGGGCACTTCCGGCCCCTCAACCGCGATGCGGGCATTGTCCACCCCGGCGCCCCGCAGGGCGGCCAGCAGGTGCTCAACCGTAGCGAGCGTTGCCCTCCCCTCTCCCAGCGTAGTGGCCCGGAGGGTGTCCACCACCTTGCTGTAATGGGCCGGGATTTCCGGCTGGCCTGGCAGGTCCGCCCGCACGAACCGCAAGCCGTGGTTGGCGGCAGCCGGATAGATCGTGACCTGAACCGGCCGGCCCAAATGAAGGCCGATGCCGGAAAAAGTCAAAGGCTGCGCCAGAGTCTGTTGCCACATGCTTGTTTTCCCCTCGTTCAGGATAGGGTGCAAGGCCTGTACCAGGATTTCAGGGCTGGACGCGGTTCGTTTAACTCACAGGATTAGTTGATCTTTTGGCGGGATGGGGCCGGGCCGGGTCTCCGGCCGGGCCCCAGGTGTGGCAAAAAAGACACAACTTTTCGGCGATTGTGGTAAAAGCCCCACAATTGCCTCCGGGTCACTCGATCTAAACCGCCGGATGCTCGACCTTGGCCCACCACCGGGGGTCGATATCCGGGAACACGTCATCCCGCTCCCGGCACAGATCCAGAAAGTTCCCGTCTTCCGAGGGCAGCCGGCGCTCATCGGCGTAGCGCCGGGTCATGGCCGCCAGGCGGCGAAAATCGTCATTGTGCGTAGTCAAGCGGAGTTCGGCGTAATCCCTGGCGCTGAAGGTGCTGATTAAAAACTGCCAGTCCGAGGACTCCAGCAGGAACAAGGAGCGGCCGCACTGCTTTAACAGGTCTTGCAGGCGGGGGTCGGGGTCGTCGGCCCAGAGCCGGGCCATCTCCTCCATGGCCTCCTCCGCGGCATAGACGTGCCGCCAGGTCCAGTCGTTCATCTCATTGAGCCAGATCCAGTGATAGCCCCCCTCCCCCCAGGAGCCCTCCGGCAGGGAAATAACCGCCCGGGGGGCGCTGGCCTCCAGGATTTCGCTCCCCGGGCTCAGGCTCACCTGGGTGTGGTCGTGGATCCGTCTGAGCACCTGGTAGAGCCACTCGGGGCCCTCGAACCACCAGTGGCCGATGAGTTCGGTGTCATAGGGCGCCACCACCATGCCGGGCCGGCCTTCCCTTTCTTTAAACTCCGACAGCAGCCCCGTTACCAGGGAGACAAAATGGTCCGCCTGGTCGTTGATCCGGGCCGCCACCCCCTCGGGATGGTAGGGTTGCTTGTCGGCCAGATCGGCCTTGGCGCTGGTCACCTGCCAGTAGCGCAGGCCGCCGGGAAAGCGCTTCTTATGAAAATCCAAATAGTTGCCATCGCCGGGATAGCCCCACTCGCCGCTCCACACCTGAAGCCCGGTCTTGGGGTCCCGGGTGAAGGCGGCCACCGGGCGCTTGGTCTCCGGGGCCGAACTTACCAGGTAAACCTGGTGAGGGGATTTATCCTCCTCCTCGGGCCGCTCCTGGTACTGGGCCGCAAAGCGGTCCCACAGACGCTCCAGGGCCTCGAACCGGTCTTTATAGACCCCGATGGCCTTACCTCCCTTCAGGAGGTGGGAGTCGATGAAGAAATACCTGAGGCCGTTCTCCGACAGGAACTCCTCCACCCCCTTGCGCAGCACCGGCGCCCCGGGCAGATCTTTCACCGGCGGGACCCAGGGATAGCGCGGCCGGTAGGCGCATTCCGGCAGCCAGAACCCCTGGGGGTCCCGGCCGAAGTGGCGGCGGTACGTGGCTACCCCCTGCTTCACTTGGGCCTGGACCGCGGTGTCCCGGCCCAACAGGGGCAGATAGCCGTGGGTGGCGGCGGAGGTGATGATTTCCAGAACCCCGGCGTCCATCAACCGCCTGAACGCCCCGATCAGGTCCTCGCCGAAATCCTCGCTGAAAGCCCGCCGCAGTTCCCCGTAGCGGCTTTTCCACATCTGGGCCAGGGAGGCGAAATGCTCGTCTCCCAGACGCTTGAAGGTGACCAGGTCTTCGGTGGCCGCCTGGATCTTCTGGTTCAGGTAGTCCTTGAACTCCCGGCGAAAGATTCTAGCCGCCAGCATCTCCGCCAGGATGGGGGTGATCCCCAGGGTAACCCCGGAGTGGCGCCCTTCGGCGCCCAGGCGGTTAAAGGCCGTCAGCAGCGGGATGTACGATTCGGCCGCGGCCTCGTTGAGCCAATCCATGCCGTGGGGCCAGCGGCCGTGGCCGATGACGTAAGGCAGATGCGAATGGAGCACAAAGGTGAAATACCCTAACGGTGCAGCCATAATGTCCTCCATGCCCGGGCCCGTGGGAGTCGGCGGCAAAAGAGCAGGTTATGGGGAAGTTTCGGTAAACTTATTTTTCCACTATAAAGAACAAAAATAGCCGGGTCAAGAGATGATACGTGCACCATTTTTGTCATTTCAGCGGACAATTTTGTGAACCGCCAGCCACCCTCCCTTCCCGGGGAGCGTCTGGCGCCAATCCATCATCCTGGCTGATAGCTGAAGGCGCTCACGAGATGACATCGGCCTTGATCAGGTTGGTGCTGCCTCTGGTGCCGATGGGGGTGCCGGTGGTGATGATGACCCGGTCGCCGTGGTTGAGCATCCCGGCCTCCAGGGCCTCGGCCTCCACCACCCGGAGCATCTCGTCCGTGTCCCGGATGGGCGGGATCAGCAGGGGGAAGACTCCCCAGGAAAGGCTCAGCCGGCGCCAGGTATCCTCCCGGGAGGTCACCCCCACGATGGGGGTGGCCGGCCGAAACCGGCTGATGAGGCGGGCGGTGCCCCCATATTCGGTGTTGGTGAGAATGGCCTTGGCCCCCAGGTCCTGGGCCATCTCGCAGGCCGCATAGCTGACGGCCGCGGGAATCTCCTGGGGTCCCGCCAGGGCCCGGTCCCTGAGCCAGGCGGCGTGAGGGAAATCCGCCTCGGTCACCCGGCTCACCCGGTCCAAAAAGTTTACCGCTTCCACCGGAAATTGGCCCGCGGCCGTCTCTTCGCTCAGCATGACCGCATCAGTGCCGTCCAGAATAGCGTTGGCCACGTCGGTGGCCTCCGCCCGGCTGGGGCGTGAGTGGGTCACCATGGACAGCAGCATCTGGGTGGCGGTGATCACCGGCTTGCCCACCCGGTTGGCCGCATGGATAATCCGCTTCTGGGCCATGGGGACCTGCTCCAGGGGAATCTCCACCCCCAAATCGCCCCGGGCCACCATGAGGCCGTCGGCCTCGTCCAGGATTTCCTCGAGCCGGCTCAAGGCTTCGTGTTTTTCAATTTTCGCAATGATGGGGATGTCCGCCCCCAGGCTGCGCATGAACTCCTTGGCCTCCAAAACATCCTGGCGCGAGCCCACGGAGGACATGGCGATGAAGTCCACCCCCTGGGCGATTCCGAAGCGCAGGTCTTCCCGGTCTTTGTCGGTGAAGGCCGACACCTTTGGTGAGTGCATGGGGAAATTTATCCCCACCTGGGAGCGTAATACCCCACCCACCACCACCCGGCAGATGAGAACCGTATCAGTCCTGGCTTCCACCCGGAGTTCGATGCTGCCATCGGCCAAAAGGATGGGCGCCCCCAGGGGGGTCTCGGTGATAACCTGCGGGTAACCCACAATAACCCCCGCCTGGCCTTCCTTCAGGGGAACCGCGCTGAGACAGAACTCTTGGCCCTCCCGCAGCACGGCTTCGCCCCCGGACACGTCGCCGATGCGCACCTTGGGGCCGGCCAGGTCCTGCAAAATGGCCAAGGGCAGCCCGGCTGCCGCCGCCAACTCCCGGAGGCGCTTGATCCGGACGCCATGCTCCCCATGGGTGCCATGGGAAAAGTTGAGCCGGGCCACATTCATACCGGCCGCCAGGAGCCTGGGGAGAATGTCGCCGTCACTGGCGGGGCCCAGGGTGCACACGATCTTGGTGCGTCGTTGGTCACGCAACACGGTGGAGGTTCCTCCTCGTTCCCGGAAAACATGCATGGATATTACCTGGGAAGCAATTCCCTACCCTATGGAATAAAAGCCACACCTGGCACCTGGAGGATTGCCAGGAATTATAACTCAAAAAAAACGGTTGAGGGGGGGGTTGACAAATTATTTTATGATATTAACTAATTACTAATTAAGTTGTAAACATAAGATTGACAGGCATAGTTGTTGCATTATGTTACACCGAAGGGGGAGATTGATCATGCCGATTTATGAATACCAATGTGTCGACTGTATCGGTCGGGATCAACGGGTGGCCGGTCTGGATGATCACACGGCGCTGTGCACCCAATGCGGCGGCTTGATGCTGCGCCTGGACGAGGATGTCTTTCAGCCCTATTTTGAGGAAGTTACGCCTCAGATCTGGGCGGTGACCGACACCAAAACCAAAGCTTCTGTGTAGTCTGGGTGTCAAGGCCTCATCGACAAGCCCCTCCTAAGGAGGGGCTTCGTTTATTGCCATCTTGTGAAAGTTTTCTTTTATCCCCCCTGCCCCGTCCGCCATTGGGACATTTAAGGCCCTTAAGACAAACTCTTGCGGTCCGGGTCCAGCCGGCCCTTCTCAAAATGGTAACCTATTCCCCTTGCCGCAGCCTGAATTCTCTCCATGATAACTATCCGGGTACTCCCCCGCCCTCTCCAGTCAGTCCCTGCCGGTAAAATCAGCCGGTGACTCCCCGCCCCTCCTTGCTCTTGGCCCCCGGCTGCCTGCGGAACCGGCCGGGTCTTTTCTGGCGGGACGCCGGTAACGTTTCTCCCGTTCCGGTAATCTATAAGATTTAAAGAAACACCACCCGGGATTAGCGCATCCCCGGGTTTTGTGATAAGGTCTAGGCCCAAATGGAAGTCATCGCCGACCTGCATATCCATTCCCATTTTTCCATCGCCACCGCCCGGGACGCCGACCTGGAGCACCTGGATCTCTGGGGGCGCTACAAGGGGCTGCAGGTGGTGGGCACCGGCGACTGCACCCATCCCCAATGGCTGGCGGAGCTGGCCGCCAAACTGGAACCGGCCGCCCCGGGGGTGTACGCCCTCAAACCCGGCCTGGCCCTGCCGCTCAACCTTGAGGGCCCGGGCTGTGAGGCCTTGAGTCCCGTCAACTTCGTGATCACCGGCGAAGTGAGTACCATATATAAAAAGAGCGGCAAGGTGCGCAAGGTCCACCTGCTCCTGGTGCTCCCCGATCTTGCCGCGGCCCAAAAGCTCTCCCGGCGCCTGGGCCGCCTGGGCAACGTCGCGTCCGACGGCCGCCCCATCCTGGGCCTGGACGCCCGCTTCGTGCTGGATCTGGTCCTTGAGATCGACCCCCAGGCCCTGGTGATCCCGGCCCACATCTGGACTCCCTGGTTCTCCGTTTTGGGCAACAAGAGCGGCTTCGATTCCCTGGAGGAGTGCTTCGAAGCCAGCACCGCCTACATCCATGCCGTGGAGACCGGGCTGTCATCCGACCCCGCCATGAACTGGCGAGTCTCCGGCCTGGACCGCTTCGCGCTGGTGTCCAATTCCGACGCCCACTCCCCCCAGAAGCTGGGTCGGGAGGCCAATATCTTTCACGTCGCCCCGACCTATCCCGACCTGGCCCGGGCCTTGCGCACCCGGGAGGGGTTCGGGGGCACCCTTGAGTTCTTTCCCCAGGAGGGCAAATACCACCTGGACGGGCACCGTAATTGCGGCCTCCGGTTGGAGCCGGACGCGGCGAACCGCCTGGGCGGTCTCTGCCCCCTTTGCCAAAAACCCCTGACCCTGGGGGTGATGCATCGGGTCCAGGACCTGGCCGACCGCAAGAACGGGGCGCGCCCGGCCGCGGCCAGCCCCTTTGAGTCCTTGATCAGCCTGCCGGGAATCCTGGCCGAAGTCCTGGGCGCGGGCGCCGCCACCAAAAAAGTGCGCCTGGCCTACTTCCGGCTCTTGGCAAAGCTGGGGCCGGAACTGGAGATCCTGCGCCGCGTGCCCCTTGACGCCCTGGCCCGGGAGGGAGGCATCCTCCTGGCCCACGGCATTGACCGGATGCGCCGGGGGCAGGTGCACATCAATGGGGGCTACGACGGCGCTTATGGGGAAATTCGCCTCTTCACCCCGGCCGAGCGGCGCACCTTGCCGGGCCAGGCGGCCTTTTGCAGTCAGGCCCCGGCGTCACCGTGAGGCAAGATGGGAAGGTGGCAAGTCCCCCTTTGATCATGGGGAATTTGGGGCGATTTCCCCTTGGTCTTTCCGGTTAACGTTCCATGACCTTGTTGGGGCCGCAACGCAAGATGCAAATTGGCACAGACCCATTCCGCCAGGTTCAGAAGGAATTATGGCCGGCGGCGTCCGCTCTGTAGGTTGGCCGGGTCGCGTCTATACGTGCCTTTGCTAATGGCTGAAAGCTGACCGCTGATAGCTTTTTCATTAAAAGGAGCGCCTGAGAAGCCGATGCGGGTTACCGGGTTTTGGCAAAGCTGGCTGGTGCTCCTCATCCTGGTGCTCAGCCTCATGGGGGTTTCCCGGAGCCTGGGGGCCGAGGTCCCTGAGCCGGCCGCAGGGCCCGTCCCCACCGCGCCGGCCCCGCTGCTTTACGAGCCGCCGGCCCTCGCGGTCCCCGCCCCCGCCCCCGCCGCCGGCCATACCGGCTTGATGCTCCACGCTTTTCATATCGTCGGGGACAAAACCTTGCCCGTCAAAGACCTCAAAAAAGAATTATCCATGAAGCTGCCGTCTTTCTGGCCGCCCTGGGGCCCGCCGCCCCCATTCCGGTTCCAGGACCTGGAATATGACGTGGAGCGCCTGAAGACTTATTACCGCCGCCAGGGTTTTTTCCACGCGGAGATCAAACCCGAAATCAACTATGGCCCCCAAGGCGCGGTGGATGTCACCCTGAAAATTGACGAAGGCCCCTGGGTCAAGGTCACCGACATTGACGTCGAGGTCGCCGGACCCATGGATCTGTCGGAACTGCAGCAGAAATGGCCCCTCAGCCCCGGGGAGCGTTTCGCCGAAAAGCCTTACGATGATCTCAAAAATCTCTACCTCAACTACCTGCCCAACAACGGCTACCCCAAGGTCAGAGTCAGGGGGCGGGTTTACCTGAACGAAGAGGCCAATACCGCCAAGATTATCCTCAGCGTCAATCCCGGCCCCCTGTGCCATTTCGGTAAGGTGCGGGTCAAAGACCTGGAGAAGCTGGAGACTCCCGAGGCCGCTATCCTGGAGAAGCTCACCTTTAAGTCCGGCCAGCTTTTCAACCAGGAGAAGCTCTTCGACACCCAGCGGAAACTTTACGCCACCGATCTCTTCCGGAGTGTGGTCCTGACCCCGGAGCAGGTTCCCCCCCAGGATTCCACCATCCCCATTGTCGTCGAACTGGTGGAAAAGAAGAAACGGTCCCTGAAAGGGGGGCTGGGGTATGGGGATGAAGAAAAGATCCGGGCCCGGCTGGGGCTGCGGTACCGGAACCTGTGGGGTGGCGGCCGGGTCCTGGACCTGGATGCCCGGTATTCCACTTTGGGCTTCCTGGCCTCGGAATTATTTTCCAATCCCGCCGTGTTCGGCTCTTCCTTCGACTTTGTCCAACAGAGCGGCGCCCGGCAGCGGAACCTGCCGGGCTTCAACGACCGGGCCTTTTTCACCCAGTCCCGGCTGGAACGGGACATTCCCTGGGACCTGCGGGTCTACTTCGGTCATGGCCTGGAGTTCGACCGCCCCTTCAACCTGCCGGTGGAGACCCTGATCCGCCTCGAAGGGACCCAGCCGGAGAAATTGTACCGGGCCTCCTATGCCCTCCTGGGGCTGCGCCAGGACACCTCGGACAGCCACATTGAGCCCCGCCGGGGCGGGATCTTGGACCTGGCCAACGAGTTTGCCCCCACCTTCCTGGGCTCCGGAATCCAGTTCCTCCAGTCGGTGCTGGACTTGCGGCGCTACCAGGCCATCGGTGACTCCAAGTTCGTGGCCGCGGGGCGCGTCAGGTTCGGCGTTATCCAACCCATCCAGTCCACCACCCAGATCCCCATATCCCGGCTCTTCTTCAGCGGCGGGGCCAACAGCGTCCGGGGCTATCAACTGGACTACCTGGGTCCCCGCAACGCCAGCAACGACCCCGTCGGCGGCGAAGCAGTCCTGGAATTCAGCCTCGAAGGGCGTTTTCCCCTCCCCATTTACGAAAAAATCGGCGGGGTGGTCTTCCTGGACGCGGGCAATGTCTTCCCCAAGATTCACAACCTCGACCTGGGCCAGTTAAAATATTCACCGGGGGTCGGGCTGCGCTATCTCTCCCCCATCGGGGCCATCGGCGTGGATATCGCGTTCCCCACCAACCGCATCAATTACCAACTGGACAGCCCCTACCAGCTCCACTTCAGCGTGGGCTACGGCTTTTAGGGGCAAGGAGGCGAGATGCGCCGTGTAGCGATGGTCATGGTTTCTCTGGTGCTCCTCCTGAGCTTGGGGGGAACCGCCGCCGGCGCCGTCCTGCCGGATCTCACCAATTGGGGCGGCCCTTTCCTGCTTTCCCTGATCCAGAGTAAAGTAAACGGCCAGGTGACGGCTAGAGAAATCTCGGGCAATCCCTTATCGGGAGTTGTTTTTAAGGACCTGACGATTACCGATCCGGCTGGCAAGGTCTTGCTCAACGTCGATCGCTTTGAGGCGCGCCTCTCCCTGGCGTCCATCCCTAACTTCCGTCTGGACCTGGGGGCCCTGGCCCTGGAAAATCCCCGGGTTTACCTGTTCCGGGAACCATCCGGCCAGTGGAATTTCAGCTGGCTCATCAAACCGGAAGAAAAGCCGGCCAAACCCGCCGAACCCCAAGGTCTGGTTGGAAAAATCACCCAGTATTTATTTCAGGGGATAGATCTCTCCAATGTCTCGGTACATCGGGGCGAGCTTTTTATTACTGAAGGCGGACGCACCAGTCACTACACTGATCTGGACCTCAAATCCAGCCTCAGCCTGCTCGACTGGGGACAACCGCAGCAAAAAATCAAGATCGATATTTCCAGCCTGGGGATCACCACCCCCCAGGGCCGGGCGGAACTGGAGGCCAGGCTGACTTATAGCTCGGGCCTCGCCCAAATCCGCTCCCTGAACCTGAAATTGGCCGGCCAAACCGTGGCCTCCTTGCAGGGGGAGGTCTGCCGGCCCCTGACGGAGCTTTCCTGCTCTTTGGCCGGTAAAATCGGCCCGATCAAAGGTGACCAGATCCAAGCCTTCTGGCCCCGCTGGCCCGCCCCCTGGGACCTGGCCGGCACGTTGAGCCTCAGCAGTACTTCGGATGGGGGAAAAATCCTGGTAAAAGGGAAGATCGGTGAGGCGGCTTGCGATCTCACGGGAGACCTTGACACCAAGGTTAAGCCCGCAGTCTTCAAGCTGGACCTGGACCTTAAGGGCTTGACCACGGCCCAGCTCAAGGAAATTCAGGACCTCAAGGGGCAGCCGGTCCAGGGCCTGAGCCCGGTCAACGCCCATCTTCGCCTCGAAGGCACGGGCCTGCCCTGGAACCCCGCGTCTCTTAAAACCCGCCTGGACCTTGCGCCCTTCCAGTATCGGGACCTCAAAGTGGATAAGGTGCGGCTCGATCTCTCCGGCACTGTGGCCAGCCAGGAGTTGCAGGCCTCCGTGGCGGGGAATTTCGGGACCGTGGACCTGGGCGCCAGCGGCCATCTCCTGCCGGTGGGAGAAACCGGCCAGGGGCTTTCCGGCAATCTGACCGTGCAGACCGGGGACTTTCAGCCCGCCATGCTGGGAGTGGCCAGGCTCGCCGGCAGCAGCCTGACCACCTGTTTTACCGGCAAGTTCCGCCTGCCTCCCGGCGTCTCCCCGGCCCAGGCCTATCTGGCCGGAGACCTCCGGGCCAGCGGCCGGGTGCAGAAAGAACCCCTGAAGGACCTGAACGCCAGCTTTGTCCTGGAAGGCAAGAAACTCACCGTCTCCCGGGCCGACGTGCAGTTGGCGGGCCTCACGGCCTCCTGGCGGGGGAGCCTCACCGAATCCGGGGTGGATGTCACGTTCAACGCCTCGCTCTCCGGCTCCGGCATCCTGCCCCTGCCTCCGGGAGCGGCCTTTGCCTCCCTTGCGGCCGAAGGCGCGGTCCGGGGGCCCTGGAAGGCCCCCCAGGTGAACCTGGCCGCCCAGGTCCGGAAAGCCTCCTTTCAGGGCCTTACCCTGGAATCGGCCAACCTGAACGGCGCCCTGGCCGGTTGGCCTTCCCTATCCGGAAACCTGCAAGTCCTGGGCACCGGGCTGCGCACCCCCGGCGGCACTTTTACCCGGGTCCATCTCAATGCCGGCGGCGACGGTGGCCGGTGGCAGTTCCAGGTGGCCGCCACCTCTCCCAATGAGCCCAAGTTCGAGGCAACGGGGACAGCCGAGTTGGCGGCCAGGCCTCTGGTCCTGAACGTCGCCCGGCTCTCCTGGCAGAGCCAGGCCCTGACGTTCAAGAACAAGACCCCTTTTACGGTCCGCCTCCTCCCCGGCTGGGAAATCTCTCCGGCGACATTTCAGGTGGACGGCGGCAGCGTGACCGTCGCCGGCATGGCACGAGACCAGCAACTGTCCGGCGTTCTGGAGGTTCGGGACCTCAACGCCGGCCTCCTGGCGCCCCTGGGCCTGCCCGCCTCGGGGAAGCTCAACGGCAGGCTGACTCTGGCCGGCACCCCCCGGACCCCGACCATCGACGGCCAAATCGCCCTGAGCAACGGCAAGGTCAAGAACCTGCCCATCCAGACCCTGACCACCACCCTCAATTACCAGGCTGAACAAGCGCAGGTGGCCGGCTATCTGGAAATCGGCCCCCTGCACTCCCGGCTGATCTGGAGAGGCTCGGTCCCGGTTAAGATCTCCCTGCTTCCCTTTGCCTGTGCCCTGGCCCAGGATGGCCTGGACCTCCGACTCCACAGTGAACGGGTCAACCTCTCCCTGTTGACCTCCATCAGCAAGGAGGTGCAAACCGCGGAGGGCCCCATGGACATGATGATGGAAGCCCGTGGCAATCCGCATCAACCCCGGGTTTCGGGCTATGTGCGTTGGAGTGCCGGCTCCCTGAAGCTGCACCAGGCGGGGACGCCTTACGCCCTGGCCCCCGGGGAGATTCGCCTCCAGGGAGAAAAGATCGTGATTCCCGGTCTGGTTCTCCAAAGCGACGGCACGATCCGGCTCTCCGGCGAAATCCTCCTGGCGGGCGCCCCCCAGGCCCAAGTCCGGCTCCAGGCGGAAAATTTCCTGCTCCTGGACCGGGGGGGCAACGAGGCCTGGACCAACGGCTTCATCGACCTCAAGGGTCCCCTCTCCGCCCTGGTGGCCAGCGGCCGGCTGGTGGTGCCCAAGGCCCAATTTCGCCCCACGTTCTTCCGCTCCGACATGGAGCCGGATGTCATCCTGGTCCCCGTCAAACCCAAGCCCCAAGACAGGGCGAGCGTGGCCCCGGTCATCTATCGGAACCTGCGGGTCGACATCGCCCTGGAAAATTCGGGCAATGCCTGGCTCGTCGACCCCATGGGCAAAGTTGAGATGCTCGCCCACCTCAAGATCAGGAAAGATCCGGGCCAGAAACTGGCCATGGCCGGGGAGGTGCGCGCCCTCAAAGGCACCCTGGACATCGAAGAACGCACCTTCACCGTGAAACAGGCCCTGCTCCAGATGCCCGGCGCCACCGGCAAGCCCATAACCGTGGAAGGAAGCGCGGTTCACCAAATGGAGGACATCACCCTAATGCTCACCGTGAAGGGTACCATGTCCAACCCGCTGATCCGCCTGGAAAGCCTGCCGCCGCTGCCGCCGGCCGACGTCCTGTCTTACCTGGTGTTCGGGGCGCCGTCCGCTACCCTGAACAAGGAACAATATATGGCTCTGGGGGCACAACAATTGGGGGTTTTGGGCGGCATCAGCGCCAACAAGATAAGCGAAATTTTAGGGTCGGCCATCCCCTTTTTAGGCGGGATCAAGGTGAGGAGCGGCATGTTAGGCGGCCGTCCAACGGTGGGGGTCGGCAAGGAAATTACCAACAATGTCAGCGTTTTCGCCGGGCGGAATCTCAACGAGGAGCGCGGCGTTTATGAACAGCAGGTGGGCATCCAGTATAAGGTCAACAAGAACTTGAGCGTTGAATCTCAGTTAGGCCACCGCAACTCCGGCGCCGACGTGCTCTTTAACTATGATTTCTGATCGGCGGGAGGGGGACAGTGTTTGCTTGTCGGCAGTCTCTTAAGCGACCAGATTCCCGATCATTTCGGGAATATTGGCCGGTAACGCTCAAAACTTGGATAGACGATCTTCCTTCCCTAGCTTGGTATCATCAGACATACTATCCAGATCATATCGGGAATTTTTCCGGCCCCACCGATAAGTGTTTATTATGGCAAGTTAGGTGGCAGCCGAAAATTTCCACACAGAAGCTGCATAGGGGGTGTGTTTTACTCCCTTCACCGCCATAATCCCCACCAGCATCTTTAGCCCCGGATTCGCCTTCTCTTAGTTTCGGCCTTGGCCCCAGCGTCTAATTATTCAGCTTCGACCTGGCCCGGAATTCCTCCAAGATGGGAACCTACCGAGGTATATTTAGTATAAGCACTTGCATATTTATTTGATATATATTAATTTGATAAACTATATTGAGGACGTGCGCATTCCCGTCGATGCCCTTTGACCCGTCTTATGTAGTCTGTATAAAACGGGGACGGATCGAGGCCCGAAATAATGCAATCATTTGATATGAAAGGTGTTTCACGAACCTATAGGAAAACACGGGAACTTCTTATACAGAAGGAAATAGTCTACATTTACCATTTTATACAGACCGTATAATCCTTGTTAGATTGCCTGAAAATAAAGGAGAAAGGAGGCCATTATGTTTAAGTGCAAGTGGTTAGTTGTGTTGGTTTTGTTGGTTATTGCAGTGCAACCGAGTTTTGGTGATGATCACGCCCAGATTCACGGGGTTTGGAAGCTGGTTTCCTATAACGTTGAGACTCAAGCGACAGGCCAAAAAGAGCCACCCATGGGAAAAAACCCGACGGGATACGTAATCTTCACACCTGAGGGGCGAGTATTTTTTGTTTTGACGGGAGAAGGGCGGAAGGCAGCGAAAACCGTTCAGGACCGTGCCGACCTGCTGAGCAGCCTGGTTGCGTACACAGGTACGTACCGCATAGAAGGAGACCAGTGGATTACCAAAGTCGAAGTAGCCTGGAATCCTGAATGGATCGGTACCGAACAGAGGCGTTTTTTCAAGGTGGATGGTGAGCGTCTTCAAGTCCTCACGCCGTGGCGAATTATGCCTAACTGGCCCGAAAAGGGGATGACGCGAAGCATTATTGCGTTCGAACGGGCGAAATAGGGAACCAGGCGATTTCTCACGTGTTTCCCCAATCTCCCCTACGTCATCGAGGCACGCCGACACCGCTTACCTCAAATGAGGGCAATCTAAGAGGATATCAACCGGACGGCGGGTACGACGCTGCGGTTACTGGTAGCGCCTCAGCCAGCCGCCGGTTATCGTGAACGTTGGGCTTCCTACTGTTTATTCTTTGTCCATAAGGGTTCAGCCGAAGATAGCTCTCCTGATCCCGAGGTCATGAGGCCATCCCTTCGCCGTCGCCCCGATTACCCAACATGAAGAGATTTGGCATAGGATTCAATTGGGCAAAAGTGTCGGGTACTGCTAATTATGCGCGACCTGTTACCCGGCAGGTAGCGTGTTGATATGGTTATCATACATGCATCCCGGGTATTCAGATTAAATCCCCTTCATTACAATTTACCTTCAGGGGCGCGCCTTATTTCCCCGGCTTAACTTTTCTTGAATCTGACTCCCAGGCTTTCCACCAGATCTTCCAGGCCCGGGAAGGCTCCCGGCCGGGCCAGCACCCGCCGGCGCAGGCCCTCCACCGCCGCCGGGATATAGCGGGCGAACTGATCCTTGCCCTTCACCTTGGTCAGGTAGCCGTAGGCCCCTAAAATCTGGAGATTGCGGCAGAGCGCCAGGTGGTCGTACTGCTCCCGGAAGGCCGCCCCGTCCACTTCCAGCCGGGTCGCCAGGAGCTCCAGGTAATAATCCAGGAGTTCGGCCTGCCAGGCGGGACTGAGATTGACGTACGGATCGATGAGCAGGGAGGCCACATCGTAGCCCAACGGCCCCAGCCTGCCCCCCTGAAAGTCGATGACCCGCAGGCGCCCGCCGGTAATGAACAGATTTTTAGACTGAAAGTCCCGATGCAGGAAGTAGTTGGGGCCGGGGGTCAGGGCCCCGGTGAGGAGACGCTCAAAATCCGGCGCCAGGTCTTCCATGCTGACCTGCAAGCCGAGATAGTTGTTCAGAAAGGCCCTGACAAAATAACCGCACTCCCGCTCCCACAAGAAGGGCCGGTGCATGACCGGGGTGTCAAAACACCAGGCGGAATCGAACCCCTCTTTCCCCCTGATCTGCATGTCCACCAGGATGGTAAGCGCCTGGCGGTACCAGTGCCGGATCTGGCTCTCCTGGGGCTGCCGCTTGATGACGGACTCCAGGCTGATGTCCCCCAGGTCCTCCAGCATCATCCAAAACTCTTCCCGGTAATAGGCATAGATCTCCGGCACCGGCGCCCCGTGCGCCCGGAGGTGGCGGCCCACCAGATAATAGGAGTCATTTTCATTCACTTCCCCTCCCGGCGGGAAGGGATGGAACAGGAGCACCACGGTGGGGGACCCCAACAGGCGGTAGTAGCGGCGATCGGAGCCGTCGCCGGCCAGGGTCTGGGGCGAGGTGAGGCTGACGTTCCGCTCTTTGGCGGCGGCCTCCAGGGCCGCGGTCCAGAGATAATCCGGCATAAATACCTTCCTACCGAGTTGCGTTCTAAAAGCTATTTTTTAGCCGCAGGCTTTAGCCTGCGCCCGGGCGACCGGACCACCCATAAACCATGAAAAGTCTAGTAGGGCGGGCGTCCCGCCCGCCAGTGGCGCGCAGTGTGCCCCCTACGAAAGTCTTTTCCCAGCAGTTTCCCATGAGCCTTCGGATCACCCACAAATCATGAAAAGCGCGTGATAGGCCTACTCTTGACCTTGAACTTTGAACCTTGAACCTTGATTAATAACTCCGTCATGCCACCAGTACCTGGCCCCGGGCGGAATCCTTGACCTCCACCCCGGCAGCCACGATGCAGTCTTCTAATTCCACCTGAGGGCTGATGGCGGCCCGGTCCCAGACCACCGTATTTTTCAAAGAGGCCCCCTCCCCCACCGCCACGTTTGACCCCAGACAGACGCCGCCGCCGAAGTGCGCCCCGGCCCCGATCCTGGCCCCGGGGCCCATCAGGGGGTCGGTCAGACCGGGGAAAAACCGCCCCAACGTGGGCGCGGCGCCGGCCAGAAGCCGCCGGTGAGCCGCCAGGTAGTTTGCCGGCGTGCCCAGGTCCTGCCAAAAATGGCCCGATACCGAGAGGTAAGCCAGCCGCTCCCCCGCGGCCATTGCGGCTCCCCAGGCCTGGACCAGGCCGGATTCGCCCTGGGGCGGGATATACGCCAGCATCTTCCGGTCCACCACCTGGACCCCAGTGTAAGCCAGAACTTTTTCATAAGCGGCCCCGCCGCCGGGCGGCGGCGCGCCGATGCTCACCACCGCGCCATCTTTAACCCAGACATTGTTGTACGCCGGACAGTCATGGAGCACCAGGGTGCTCACGGCCCCCGGCCGATGCGCGCGGTAAACCTCGGCCAGGTCAAGATCAGTCAGGATATCGGCGTTGACGGCCAGAAACGGCCCCTCCCGCAGGATCTCCCCCAACCGCCGCAAGCCCCCGGCCGTCCCCAGGATCTCCGGCTCGTGGCTGACGCTGAGCAGGAAACTCCAGGGCTGACTCCGCAGGAAAGCGTGCACCTGATCCGCTAAATGATGCGTGTTCACCGCCACCTGGAAACAGCCCGCGGCCTCCAACTGCGCCAGCACCACCCCCAACAGGGGCCGGTTCAACACCGGCAGCAACGGCTTGGGACAGATATCCGTGAGCGGCCTTAACCGCGTCCCCAACCCCGCCGCCAACACGGCCGCTTTGAATACGGTTTTTGGTTCTTGGTTTTTGGTTTTTGGTTTCTTAGCTTGCATATTATGTAGGATGGGCACCGATCTACAATTTTTCTCTCTCTTGGGAGATGGGGCCAAAACTGCTTACTGCTCACTGCTCACTCTCCCCCGGCCCTCCCCTCAAAAATCTCTATCATTCCCCCAGCACTATCCGGCAGTCCACGCACCAGCAAGTCTGGGGCGCGGCCACCACGGGGTTAAGGTCCAGTTCCCGGATTTCCGGGTAATCCACGGCCAGGCGCGACAGGTTGACCAGGACCCCGGTCAGGGCCTTGAGGTCCACCCCGGCCTGGCCCCGAACGCCTTGGAGAATGGGGTAGATTTTCAGGGATTGCAGCATCTTGGCGGCCTGGTCGGGGGTTATGGGCGCCAGGGCTCGGGCCACGTCCCGGAGGACTTCCGTATAGATCCCCCCGGCCCCGGCCACCAGCACCGGTCCGAACTGTGGATCGCGCTTAACTCCCATCAACAGCTCCACCCCGTCCACCTGCTTTTGCACCAGGATGCCGTCGAGGCTGCCGCCGGGGGTGCAAAGGTGAAACCGCGCCGCCAGGTCCCGGTAGGCCTGCCGCAGTTCCGTCTCCGTGTTGACGTTGAGAAGCACGCCCCCCTGGTCGGATTTATGCACCCATTCCGGCGAGATGATCTTCAGCACCACGGGGTAGCCCATCTCCGCCGCCGCGGCCGCGGCCGCGGCAGCGTCAGCAGTCAGGACCCCGGGGACCAGGGGCAGGTCGTAAGCCTTCAGGATCTCGAAGGCCGCCTCCCCCACCAGTACTGACCCGAAGGGCAGGGGCGGGCGGCGGGCCGCGGCCGCTGGCGGCGGCAACCTGAAATCCCCGGGGGGCGGGGCCGCCAGGAATTGCCGGTACCGCCAGGTCGCCGCCAGGCCCATGACCGCCTCATCCATGGTGGTAAAGCAAGCCACATCGGGTTCCCGGGCCAGTTCATGCACCTGGGCCAGGCGGGCGGCCTCATCGCCGTAAAGCAGCAGGGCCAGGGGCTTGTGCCGGGGGTTGGCGGCGTGCAGTTCCCGGACCGCGCCGGGGATATTGAGGTCGGCATGGCGGGGCGAGGTGAAGCTCGGCCCCACCCCGACGACGGCATCTACGCGCTCGTCGGCAAAAAGCCCCGCCACGGCCCGTTTGAACACCCCGGTAAAGGAGCCCGTGACCATGCCCAGGGGCCAGAGGTCCACGGGGTTTCCAAGCCGGTGCCAGGGGATGCGTTCTTCTTCCAGCTCCCGGAGGGCTTCGGGAAAGGGAGCCAACTCCAGGCCATGGTCTTCGCAGGCGTCCGCGGCGATGATCCCGAAGGCGCCGGTGGCGGTGGCCACCCCCAGGCGCGGGCCCGCCATGGGCCGGAATTTCAGGAAGGACCGGGACACGGCCAGAAGTTCCACCAGGGTGCGCACCCGGATGATGCCGGCCGCGGCCAGGGCCAGGTCCACCACGGCGTCCTCCCCCACCAGGGAGCCGGTGTGGGACAGGGCGGCCCTGGCCCCGGCCAGGCTGCGCCCGGTTTTCAAGACAATGATAGGCTTGCTCCGGGCCACCCGGGCCGCGGTGGCGAGAAACTGCCGCCCCCGCTTGATGCCTTCCAGATGCAGGACGATGATGCGGGTGTCGGGATCGTCCGCCAGGTATTCCAGGACATCCACCATGTCCAGGTCGGAGGCGTTGCCCACGTCGATGGCCTTGCCCATCTGGCCGGTAAAGGACGAGGCCCCTACCTGGAAGGCCCCGGACTGGGCCACCATGGTGAGGGGCGCTGGAGCCGAATCCCGGGGAATGTCGATAAAGGCGGTGGTGAAGCCGCTAAAGGGGTTGAGGACCCCCATGGTGTTGGGCCCCAGCACCCGGACCCCGTGCTTCCGGGCGAGAGCCACCAATTCCGCCTGCAGTTCGGCGCCCCGGGCGTCGGCGTCGGCAAACCCCTGGCTGATCACCACCAGCCTTTTCACGCCATGCCGGGCGCACTCCCGGGCCGTGTCCACTACCCGCTCCCGGCCCAGGGAGATGACCGCCAGGTCGGGGACCTCCGGCAGGTCGGCCACCCGGGGATAGGTCTTGTACCCCATAATATCCGGCACTTTGGGGTGCACCAGGTAAATGCGCCCGGCATAGCCGTAGGAAAGCAGCATCTCCAGATTGTTGTAAGCGCCGGGTCCGGTCTGCCGGGAGGTGCCGATGAGCGCCACCGAACGGGGGTCGAAAAACAAATGCATATATTCACCCAGAAGAATTATTGGGAGAGGGGGCCAGGGGCGATCAGCCCCTACCCCCTCTCTCAAACCCTCTCCCCCAACCCCTTACAGGGGGGTGGGAGGGGGTTTGGGGGAGGGTGGGGGAATTGACTTCCCC
>JBKQVS010000143.1:0-38459 GCA_052139855.1 Desulfobaccales bacterium
TTACTCTGTCTGGGTGTCCTGGGGGCCGGGGCGGCGGCCGGAGAGGGGACTCCCCAGGAGGAAGCCCAGAGGCTCAACCAGCAAGCGGTACAGCTCTATCAGGCCGGACAGTATCAGAAGGCCCTGCCGCTGGTCCAGCGGGCCCTGGAAATTAATGAAAAGGCCCTGGGGCCGGAGCACCCCGACCTCGCGGTCAGCCTCAACAACCTGGCCGGGCTCTATCAGGCCATGGGGGCTTATGACAAGGCCTTGCCCCTCTATCAACGGGCCCTGGCGATCCGGGAAAAGGCCCTGGGGCCTGAGGCCCCCGCCACCGCCGCCAGCCTCAACAATCTGGGGGCGCTCTATTGGGCCATGAGCGCTTACGACAAGGCCCTGCCGCTGTACCAGCGCGCCCTGGCGATCCGGGAAAAGACGTTGGGGCCGGAGCACCCCGATACCAGCTTCAGCCTCAACAACCTGGCCGCGCTCTATCAGGCCATGGGGGCCTATGACAAGGCCCTGCCTCTGTTCCAGCGGGCCTTGGCCATTCGGGAAAAGACCCTGGGGCCGGAACACCCTTACACCGCCAACAGCCTCAACAACCTGGCGGGGCTGTATGTGGACCAGGGCGCCCATAAAGAGGCCCTGCCCCTCTACCAGCGGGCCTTGCAGATCGTTGAAAAGGTCCTAGGGCCGGAGCACCCGCGCACCGCCGCCAGCCTCAACAACCTGGCCCTGCAGTACAAGGCTCTAGGGGCCTACGACCAGGCCCTGCCCCTGTTCCAGCGCGCCCTGGCCATCGCGGAGAAGACCCTGGGGCCGGAACACCCGGACACCGCGGTCAGCCTCAACAATCTGGCGGCACTCTATGAGGCTCGGGGTGCCTATGACCAGGCCCTGCCCCTCTACCGGCGGGCCTTGGCGATCCGGGAAAAGGCGTTGGGGCCGGAACACCCGGACACCGCCGCCAGCCTCATCAACCTGGGCGGGCTGTATGAGACTCAGGGCGCCTATGACCAGGCCCTGCCTCTGTTCCAGCGGGCCCTGGGAATCTTTGAAAAGGCCTTGGGGCCGGAGCACCCGGAGACCGCCACCGGACTCAACAACCTGGCCAGGCTCTATCAGGCCATGGGCGCGTACGAAAAGGCCCTGCCCCTGTACCAGCGGGCCCTGGCGATCCGGGAGAAGGCCCTGGGCCCGGAGCACACCTCCGTCGCCATCAGCCTCAGCAGCCTGGCCGTGCTGTATGAGGATTTAGGGGCTTTTGACCAGGCGCTGCCGCTACAACAGCGGGCGCTAAAGATCTATGAAAAGGCCCTGGGCCCGGAACACCCCGACACCGCTCTCTGCCTCAATAACCTGGCGGTGCTGTACCGGAACCTGGGCGCCTATGATCAGGCCCTGCCCCTCTACCGGCGCGCCCTCAAAATCAGGGAAAAGGTTTTGGGGCCGGAGCACATCGACACTGCCAACAGCCTCAATAACCTGGCCATCCTCTATCAGGCCATGGGCGCCTATGACCGAGCCCTGCCCCTGTACCAGCGGACCTTGCAGATCCTGGAGAAATCCCTGGGCCCGGAGCACCCCCATACCATCATCACCGTCAATAATCTGGGGTCCCTCGCCCTGGCCCGGAAAGACTATGCGGCGGCGGAGACCTATTTCCGGCGGGGCCGATCCACCGGCGGCCTGGCGGAGCTCTGGCTGGCCCGGGGACAACCAGCAAAAGCCCTGAAGCTCTTGCAGGACCAGCCTCTCACCCGGCGGGATTTGCCCGCCAAACAGGTGCAGTACTACACCCAGCGCGGCCTGGCGCTGGCGGGAGCGGGGCGGCTGGGGGAAGCGGCCCTGGACCTGCGGCAGGCGGTGGAGGGGGTGGAGGACCTGCGCCGCCGGGCGCCGGGAGAACGGACCGGCTTCTTTCAGGCCGGCATCTATGGGGGCTATGTGCGGCCTTACCGTGGTCTGGTGAGCGTGCTGGGGGAGATGTCCCTGAAACAAGAGGCCCTGCCTCCGGCGCTCCGGGAGTACGGGCCCGGAGCCGGTGAAGCCGCTTTCACCTTTGCGGAAGGCACCAAGGGCCGGGCTCTCCTGGAGGCCATGGCCCGGGGGGCGCGGCAGCAAACGCAAACGGAGATACCGGCGGAGCTGCGGCAGCGGGAGGAAGGTTTACTGAACCAGCTGGCGGCGCTTCCGGCCCAGCAGGAGAAGGCCCTGAATGGTGGTGAAGAGGCTTTGGCCGAGGTCGCGAACAAGAAGGCGAGCCTGAGCGCGGCGCTCAAGACCCTGGTGCAGGAACTGCGGCAGCATTACCCGGTCTATGCCGCACTCCACTATCCCCAGCCCCTCCCGGCGGCCGACCTGCCCCTGAAGGAGAACGAGGTGCTGCTGGAATTCGCCCTGGGGGATGCGGAGAGCTTCATCTTCGTGGTGCGGAAGGGCGGGGTCAAACGCCTGATCAAAATTCCCCGGGGCCGGGAAGAGCTGGAGGCGCAGGTCAAGGCCTTCATGGAGCCCCTTATTAACGGTGAGCCCGACCGGTTTTCCCTCAAACAGGCTCAGGAACTCGCCTCGCTGCTTCTGGCCCAGCCCCTTAAAGAGGTCACGGAGTGCGACCGGGTGATTATCGTCCCGGACGGCATCCTGGGGCTCTTGCCCTTTGAGGCTCTGGTGCTTAAGGCCGGTAAGGGCCTGAAAGATAGCGTTTTCGTGGCAGACCGCTACACCCTGAGCTACTACCAGTCCGCCGCGGTCCTGGCCCTGAAGCGGCGGCTTGAGGCGCCCCGGGCCAGGCGGCCTTTGTTCGCCCTGGGAAACCCGGTGTTCAGCGCCCAAGACGCCCGCTACGCCGCCAAGCCGCACGAGGGACAGTCCCCGCCGGCCGAGGTACGGGGCGCGAAAGAGGCTGCCTTCCGGGCCCTGGCCTCCAATGAGGCATGGGGCAAAACCATCCGGGACGCCAAAACCGGGAAGGAGCTGGTCTATCCGCCCCTCCCGGAAACCGAAGATGAGGTGCTGGCCATCGCCCGGCTGTTTGCGGTGGCGCCCCAGCCCCCGGACGTGCTCCTGGACCTCAAGGCCAATGAGACCGGCCTGCGGCAATCGCCCCTGCAAGAGTATCGCTACCTGCATTTCGCCACCCACGCCGACCTCCCGGGGATGGTCCAGGGGATCCGGGAGCCGTTTCTGCTCCTGGGCCAGGTGGGGAATGAAGGCCAGGACAACGGCTTTTTCACCTTGAGCAAGGTGTTGGGCTTAAAGCTCGGGGCCGAGATGGTGGTCCTGTCCGCCTGCCTCACCGGCCAGGGGAAGGTGATGGAGGGCGAAGGCGTGGCGAATTTTTCCCGGGCCTTCCAGCACGCCGGGGCGCAGAGCGTGGTAGTGAGCCTCTGGGAGGTGGCCTCCCTGGAGGCGGTGGAGTTCATGACCCGGTTCTATGGCCACCTCAAGGAAGGCAAGTCCCGGGGTGAAGCGCTGCAACTGGCCCGCCGGGCCATCAAGGCCAAATACCCCCAACCTTTCTTCTGGGCGGTATTCATCCTCCACGGAGAGGAGTGAGGCCGGCGCGGGGGCCGGAGCCGCGGCTAAATGAACCGCCGCATCAGGTCGTCGGTGATGGCGTCCACGTTGTCCGGCCGGAGATGATTGTCCCGGCAGATTTCCCGGACCCGGGCAATTTTGCCGGCGTCCGCCAAATCCTTCAACCCCGACAAAATCCCCGTGCGCCGCCCCACCCGGTAGATCAATTGCAGTTCCGGGTCCAGTTCCAGGAAGGTGCGGACGATCCCGATGAGACGCTCCTGGTCTTGGGGGAGTTGGCCGTCCACTTCGGGCAAAAGATTCAAGATGTGATCGCTCTTAATGACGCTGGTGATCCCGGACAGCGCCTCGAGGAACAGGAGCAGCTCCCGGGCCATTTCGATATCGGTGGCCTTTTGGAAGCGGCCGGCGGCATAATCCTCATACAAAGGGGTATCCGGCGGGATGGCCAGGGTGCGCAGCCTGATGAAATCCGGATTGATCCGGTTTAAGGCCGCGGCCGTTGCCGCCGCGTTGACTTCGAGCCGCGGCCGGCCTCCCAGACCCGGCATGTAGTATTCCGACAGCTCCAGGCCCGCGTCTTTGACCTTGAGCCCCGCCAGGATGTGCAGGCGCTGGGTAGTGCCTTTATGCACCATCCTCAGGACCTCGTCGGCCCCCGATTCCATGCCGATGTGAATCCGGCTGAGTCCGGCGCGCCTCAGGTCGGATAAGGCGCCGGCTGAGAGATGGGCGATGGTGTTGGAACGGGCGTAGGAGGTGATCCGGGTCACGGCCGGGAAACGCTCTTTAAGATGCCGGAGTATGGCCGCCAGGTCGGCCGGGTCCACCACCAGGCTGTTGGCGTCCTGGAGAAAGACCTGGCGGCTGCCGTATCTTACCCAGTTCCGGGCCGCGGCCCAGGCCCGGGGGTCGGATCAGGCGGGGCCAGTCGGGGCCGGGTGCCCGGACGCCGCTTCGAGCTGCCGCACCGCCTCGTACACCGCGTCGATGTCCCGGAAGAGATGAGCCACGGGCCGGACCGAGAAGCGGGTGTCTTTATAGACCGGGCAGAAGGTGCAGCGGTTCCAGGGACAGTTCCGGGTCACCCTGAGCAGGAGGCTGTGCGCCTCGCTGGGGGGCCGGATGGGGCCTTGTTCAAAGCCCCGGTAGGTCGTGTCGCCCGCGTCGGTACGGTGCCGCATCACTCAACTCCATCATAGCTCAGGCTGCAAAGGTAAAAAACCCGTGCCACTTGGGTGATGGCGACTTGGTATAACTCTCTTGCCTCGCCATTCTGTCAAGAAAAAAGGGCGATCCCGTGGGCCGCCCTTTAGCGCTTATCCTCTTAAAGGCGATTTCTCAGGCCAGCCGCATCCTCTCCTTGAGGTTCTCCATCACCGGCTCAAACTGTTGCTGGAGCTGCCCCTTAAACCGGAGCCACTCTTCCTGAAACTGGGGGAGGCGCTCCACGTCCACGTTTACCGGTTGGCGATACTTCGCCTCCATGGCCTGCTGCATCTGTCCCACCCCGGCGGCAAACCGGGCCTTGAGCTGTTGCAGAGCGTTGGCGCGGAAGTGGAGAAATTGTTGCAAGACCTGCTCCAATTCCGTCTGGAGCTGCGCCATGGCCTTGCGGTTGTCGGCTGCCAGGAGCAATCCTTCCATGGCCCGGTCCTGGCGGGGGTCCGCGGCATTTTCCCGGGGCAGGCCGAGGTTGCGCAAGAAGACCTCTTTAATGGCCAGGCGGGCGGCGGGCTGGGTCTGGGGCGGCAGCGTCTTGAGGTCAGCCTCCAGGTCTCCTTCTCCCTTGAGAAAGTCCACCGCCAGCCGGCGGCCCTGGTCCTGGTACTGGGCCAGTTCCATTTCTTCTTTGGAGGCCCGCCCGTATTGCTCGGCCTTTTCCAGGGCCAATTCTAAGGCACTCTTGATATCCGCCAATTATCGCTCTCTTTCTCTCCCGCCGGAGAGCCTCAACAGGTGCGTCATTTTATCTTGGCAGCAGCCGCGGCCTCGGTCTTGGGCGTGTCGGCGGGAGCGGCGTCGCTGGCGCCGTCGGTGGGTTTGGCCCCATCGCCGTTGTCACTGGGCCCGGAAGCCGCGTTTCTGCCGGAATAATCCGTCACGTACCAGCCGCTGCCCTTGAGATGAAAGGCGCAGGAACTGATGATTTTGTGCAAACTACCGCCGCAGGCCGGACATTCCGCCAGAGGGGAATCGGAAATCTTCTGCCACCGTTCCACTACCTGGCCGCAAGCGGCGCACTGATACTCATAAATCGGCATACTGCAAACCTCCTTCGGTCCTCTCATCATAATATCGCATCACCGGCGGCAAATCCCGAACCTTCAAGGGCGCCAGGATTCTCTGGGTCAATTGATGCACCCGCCGCTCCTCCTCCTCTTTATGCTCCTCCGGAGCCTCGAAGAGGGCCAGAAACTGGCTGAACCGCACGATGTGCACCAGTTCGTGGGTGAGGATGTAGAGCAGCAGGGGGAAGAGGCTCAGGTCGTCAACCTGCTTCAGGGTCTTGAGGATATTGTGGTCCTGCAGGCAGACCCGGTAATAATCGAAGGCCGCGGAGCGCAGCAGGCGGTCCTTATGGCAGCCGTCGTACTTGGCCACCAGGGCCAGGGCGTGGGAGCAAATCTCCTCGTCCCGCAGGGCCTCCAGAGTCAGGATGTCGTACCGGGCCCGGCGCCAGTGAGACAGCTTGAAAAAGTCGGAGGTGACCTCCTCGGCGATGACCGCCGCCTCTTTCAGGAGCTCTTTCTGGTGCTGATGGAAATACCGGGCCGATTCCATTATCTAGATAAAATTATCATTTCAAAGACTATTGTCAATCCCTGTTTTGCATCCGCATCGCTGTCGTGCCGGCGGGCCAGGTTGGCCTTGGGGATGGATGCCCCCAGCCAATCAAGCCGCAGGGTCTTCAGTGGGCGGGGTTTTGGCGGACCGGCCAGGCGTGGGGCGAACCTCACATCGGGAAGCGCTTCTCCAGAGGGCGGCGCTCCGGCACCTCAACGAGGGGCATGGCTTCGTCGTTCCAGGCCCGGGAAACATAGAGGTTGCAGTAGCAACTGCCGTACTCGGCCACATCCGGCCCCCGATAAACACAGGGGCAAATGATGTCTTGATCTTTCTCCCGGTCCTCCGCCGCCAGTCGGCAGGGGCAGCACATATAGCCGTAGCGCTCTTTGTTGGTCAACAGACCCTGCATGAGCTCCAAGACCCGTTGCTTATCTTTATTGAAAAAAAAGCCCTGGGGTTCCTGGACTTTTTTTAAGACTTCATAGAGTTGTTCAACATTCATGTGATCCAGAGGTCCTCTTTGATTTCATCTTGTTTAAAACCGACCACCACGTTATCCCCAATGACAATGGTCGGGAAGGTGCACTGCGGATTGAGTGTTTTAATTTTTTCCAGGAATATCTTGCGTTGTTCAGGATCTAATTTATCAACATCGACACACTTATAGTCCACCCCGCATTTATTGAGAAACTCTTTGGTATCCTTGCAATGACTGCAAGTGCTCAATGAATAAAGCTGGACATCACACTTTTTCATTTTGCCTTCCTTATTTCCTTTTTTGACAATAAGTAATTAGAACCATCCTTTGTTTTTATTAATAACGATGCCGATCGTCAATTTTTCTGGTTGTGCCAGCTCAGGCCCGCGGCTTCAAAAATCTTTTTAAGCTATTATAATATCCCGGGGCGCAGAAGGAAAATAAACCAATATCCTGTATAAATTATAACATTGGCAGAAACATCCGCCAAATGAGAAAATGATCCCGTGGAACAGGCAGGCGCCCCCGGAGCCGAAGGCCCGGTGGACCCCGAACCCTTACCTCCAAAACGATAACCGGATTGGCTATGACCCGACTACCCCGGCAACTGGAATCCCTGGCCCGGATGCTGGCCTACATCCTGAGCCACCGGCCCGACGAGTTCGGGCTGGTGCTCTCGGAGGAGGGGTTCATCCCCATCAAGCACCTGCTTCAGGCCTTGAGCGCCGAGCCCGGCTGGGGCTTCGTCCGGCGCTATCACCTGGATCAGTTGGCCGGGCTGATGTCGCCCCCGGCCTTTGAGATCGCCGGGGAGCGGATGCGGGCCCTGGCGCCGGCCCAACTGCGCCGCCCGGCGGGGGAGTCCCCCCCGGCCCTGCTCTACGCCGCCATTCCCCCCAAGGCCCACGCCCGGGTCTTTGAGGAAGGGCTGAAACCGCTCCCGGACCGGGAACTGGTCCTGGCCGCGACCCCGGAGCTGGCGAAAAAGCTGGGGCGGCGCCGGGCCCCGGACCCCGTCATGGTCACGGTCCAGGCCCAGGCCGCGGCCCGGCGCGGCCTCAGTTTCACGGGCTACGGCGAGGGCCTCTACCTGGCCCCGGCCCTGCCCCGGGATCTGCTCCAATTGCCGCCGCCGCCCCAGGTCCCGGAGAAGCCCAAACCGGAAAAACCCCGGCCCCAGGCCCCCACCCCTGGCTCCTTCATCCTGGACCTGCCCGGGATGCTGCAGCCCGCGGCCAGACCCCGGTCCAAAAGCAAAAAGGCCGAGCCGGACTGGAAGGCCGGAACCCGGGCTTTACGAAAGAAAAGGGAAAAAGGGGAAAAGGGGAAAGGGTAAGGCCTCGGGGACATATACCGGTTCCATGGGAAGACGAAAAAGACCTGCCGGTTTCCCGGAAAACGACTCAGGAGATGTAGCCACCATCGCATCGGGATGCAACCAGATCGTCAATCAAGCGCGGGAGGACGGAAATGCCATACGGTGATCTGCAGGCCACCACCTGGATAGCCGGCCTTATGGGTTCCGGCTTTACCGGGCTCATGCAAGATGTTTCCCGGTTGGGAAGCCGCGGCGCCGTGATCGGTGCGGTGGCCGTAATCGCCCCGTTATTGCTCCTGAGGAAGCGGTGGCAAGATACCCTCCTTCTGCTCCTGGCCTATGGCGGCGGCGAGATGACGGTATCGGTCGTGAAGTCATACTGCCAGCGCCCCCGCCCCCCCGCACCCCTGGTCCTGGTCCACGGCTACAGTTTCCCCAGCGGTCATGCCTTTAATATCATGCTGATCTGCGGGTTTATGACTTACCTGCTCTGGCCGGTGTGGCGCCGCGCCTGGGCCCGGGGCCTGATGCTGGCGGCAGCCTTAGGCCTGATCCTCCTGGTGGGATTCAGCCGCATCTACTTAAAGGCCCATTGGCTGGACGACGTTCTGGCCGGCTACGCCATCGGCCTGGCCTGGCTGCTCATCAGCAAAGGGCTGACCGGGGCCATCTTTCCCAAGACGCCCATAAAGCTAACCTCCTGAGGAGTATGGAGAAAATCCGTCGATTACCCCTGATCTCACTTTTTTCCAGGTCCGGAGGGCCAGAAATCCGAAAAAAAACTTGACACCTGCGGGGATAGGTAATAAAAATTCCGAGTAATAAAGAAAATTTTCACAAAGACCAACTCCCATGGATCGATAACGATGGAGATTAAAAGCCCCGTCAGCGCCGCGCTGAGCCCCCAGCAACTCGCCGCTATCCAGGATGCCGTCAGCCATTACAGAGCCGTCAAGGGAGGGGTGATGCCCGTCCTGCATGCGGTTCAAGGCATTTGCGGCAACTGGCTGCCCCTGGAAGCTTTGAAGCTGGTGTCCGAAGGCATGGATATTCCCTACCCCTACCTGTACGGCGTCATGAGCTTTTACACCATGTTCTCGCCGACCCCCCGGGGCAAGTACATCATCCGCCTGTGCGAGTCGCCGCCCTGCCACATCATGGGGGCCGAGAACCTGGTGGAGGTGTTGCAGGCTGAATTGGGGGTCAAGATGGGGGAAACCACCACCGACGGCCTCTTCACCCTGGAGCACACCGCCTGCCTGGGGGTCTGCGAGGTCTCCCCGGCCATGCAGATCAACGAGGTGGTTCACGGCCGCCTGACCGCGGAGCGGGTAAAAAATATCCTGGCCGATTACCGGGCGGGTAAAGCCCCTAATTTCCGGCAACTTCCCCGCACCACCAATGCCCTGAGCGACTATCCCCCGAGTCCCGATGAGGTAAGTCTGTTCCAGAACGTGGATCAGATTGACCCCATGAGCCTCGACGAATACCTGGCCCGGGGGGGCTATGAGGGGCTGAAAAAAGCCCTACAGCAAACCCCGGAAGAGGTGGTCAACGAGGTCAAGGATTCGGGCCTGAGAGGCCGGGGCGGCGCCGGCTTTCCCACCGGCCTGAAATGGTCCTTCACCCGGCCCAGCCCCATCACCCCCAAGTATATTGTCTGCAACGCCGATGAAGGGGAGCCGGGCACCATCAAGGACCGCTACCTCATGGAGGGGGACCCTCACCGGGTCTTGGAAGGCATGGCTATCGGGGCCTACGCCGTGGGGGCCAGCGTCGGCTATATCTATTGCCGGGGCGAATATTACCTCTCTATGCACCGCCTGCAGAACGCCATTGATGCGGCCGTGGCCAAAAACCTCTTAGGCGACAACATCATGGGCACCGGTTTTTCCTTCCGCATTCAGGTTCAGACCGGCGGCGGTTCTTATGTCTGCGGCGAGGAAACGGCCCTCATCGAGTCTATCCAGGGCGAGCGGGGCAATCCCCGGGTGAAGCCGCCTTTTCCTGGCCAGGTGGGCGTCTGGTACAAGCCCACCATCGTCAACAACGTGGAGTCCTGGGCTAGCGTGCCGAGCATCATCGTCCAGGGCGCCGACTGGTATAAAGCCAAGGGTACCGAGGACTCTAAAGGCACCAAGATCTTCCAGGTGACGGGGCACGTGAACACCCCCGGCGTCGTGGAAGCCAACATGGGCATGCCCCTGTCCACCCTGATCGACAAGATCGGCGGCGGGTGCCGGCAAGGCAAACAGATCAAAGCAGTGCAACCGGGCGGGGCGGCCTGCGGCTTCATCACTCCCGAGCATCTTAACACGCCGCTGGAGTATGCGGCCATGAGCAAGGTGGGCGGGGGCGTGGGCTCCGGCACCATGCTGGTGATGGACGACACCGTCTGCGTCATCGACGTGGTCAAGTGCCTGCTCTACTTCTTCCAGCACGAGTCCTGCGGCTTCTGCCTGCCCTGCCGCCGGGGCACCCGGGTGCTCTACGAAATGATCTGCAAGGTGGCGGCGGGTAAAGCCACCCAGGCCGACCTGGACCGGATGCTGACTCTGGCCCAGACCATGGTGGATTCGGCCAACTGCGCCCTGGGATGGAGCCCGTACTCTTTCCTCAAGACCACCATGGAGCGCTTCAAGGACGAGTACGACGCCCACCTGGCGGGCAACTGCCCCCTGGGAGTGTGCAAGGCGGAAGAGCATTCGCATTGAATGAGGTAAGAAACCTGGTAGGGGCGGATTTGAAACCCGCCTCGACAAACCTAATGCAGGTTGAGACAGTTTGAAAATTCGGGATGTGATAAAATTAATCGAAGCTGACGGGTGGTATCAAGTTAAGACGAAGAGTACGGGCAGTCATAGGCAATATAAACACCTCACGAAGCTTGGGCGAGTCACCATCGCCGGACATCAGCGGGATGATTTGAGCCCTGGGACGTTAAACAGCATTTTGAAGCAGGCTGGCTTGAAATTGAAGTAGGCGGAATTATGGAACAATTCCTAATAGTAATTGAACAGGCAATTGGCAATTATTCTGCCTATTGCCCTGATCTTCCCGGCTGTATCGCCACCGGGAAAACTATTAAAGAAGTAAAACAGCGGATGGCTGAGGGCATTAAAATGCATTTGGAGGGTATGCGAGAGGACAATATCCCCATTCCTGCCATGAAAAGTCAGGCGGATTATATTTCTTTAGAACTATAGTATCGTGCACGGATACAACGCCCACCTGGCGGGGAACTGCCCGCTGGAGGTGTGCAAGACGGCAGACCACTCGCATTAGGGAATAATTTCTGGTGGCACAGGCTTTCCAGCCTGTGCACGTGCACCGGCAAGATACCGGCGCCACCCTCCACGGCTCCTAACCCCAAGTTGACGCGGGAGAGGACAGAAGACATGGCGAAGAAAATAGACTTGGACACGGCGTTGCGCATCATCGAGGCGGCGAAACGGCAGGCCGGAGAGATCAAAGTCGCCATGAATATCGCGGTGGTGGATGAAGGCAATAATCTGGTGGCCTTTGCGCGCATGGACGGGGCCTGGCTGGGCTCCATCAACATCGCCATGAACAAGGCCTACACCGCCAGGTGCTTCAATATGGAGACCAAGACCCTGGCGCCCCTGTGCCAGCCGGGGCAGCCGCTCTTCGGCATCCACGCCAGCAACGATGGACGCCTCATTATTTTCCCCGGGGGCATTCCCCTCAAAGACGGCGACACTGTCATCGGCGCCATCGGGGTGAGCGGCAGCTCGGTGGAGAATGACCAGGCGGTGGCGGCAGCCGGGGCCGCGGCTCTTTAGAAGCTTTATTCTGCTAAGGATTAACCTATGTTGATCAACTATGTGCCGGTCTTGATTTTCATGGTGGTCGCCATCGGGCTGGTGGGGCTGATCGTCTTCTTGTCCGAGATGCTGGGCAAAAAGAAGCACTTCGCCACCAAGGACATGCCATACGAGTGCGGCATGGACCCCATCGGCGACGCCCGCCACCGCTACACGGTGCGCTTCTACGTCATCGCCATGTTCTTCATCGTGTTCGACATTGAAGCCATCTTCCTCTATCCCTGGGCGGTGGTCTTCAAGCCCCTGGGCTGGTTCGGGTTCTGGGAGATGCTGGTCTTCATCGGCATTATTGCGGTGGGCTTGGTGTACGTCTGGGGCAAGGGCGCCCTGGAGTGGGAATAAAGCGGTTTTTAGTTTTTGGTTTTTAGTTTTTAGTTTTCAAACTCAATGCTGGAAGGGCCATAGCCGCCCAACCTGCACCAAAAACCAAAAACTCAAAACTAAAAACGGTCTTTAACGGAGTACTGGAATGGGCATCGAAGAACACCTGGGATACAACGTCTTAACCACCACCCTGGAGAAGCTGGTGGACTGGGGCCGCAAAAACAGCCTCTGGCCCGCCACCTTCGGGCTGGCCTGCTGCGCCATCGAAATGATCTGCACCGCGGCCAACCGCTGGGACATCGCCCGCTTCGGCATGGAGGCATTTCGGGCGTCCCCCCGCCAGGCGGACGTGATCATCATCGCCGGCACCGTGGTCAAGAAGATGATGCCGGCCATCCAGCGGGTCTACGACCAGATGAGCGAGCCCAAGTGGGTCATCGCCATGGGGGCCTGCGCCACCTCCGGAGGAATTTTCGACTCCTACGCCGTGGTCCAGGGCATCGATCAGTATTTACCGGTGGATGTTTACGTGCCCGGCTGTCCGCCCCGGCCCGAAGGTCTTTTGTACGGAATTTTAAAACTCCATGAGTTGATTTTGAAAGATCCCTTCCTGACCCAGCGGTACAAAGAAAGCCTGCAGGCCCGGCGGGAGGTGGCGGCATGAAACAAGCGGTGGCCCTGCTGGAAGAAAAGTTCCCCGAAGAAGTGGTGGAGGTGGTGGAGTTCCGGGGCGACACCACGATCGAGGTGAAGCCGGAGCGGATTGTGGAAATCTGCACGGCCCTCAAAGACGGCCACGACACCGGCTTTAAGTACCTCTCCATGATCGCCGGGATGGATTACTCCCCCGCCAGCCCCAGGTTCGGCGTGGTCTACAACCTTTACAGCCACAAACACCACGGCCGCATCACCTTAAAGGCGCGGCTGGCGGACGACCTGGCCCCGGCCATCGACTCGGTGGCCAAGGTGTGGTCCACGGCCATCTGGCACGAGCGGGAGGCCTACGACATGATGGGCATCCGCTTCAACGGGCACCCTGACCTCAGGCGCATCCTCATGCCCGGGGAGTGGGTGGGGCACCCCCAGCGGAAGGATTATCCGTTAAAAGGTATGTAGGCCACCTGCCCCGGCTGTGCTTCGGGCGCCGCCCCGCCTGCCGAGGGCGAAAAGGCGAAAAGGTCTATAAAGAATAACGGCCGGGCGAGGCCCGCCCGAGATGAGCCGAACCGCCAATGACATTGATCTTAGGATAACCCCATGAATCAAGCCGGAACCATGACACGCACCGAAACCATGCTGCTGAACGTGGGGCCGTCCCACCCCAGCACTCACGGGGTCCTTCGGGTCCTGGTGGAGCTGGACGGCGAGCTCATCAACAGCGCCGATCCGGACATCGGTTACCTCCACCGCGGCATCGAGAAGATGTGCGAGTACCGCACCTATCACAAGTGCCTGCCCCTGATGAACCGGGTGGACTACCTGGCCGGGGAAGTGAACAACTTCGGCTTCTGCCTGGCGGTGGAAAAGCTGTTGGGCGTCGAGGTCCCCAAGCGGGCCCAGTATATCCGGGTGTTGATCGTGGAGTTGACCCGGATCGCCTCCCACCTCTTCTGGCTGGGGACCCACGGCCACGACCTGGGGGCCATGACCCCGCTGTTCTACGCCTTCAGGGAGCGGGAAAAGATCATGGACCTGTGCGAAATGGCCTCCGGGGCCCGGATGTTTCCGCTTTACTTCCGGATCGGCGGCCTGGCCGCGGACCTGCCCGAGGGCTTCATGCCGGCGGCCTGGGAGTTCGCCAAATCCTTCGACAAAAACTGGCAGGATTACGACACCCTCCTGACCGAAAACGTCATCTGGAAAGAGCGCACCATGGGCGTGGGCACCATGAGCGCCGCCGACGCTTTGGACTGGGGCTGGTCCGGCCCAATGGCCCGGGGCTCCGGGGTGGATTGGGACCTCAGGCGCGATAACCCGTATTCCAGCTACGAAGAGTTTGAATTTGAGGTGCCGTTGGGGACCCGGGAGGGCGACACCTACTCCCGGTACCTGGTGCGGATGCAGGAGATGCTCCAGAGCAACCGCATCGTCAAGCAGGCGTTGGAAAAGATCGCCGGGACCGAGCCCGGGGACATCAAGTGCGCCGACCCCCGGGTGAGCCTGCCGCCCAAGGAGATGGTCTATAGCGACATCGCCAGCCTGATCAACCATTTTAAGCTGATTCAGGAGGGCATCACGCCGCCCAAGGGTGAGGTCTATCAGTGCATCGAAGCCCCCAAGGGCGAGATGGGGTTTTATATCGTCAGCGACGGCGGGCCGCAGCCGCTCCGGGTCAAGGTCAGGACCCCGTCCTTCGTGGTGCTGGGCTCTCTGGACAAGCTGGTCCGGGGGCGCCTCTTGTCGGACTTGATCGCGCTGATTGGAACCATGGATATCGTGCTGGCGGACGTGGACAGGTAATGGGAGGGCGGGCGTCCCCGCCCGTCACCGTAACGAATTTCCTGGGTGGCCAATGAAACCGATGCACCGTAACAAGGCTCTACTGGGATTGGGGTTGGCTCTGGCCATAGCTTGGGCCGGAGCGGCTTATGGGCAAGCCAGCAAACTCTTTACCGGTAAAATCACCGAGATAGCCAGGGGCACCCAACTGGATATCGGCCAGAGGGATACTTTCTATATTTTGCGGCTGGATGATTACCCCAAAGTGGAATTCCGTCTTGGCCCTGAGGATGCCGTGAGATTCGGGGTGATCGCGGCCGCGGGGCCCACGGAAGTGGTGACTCCCAAGAAAAGCAAGGGCCTGGGATGGCGAGTAAAGCTGGTCTGCGAAAGCAAAAATCTCGGATTGGTCAAGGCCCCTATCTATAAAGTGATTTCTTTAGAGCGGCTGAGCGACTAGGACCAGGCAACTGCAGGCGGGTACTGCCCGTCAATAAATACTCTGTGGTGGGCGGTGCCTACCCTCCATGAAAAGCTGATGGCTGACAGCTCAAAGCTAACCGGCAGTGAACATAGGAACGACTTATGGTTAATCTGACCATCGACGGACGGGCCATTCAGGCGAAACCGGGCTCGACCATCCTGGAAGTGGCCAAAGAAAACGGAATTTTTATCCCTTATCTTTGCTACCATCCGGCCTTGAAACCCATCGGCTCCTGCCGCATCTGCGTGGTGGATGTCAAGCCCGGGCCGCCCCGGCCCATTCCGGCCTGCGCCACGCCGGTCACTGAGGGCATGGAGGTGGTGACGGATACGCCGAAGCTTGCGGCCCTGCGCCAGGAGTTGATGAAGCTGGTGCTCATCAACCACGCCCTGGAGTGCCCCATCTGCGACAAGGGCGGGGAATGCGAACTCCAGAACCTGACCCACGCCCTGGCCGTACCCACAGTGGACCTGGAGGCGGTGAAGCTGCCGCCCAATCCGGACTACGTCTCCCGGATGGTGGAGCGCCACCCGGACCGCTGCGTCACCTGCGGCCGCTGCGTCCGCATCTGCCGGGACCGGGTGGGGGCCATGGCCATCAACTTCACGCTGCGGGGCTACTTCACGGAACTGGCCAGCGGCGCCCAGCCCCTGGACTGCGAGTTCTGCGGTTCCTGCATCGACATCTGCCCGGTGGGGGCCCTGATCAACAAGCCGTTCAAGTACCGGGCCCGGGCCTGGGAAGGGGCCAAGACCGAGATGGCCTGCCCCTTCTGCGGCGGCGGCTGCACCTACCAGCTGCACACCAAAAACGGCAAGATCATGCGGGTGGTGAACGAAGATTCCGTGCTGCTCTGCGGCCGGGGCCGGTTCGGCTGGCCGGTGGTGGAGGCCGACGACCGCCTCAAGACCCCGCTGATCCGGGAGAAGGGCAAATTGCGCGAGGCTTCCTGGGACGAAGCCCTGGACCTGGTGGCCGCCAAGCTTAAAGAGACCGTCGAGGCCGGCGGCGCCAAGGCGGTTTACGGCGTCGGTTCGCCCCGGGCCACCAACGAAGCCAATTACGCTTTCCAGAAATTTTTCCGGGAGGGCCTCGGCACCAACCAGTTGGACAACCCGGGGCGCTACAACTACGTCCGGGCCATCAAGGCCCTGGCCGAGGTTTTTGGGACTCCCAAGCTCGAAGGCGTAGAGGCCGGCGGCGCCCTGGTGCCGCCCTACCACTCGCCGTTGGTGGTCAAGGAAGAGGCCACCGGCAGCGGCTTCCCCTTTGTGCTGGGGAAACTGGCGGACCTGCCCAAGGCCGACCTGGTCCTGGTGGTAGACACGGACGTTACCCCGGAGCTGCCGCCTCTGGGCTGGAAGCTCATGGAGGCCAAAGAGAACGAGAATTTTAGGCTGGTGCTGGCCAATCCCCGCAGGACCAAGTTCGACCGGTATGCCGACCTGAGCCTGAGGTACAAACCCGGGAGCGAGCGGGTCCTCATCGCCGGGCTCATCAAGTTTATCCTGGCTGAAAACCCCGATTGGACCCCGGCGATTCAGGCCACCGGATTAGATGAGCTGAAAGAGAGCCTCAAGAAACTCACCCCCAAGGAAATTACCACCAAGACCGGGATGGACGAGGCGGCGCTCAAGGCCGCGGCGGCGCTTCTGGCCCAGGCCCAGGCCCCGGCCATCGTATTCGGCACCGAGCTGCTGGCCCAGGATAAAGGCCAGGTCAATGCCCTGGCCCTGGCCGACCTCTTCCTGCTGGTGGGCAAGCCCGAGTCCCCCGGCAGCGCCCTGTATCCCGTGGCCGAGAAGAATAATTCCCGGGGCGTTTGCGAAGTGGGGGTCCTGCCGGACATGGGCCCGGGGTATGCCCCGGTAGAGGGTTCGGAGCCCGGCCCCACCCTGGAAGAGGTGCTGGACCTCCTGGAGAAAGACGACGCTGCGGCCCCCAAGGTCTTGTATCTGTTGGGCGGGGACCTGCTGCGGTGGCTGCCGCATCGCAGCCGGGTGAAAAAGCTGCTCAAGAAAGTGCCGTTTATCGTGGTGCAGGACGCCTTTCTGACCGACACCGCCAATCTGGCCAGCGTGGTCTTGCCGGTGGCGGTGCACGCCGAGCAGGAAGGCACCTTTATCAGCAGCACGGGCCAGTTGGGGTTGCTCAACCAGGCCTTGTCCACCAACGGGGTGCGGCCCGACTGGCAGATCATCAGCCAGGTGGGGGCCAAGATGGGGTTCGCCCTGAACTACGTCAGCCCCAAGGCAATTTTCAAGGAACTGGCGAAGAAGATGCCCCTGTGGGCCGGGCTGGCGCCCACGTTGAGTGCGCCGTGCCCGAAGATCAAGGCCGCGGTGAGCGGAAAGTTCGTCCCCTTTGAGACGGACATCAGCCTGCCGGGCCGGCGGCCCTACACCCTGATCATCGGCAAGTCGCTGCAGCACTCCGGGTCGTACACCACCCATCACCCCGGCGGCACCATGGCCGTCACCGGCGAGGCGCGTCTCAAGGTGAATCCCGAGGACGCCCAAAGCCTGGGGCTGGCCGCGGGGGAGGTGGTGAAGGTCATTTCCTCGCATGGGGAAATCGCCGCGCCGGTGGATCTGTCCGCGGCGGTGCCCCCGGGGGTCGTGTTCCTGCCGGAGCATTTCGCGGCTCCTGCGGCCAACGATTTAACCCTTAACTCCAATCTGGTGCGCGTGACCATCCAAAAGGGTTGAGAACATGAATCTGCCCCTGTTAATAGCTGTCAGCGTCCTCAAGATCGCCGTGGTGATGGGGGTCTTGCTCACCTGCGTCGCCTATACGGTGCTTCTGGAACGCAAGGTCCTGGGTTTCATCCAGCTGCGGTACGGCCCCAACCGGGTCGGCCCCTGGGGGTTGCTCCAGCCCGTAGCCGACCTCCTCAAGCTGATGTTCAAAGAGGACTTCACGCCGCCGGGAGCCAACAAATACCTTTTTATCATGGCGCCGGTGATCACCGCCGGGGCGGCGTTCCTGCCCTTTGCGGTCATTCCCTTCGCCGGCACGATCCTGCCCCCGGAGATCACCTTATACGGCTATAAGATCGATCTCACCGTGGCCGCTTTGAACCAGGGGGTGGTGGGCGACACCAACATTGGCCTGCTGTACATCTTCGCCATGGGCTCCCTGGGAGTGTACGGCGCGATCCTGGGCGGCTGGGCCTCGAATAACAAGTATTCGCTGTTGGGGGGTCTCCGGCTCTGCGCCCAGATGGTCAGCTACGAGCTGGCTCTGGGGCTCTCCGTCATCGGGGTGATCATGCTGGCCGGGTCGCTGAGCACCGTGACCATCGTGGAAGCCCAAAAATGCATCCCGTTCATAGTTTACCAGCCCCTGGGGTTCCTGATCTTCATGGTCGCAGCCATGGCCGAATGCGGTCGGACGCCCTTTGACCTCATCGAGTGCGAAAACGAGCTGGTGGCCGGATACCAGACGGAATACAGCTCCATGAAGTGGGCCCTGTTCATGATGGGGGAATACACCCACATCATCGTGGCCTCGGCGCTGGCCACCACCCTGTTTCTGGGCGGCTGGCAAGGGCCGGTGCTGCCCCCCGTGGTCTGGTTCATGGGCAAGACCTTCGCCCTGGTCTTCTTCTTTATCTGGGTAAGAGGCACTTTCCCCCGCTTCCGGTTCGATCAGCTCATGCAGCTGGGCTGGAAGGTGCTGTTGCCCCTGAGCCTGGTGAACATTCTGGTCACCGGGGCGGTTATCTTACTTATCAAGGGTTAATCCATGATTATTCCTTTGCTCAAAGGGTTGGCGACCACCCTGAAGATGGCGCTCTCCAAACCCATTACCTTGCAGTATCCGGAAGAGAAACGGCAGGTATCGCCCCGGTGGCGGGGCCATCCGGAACTCACCACCAATGAGGACGGCTCCCGGCGCTGCGTGGCCTGCACCCTGTGCATGGTGGTCTGCCCGTCCAACGCCATCAAGGCGATCGAGGCCGGCGAGAGTGAGGATCACGGGAAGTATCCGGTGGCCTTCACCATCGACCTGCAGCGCTGCATTTTTTGCGGCTTCTGCCAGGAAGCCTGTCCCAAGGGGGCCATTAAGCTGAATAACCTTTACGAACTGGCCCAATACGACAAACAGGTGCTCATTCTCGACATCGAGAGGGCAACCCAGAGCAAGCCGCAACTGCGCCTGGGGGATTGGCTATGAACCGTTATGGCGCCAATCTTCAGCCGATTCGGCAGGAATAGGAGGCCCGAGGGATGCAGATCCTGTTTTTCATCCTGGGCGCCGTGGCCCTGATTGCCGGGGGCCTGGTGGTCTTTCAGAAGCACCCGTTACGGAGCGCCCTCTGGCTCATCGTCAACTTCTTTGCGGTGGCCGGCATCTATCTTTTGGCCCATGCCGAGTTCATCGCCGCCATCCAGGTGATCGTTTACGCCGGGGCCATCATGGTCCTGTTCCTGTTTGTCATCATGCTCCTGAATATCCGGCAACCGGAAGATCAACCCAAGATTCCCTTTATCGGGCAGAAAATGGGGGGCATCATCCTGGCCGGTTTCACCGGGCTGATCCTGATTTACGGCGTGACCAAAGCGGCGCTGACCACCGGCAAGGAAATGGCCCCGGGCCTGGGTAACACCGAATCCATCGCCCGAAGCCTGTTCACCGATTATCTGCTGCCCTTCGAAGTCACGTCCGTCCTGCTCCTGGTGGCCATCGTGGGCGCGGTGGTGCTGGCGAAGAGCAAGTTGAAGTGATGGCCTGAGAATCTCAAGCGGAGAGCGATTATGGTAGTACCGGTCCAATATTACCTGGCCTTGAGCGTGGCCCTGTTTGCCCTGGGGGTGATCGGGGTCCTGATTCGGCGCAACGCCCTGGTCATTTACATGTGCATCGAAATGATGCTTAACGCGGTCAACCTGGCCTTCATCGGCTTTGCCGACTACTTCAAGGCGGTGGACGGCCAGATGTTTGTGTTCTTTGTCCTGACCGTGGCCGCGGCGGAAGTGGCGGTGGGACTGGCCCTGATCGTGGCCATCTTCCGCAACCGGGGCGACGTTTACGTAGATAATCTCAACATCCTCAAGTGGTGAGGCGAACTCCATGATGGATTATGTCTGGCTGATACCCCTCTTTCCCCTCATCGGCTTTTTGATCAACGGCCTGGTGGGCAAGAGTCTGCCCAAGTCAGTAGTGGGGACCATCGGGGCCTCTGCCGTGGGCCTGAGTTTCCTGGTCACCGTGGCGATCTTCCTGGAGTTCCTCAAACTCCCGGAGGGGACCCACGCGGTGGAAAAGGTGATGTACACCTGGATCGCCTCGGGGCCCTTCAAGGTCTCGGTGGCATTCCTCATCGACCCCCTCTCCCTGATCATGCTGCTGGTGGTCTCCGGGGTGAGCACCCTCATCCACATCTACTCCATCGGCTACATGCACGATGACGAAGGCTTTTACCGCTATTTCGCATACCTCAACCTCTTCGTCTTCGCCATGCTCATCCTGGTGAGCGCCAACAACTTCCTCCTGATGTTCGTGGGCTGGGAAGGTGTCGGTCTCTGTTCCTATCTGCTCATCGGGTTCTGGTATGAAAAGCAGTCGGCCTCCGACGCGGGCAAAAAGGCCTTCGTGGTTAACCGGATCGGCGACTTCGGGTTCCTCCTGGGCGTCTTCCTGATCTTCTGGACCTTCGGGTCTTTGGACTTCAAGGAAGTCTTTCCCCTGGCCGCCAAGTACCCCATGGGCTCCGGCGTCCTTACCGCCATCACCCTGTTCCTGTTTTTAGGGGCCACCGGCAAATCGGCCCAGATACCCCTGTACACCTGGCTGCCTGACGCCATGGAAGGCCCCACCCCGGTATCCGCCTTGATCCACGCGGCCACCATGGTCACCGCCGGCGTCTTCATGGTGACCCGGTGCAGCACCATGTTCGTCCTGGCGCCCATCTCCATGACAGTGGTGGCGGCGGTGGGGGCGCTCACGGCCATCTATGCGGCCACTATCGGCATTACCCAATTCGACATCAAGCGCGTCCTGGCTTACTCCACCGTGAGCCAGTTGGGGTATATGTTCCTGGCCTGCGGTGTGGGGGCCTTTACCTCGGGCATCTTCCACCTCATGACCCACGCCTTCTTCAAAGCTCTCCTCTTCCTGGGCTCCGGCTCCGTCATCCACGGCATGCACGGGGAACAGGATATGCGCCATATGGGGGGGTTGAAGAAGCACATGCCCATCACCTACTGGACCTTCATCCTGGCCACTCTGGCCATCGCCGGGATCTTCCCCTTCGCGGGCTTCTTCAGCAAGGACGAAATCCTGTTCCACTCCCTGGTGAGCGGCCATACGGTCTTCTGGGGCATCGCCACCGTGGCGGCCTTCATCACCGCGTTCTACATGTTCCGGGCGGTGTTTATGACCTTCCACGGCGAAGAAAAATTCGACCCTCACCACGTGCATCCCCATGAATCCCCGCCGCTGATGACCGTGCCCCTGATGACCCTGGCGGGGCTCTCGGTGGTGGGCGGCCTGGTGGGTTTCCCCATCATCGAGGGGGCCAACAAGTTCAAGGAGTTTTTAGCGCCGGCCATCACCCCGCTGGTGCACGAAGTGCACTCCCCGGCCTGGTTTGAAATCACCATGATGGTCTTTTCCATGGCGGTGGCCGCGTCGGGCATCTTCATGGCCTACAAGTTCTATATGCAGAAACCCGAACTGCCCGAAAAGGTGACCGAGAAGATCCCGGTCATCTATGACCTGGTGTATCACAAGTACTACGTGGACGAACTTTATGACGCCGCGGTGGTGGAGCCCATCAAGAACGGCTCCGACTTCCTGTGGCACGGCGTGGACGAAACCGTCATTGACGGCGCGGTGAACGGCAGCGCCACCACCGTCGGTTGGCTGAGCAGCCACCTCCGCAAGCTGGAGACCGGGTTTGTTCAAAGTTACGCCCTGGCCATCCTCATCGGTGCGGTGCTCGTCACCGGCTATCTCATCGGGCGTTAGGGGGGGCTCAATGCAACTACCCATCCTCTCCATTCTGATCTTCCTCCCCATCGTCGGGATAGGGGTCCTGCTGATTCTGGACCGGAAGCGCCACAAGGGCCTGAAGGTCGCCACCCTGATCATCTCCGTGGCGGAGTTCCTGTTTTCCCTGCCCCTCTGGTTTAACTTCAACAGCCAGACCGCGGCCATGCAGTTCGTGGAGCGCCGGGAATGGCTGCCGACCTATGGCATCAGCTACTCTATCGGGATCGACGGCTTTTCCCTGCTGCTGATCATGCTCACCACCTTCCTGACGCCTCTGTGCGTCCTGGCCACCTGGGACGACATCCAGGTCCGGGTCAAGGAATTCATGGTCTGCCTGCTGGCCTTGATGAGCGGCATGATCGGCGTCTTCGTCTCCCTGGACCTCTTTCTGTTCTACGTCTTCTGGGAAGTGATGCTCATCCCCATGTACCTGCTCATCGGGATCTGGGGCAACCCGGCCCGCCGGGTCTATGCGGCCATCAAATTCTTCCTGTTCACCATGTTCGGCTCCCTGCTGATGCTGGTGGCCATTTTGGTCCTTTACTTTCATTACGGCAAGACCACCGGGACCTACACCTTCGATCTCCTGAAGATGTACAGCGTTTCCATCCCCTTCAATATGCAGTTCTGGATGTTTTTGGCCTTCGGCCTGGCCTTCGCCATCAAAGTGCCCATGTTCCCCTTTCACACCTGGTTGCCGGACGCCCACACCGAAGCACCCACCGTGGGTTCGGTCATCCTGGCGGCAGTGCTCTTGAAGATGGGGACTTACGGCTTCCTGCGTTTTAACATGCCGATGTTTCCCCAGGCGGCCCACTACTTCGTGCCCCTGTTTTCCACCCTGGCGGTCATCGGCATCGTTTACGGCGCCCTGGTCTCCATGATGCAAAAGGACCTGAAGCGTCTCATCGCCTTTTCCTCGGTGAGCCACCTGGGCTTCGTGATGCTGGGGTTGTTTACTTTTACCATGCCGGGGGTCCAGGGGGGCATCATCCAGATGATCAATCACGGGTTGTCCACGGGGGCCCTGTTCTTGATCGTCGGGGTGATCTACGAGCGGCGCCACACCCGGATGATCGCCGAATTCGGCGGCCTGTGTACTCCCATGCCCGTTTACGCCATCATCTTCATGATCGTCACCCTGTCTTCCATCGGGCTGCCGGGGTTGAACGGGTTTGTGGGCGAGTTTCTCATCCTCCTGGGGACCTTCCAGGTCAACAAGCTCTACGCCACCATCGCCGCCACCGGGGTCATCTTCGCGGCCTGCTACATGCTGTGGATGTTCCAGCGGGTGATGTTCGGCAAGGTGACCAACGACAAGAACAAGGACCTCAAAGACCTGTCCTGGCGGGAGATCGCCATCTTTGCGCCCCTGATCCTCTTTATCGTCTGGATCGGGGTCTATCCCAGCACCTTTTTAGACAAGACCAAGGCGTCCACGGAGAACTTCCTGGCCATGATGGAAAAGGCCAAAACCACGCAGGTTTCCCTATCCCACGTGTTTAAGGGGGAGGCGCAATGACCTTCACCATACCCAGCTTCCAATTGAGCAGCATCGGGCCGTGGTTGACGTTGACGGTGACCGCCATCCTCATCCTGGTGCTGGATGCCCTCTCCCCCAAAGGGCGGAAGGTGTGCTTCTCCGGGCTGGCCCTGGCGGGCCTGGCGGTGGCGGCGCTGCAAACCATCGGCCTCTGGGGCTCGACCGGCACCGATTTCGCCCGTATGGTCTACCTGGACAACTTCGCCTTCTTCTTCTACCTGATTTTTATCCTGGGCGCGGCCCTGACGGTCCTCATCTCCCGGCAGTACCTGGAAGATTACGGCAAGAATATGGGCGAATACTACGCCCTGCTGCTCTTTGCCACCGTGGGCATGATGCTCATGGCCGCGGGGGCCCACCTGATCATGATCTTCCTGGGCCTCGAGGTCATGTCCATCGCGGTCTATGTCCTGGCGGGGCTATTCCGGGAAGACTTGCGCTCCAATGAGGCGGCCTTAAAGTACCTCATCCTGGGATCGTTCTCCAGCGCCTTCCTGCTCTTTGGCATGGCCATGCTCTACGGGGCCTCGGGGGGTACCTTGTTTTTAAGCGACCTGCCCCAGCGCCTGGGCGCCGACCCGGCCATGGCCCCCCTGGTGCTCCTGGGCGTGGGCCTGTTGATCGTGGGCTTCGGCTTCAAGGTGGCTTCGGCCCCCTTCCACATGTGGACCCCGGACGTCTATGAAGGCGCCCCCACCTCGGTAACCGCGTTCATGGCCGTGGCCGTCAAGGCCGCGGCGTTTGCCGCTTTCGCCCGGGTCTTCTTTCTGGCCTTCCCGGCCATCAAGGTGGACTGGACCATGGTCCTCTGGGTCCTGGCCGTGGCCACCATGACCATCGGTAACGTGGTCGCCATCGCCCAGACCAATATCAAACGCATGCTGGCCTACTCTTCCATCGCCCACGCCGGCTACCTGCTGGTGGCCCTGGTGGCCGCCAACCAGTTGGGCGCGGTGAGCCTGCTCTACTACCTGCTGGCCTACACCCTGATGAACCTGGGGGCCTTCGGGGTGGTGATCCTGGTGGGGCGGAAAAAAGACAGCTACCTGAACATCTACGACTACTCCGGCCTGGGGGCCCAGCACCCGGTCCTGGCCGCGTCCATGGCCCTGTTCATGTTCGCCCTGGCGGGGATTCCCCCCACCGCGGGTTTCGTGGGCAAGTTCTATATATTTTCCGCCGCCATCCAGGCCGGCTACATCTGGCTGGCCATCATCGGGGTCATGAACTCCCTGGTGTCGGTCTTCTACTATCTGCGCATCACCGTGCTCATGTACATGAAGCCGGCGGAGGCGGACCTGGGCCCGGTGGTCTTCTCCCCGGCCCAGACCGCGGTGGTGGCCCTCACCGCCGCCGGGGTGCTGGCCATCGGCATCTTCCCGGGCTGCCTCTACAACCTGGCCATGAACGCGGTGAAGATTTTTCCGGGTCTGTAAGTCTTAAAATCCATAAAAAAATAAAAAGGGTTAGGGGCGTGATCCCTAACCCTTTGCTTTTTGCCGCCCTGGAGTCTGGTCGATCAGGCTTTACTGCCAGGCTGCGCTTATAAAGGCAAGATGGGATGAGGCTTGCGGAGCAGGGCAATGCCTGGCGCCCGGCAGGGCGTAATACATCCCGCCCCTGCAAGATAATTATCTGTAATTTCTTCACGTCCCCCAGTCTGGCCGGCGGACGCCATGGCCCGCCGGGCTTGACCTGGCCGGGGATGGGTTCCAATCCGGGCCTGGGTTGCCTTGGGGTTTCCCGGTTCACCCAGGAAGCCGGGACAAAAAAGGCCCCAACCGCGAGAAGGTTGGGGCCCCGGCCTGAGCCGAAATTACATTGTTCTGGGTTAAACCTTGGTTTGCCGGCGGCGCCAGCCCAGGCCCACCAGGCCCAGGAGGCCGGTTCCCAGGAGCAGGGCGCTGGGGGGCAGAGGCACACTGGATGGGATAAAAGCATAGACGGTACCATTGCCGCAGGTGGCGGTGCCCCATACGAAGCTCCACGGGTCAGACGTGAGCAAGGTCCCCAAATCAATGGTCACCGTGTTGCCAAGGTGATGTTTAGTGTCATTCGACCATTGAACGGTTGCGCTGCCGTCGGAGGTGCCGCCAGAGGCTGTTACGGGGACATATGTAGAAGTAGAAATTGTTTGGTAATATTCCCCATAATCACCAACAGCCTTGAAATTAAACGAACTATCATTAGAATATATAATTGTGGGGTTTTTAAGAATGGTTACAGTATTATTTAATAAATTATTGAAATTCAAATCAATAGCATACGTGTTGCCATCCTGCTTGATGAAGAGATAGGCGGTTGTTACTTTAGAGTTAACCTCACCATTATCTCCGGGGTTCCAGTTCGTATTGAAAGTTAACACACCATTGTTGAAGGTGTAGCTAGAGGTTAGGAAATAGTAGGGGGAAGCGCCGATGATGGTCGGGTTAGTATAAGAGTTATTGTACTGGTCATATATTATATCCCCGTTTAAACTGGTTGCACTTGCCGCACCGGCCCCAATAAGCATCAGACACAGTGCCAACAAAATTACTTTTTTCATTATCATTTTCTCCTTTTCGGTGTTGATGGTCCCGATAACGACGATAACGCTCCTATGCCACGATTATCGTTTACCTTAGCTTCAGAGAGTTCAGACCCTCCCCTGTATTTAGTCGTGCGGTATATCGCGCCAAAGTGGTTAAAGGTTGAACTAAAAAAGCCGAGCCGCCCTATTTCCAGGCAACCCGGCTATCTCTTTTCAACGAGACCCGTGGCTTTCCGTCCCCGCCTTGCGACGGGTTTGGCTTTATCTCTCTATCCCGGTTGAATCAGTGTGGCTTACGGTTCATTATGCAATATTGGGACCACATAGAGCCATCGATTATTTTATTAAAAAATATTCGTATAATATGTTTTAGAGGCCCGTAATCATCATCGGCATTATAGGACATCGGGTTTATTCATAAGAAATAACAATTAGTTATCCGAAAGCCTCCGAAAGAGGCACAGGTTGCCGGGCCGGCGCCGGAAAGGGCGGCAAGGGGCGCTCCGCGGCTCAGATCAAAAGGAATGTTTCATCCGGTAATCAACTTGTATACGTTCTTGAACATGCGGTTAAGATGGTCGCGGTGATAACCGGCGGACCCGAAAAACCACGGGAGTCCGGGGAGCTGGCGCTCCCGGGACTCCCGCAATCCTTCCCGCTCCCGGACCCCTGGGTACGGGGAGCCTAGTTCGGGTTAAGCGTTGTTACGCCGGCGCCAGCCCAGACCCACCAGCCCTAACAGGCCGGAGCCCAGGAGCAGGGCCGAGGGGGGCACGGGGACGGACGTAAAGTTCCCGGTCACAAGGAAAACCAGGTCGTTGTAATCTTGGTCACCATAAGGCTGGGAACTATCACCATCTTCAAAGCAAACGATCCATTCGTTTGAGGTGCCGACCTGAAAGATCAGGCCGTTGACTGCACCACTCGAATTCAGGCTCGATTGGGTGTACTTGGTCCCTGTGCTACTGCCGGTGTAGTGATCGGCGAAGCCCATGGTGAGGCTTGAAGGCGTCGACAAGGCTATACCACCGGCTCCGACCGGAACGATTTGATCCAAACCGCTGGCCGTGGGGAACGGCGAACCAACTAGGCTTGTTGATGTATTCCCTGCCGCAAAGGTGCCAGGATCCTGGGTGAAGCCCGCAAAGCTCGCGTAGTACGAGGTTATCGTATAGGTCCAGGTGCCAGTCGGGGTCGTCGCCGGCAGGAGGCCGGTACCGCTAAGCGTCAATCCACTACCGCTGGCCTGCAAACCGCCCGTCGCGGTGCCGCTATTCGTATAAGCAGTGGTGCTAAGCATCTGGTCGACGATCGCGTAGAGATTCTGTTCTCCAGTTCCCCCGGTTCCTCCAGCTCCGCCATTATAGGGGGCCCATATGTCATTTATGGTTACTGCCGAGGCTGACAGCGTCAGGCCCATCAACAGCAGGGCCAGGCCCAAAACCATGATTACCGTAATTTTTCGCATTTCTTCCTCCCTTTCTGTTTTCGGTTAACCGAATCCCCCGTTGGGATCATGAATATTGTCTACGTCGATCTCCCGGTCGCTGGCCAGCTTGTCAATCAGGGGAGACCTTGCCATCCCCGACCCCGGGGGATGCATCTCATCAGAAGTTAATCCTCAATGCCTGTTCCATGGCTTTTTCCCCGAAAAGCCGCTTCGCCACATTGAATCTTCTCATGGAAATGGTAGGCGCTTCGACACCTCCTTTGGCAAAAAAAGCCGGGCTGCCAGTTTTTTTGGCAACCCGGCTATCTCTCTTTATCGAGACCCGTGGCTTTCCGTCGCTGCCTCGCGGCAGGTTTGGCTTTATCAGGTGAGAACGTTTTGGATACTCAACACCTATTTTGCAATTTTCATGCCCTGAATAACTTATCGAAATTACTATACTATTAAAATTGCCGTCAGGTTATCCTGTTAAGAATAATGAACATCATGTAAAGACTTTGAAATATGCGTTGATATTTTAAAAAAATTACACCCCTTCAGATCCTTCTTCTCGCAGCAGGAAAACCTGTCCAGACCCGGACGAGTTGGGGGCGCCCCCGATGATCACGTTGCCGGGCCAGGTTCCACCTGTCAAGATGCCCATGGATAAGAAACATTTTCTGACACCAGGCCAGGGCTGACTTCCTTGCCGGCCGCCGCTGGTTCACGCTTGGACGGCTGAAAAAAAGAGCCGGACTGCCTCATTATTAGGCAACCCGGCTGTCTTCCCGCCCGTGGAGAGACCCGTGGCTTTCCGTCCCCAGCTCACGCCGGGTTTGGCTTGGTCTATGCGTTTGTACTTTATTATACAAACAATCAATATGTCAAGATATTTTTTAAAAAATTATATTCATTTTTATCTTTAATTCAGGCTTATGGGGTCCATGGAAAAAATCATGATTTGGTTCAGATACTTAGCCGAGAAGTCTTCCTCACGCCGCGTATCAGGTTGTGGAAAAACGGAGCAACAGCCTAAACTGTCATTCTGAGGGAAGCGAAGAATCTCGCATTTTCAATGACTTGAGATCCTTCACTTCGTTCAGGATGACAGAAGAATGGATTTTGAGATAGCTTCTCTACCCCGGTCGAGAGAGAAAAGGGGTCAAGCTTAAAAAGAACGCAGCAAGGTCTCCCGGAGTCCCGGGGCCGGCCCAGTCATCCGGTAATATAGTAGGGTCCAAGCCGTAGGGCGATCAGGCAAGCCGTTTGGACGCCTTGGGGGGCACCCCGCCGGCACCCAAGAGCGATCAGGGTTTCCCTCGGTTCCCCTCAATTCACCCCACCTAGTGCTTTCCTTTTGGCAGTTCATATTCAGGGTTCTGGAGCGGCTAAACTGGGGAAGCCCCGATTTACCCCGCAGGCTATTTAACGCATATTTCATCTTACCGAAAACAATCTTAAGGCTTCGTGATCGTGGGAAGGTGGCCGCTAAATCTGTTAAAGCCCAAAGTCCTTTAAGAAATTTCCAGAAAGGTCCGAATAGCTCTATAAGACGGTGGCACGGCCAGAACCTCTTTAAACGGTGGAGGGCAGGATGAACCGATTGTTCGTTCGCATCATCATAGCCGGCATGCTGGTGATCGGCTGGAGCGGTTCTGCCGCCGCCGACTGGAAATCTGACATCGGCTACACCGCCTTGCAGGCAGAGTTAGGCGCTAACATGCCCACCGGGGCCGGCGTCCAGGTGACTCAAGTAGAAGCCTCCTTGGGTATGCCGGATCCGACCAACGCTGAATTTGCCGGGAAAACCTTCACCGCCGGAAACCTCTCCCTGACGGTTACCTCACACGCTACTACCGTCGGCCAGTACTTTTACGGCGACACCACTTCCATTGCTCCCGGGATTACCAACATCGAATGTTATGATGCCACATATTATACGGGAACCGCATTTCTCAACTATGGTTCCTTCACCCCCCTCATCTCCAGCAGCCGGGTGGCAAACAACAGTTGGGTCGGTGATGTCGGCACCACCATTGGCGATGTCAACATCCTGGCTCGACTGGATTGGGTGGTCAACCGGGATGAATATATCCAGGTGGTGGCCATGAATAATGGTGGCACCAATGAGCCGCTGCTGGGCAGTTCCTTCAATGCCATTTCCGTGGGCCTGAGCAACGGCACCGCCGCCCAGGGCTCAGTTCCGCTGGCCACCACCCCCAGCACTCCTTACGCCTTGGCCGGCCGCACCGAGCCGGACCTGGTGGCGCCGGCGAGCGCCACCAGTTGGGCCACCGCCATGGTGTCCTCGGCGACCGCGCTGCTGGTGCAGGTGGGACAGCAGAACCCCAGCCTGTCCACGGACCCGGTGAGCCAGTACACCACCAACCGGAACGGAGATATTATTTACAACGCCGATCGCTCCGAGGTGGTCAAGGCAGCCCTGATGGCCGGGGCCGACCGCACCAGCCCAAACCTTACCAATAGCGTGACGCCTAACGGCTATACCGTCAACACCGCCAACGGCCTGAACAATATCTATGGGGCCGGGCAGCTGAATATCTACAACAGCTACAACATCATCGCGGCGGGCGAGCAGAACAGCCGTGAAGATCTCCCCAGCGGCGGCGGAGAAATCAAAGCCGTGGGGTTTGACTACGATCCTGCCTTTGGGGGCGCTAACGGCAGCAACAAAACGGGGTCGTATGTGTTCACGGCCCAGACCGCCGGCAGCCTGGCAGCTTCTCTGGTCTGGAACCTGGCGGTCACCGGGCCGACCGCCAATGGGTTTAGTACCTCTGCCACCCTCTACAATCTCGGCCTCTATCTCTATGATACGACCAGTGGGTTAGAGGTGGCCTATGCCGCCAGCCTGGTGGACAATACGGAAAATATCTATTACACATCCCTCATCGCAGGCGATTCTTACCTGCTTGAGGTTGCCTCCCTGCAATCGGCCGATTTCCTCTGGGACTACGGGCTGGCCTGGAATATTACGGCAACCACCACCCACGCCCCCCTGCCCCCCACCGTCTATCTCCTGGGAACCGGCATCGTGGCATTGGTTTTGATCAGGCGGAAGAAGCAGGTCAGGTTATAGTCGGCTGAACGGCGGGAAAGGTCTCATGCTTCATTCAGGCGTATCTTCACGGCGCGCCTCAGGACCGTTACAGAAAGCGCCGCTTCCAGCCAGCAGGTAGCTCCTTCCCATAAACCAGAATATTTTTTAGAACACCGCTATCCGGCTGGCATTGGGGGTCACCGGCTGGCGCCTCCTGGAAGGGTGCGCCGCGTCGGTTGACTGCCCCGGATTTGCCCGGAGGTCTCAGGCCGCCCGGCGGGTCCGCTTCTTCAGGCGGTTGGCTTTCTTGCGCAGGATATTGATCTTCGCCTGGGATTCCCCGGCGGCGTTGGCGGCAAGCTTCTGGGCCCGCAAGGCCGCAGCTTTTTCCTTCAAATCCCGCATGCTGACCTTCTCACTCTGTTTCCCTTCATCCTTGATGCCCTTGACCTGTTTGATGGCGCTCAACAACTCCTCTTTGTTCATGCCGTGGACCCCACTGATCTCTCCCAGGTCCAGGGCGTACTTGCGCATTTCCGTGGCGGTCATCTTGTCCAGGGGTTTTTCCTTTTTCTCTTTGCGTTCCTTTTTGCCCATAATGGCTCTCCTGTGATATTTTCTGGCCAGGGTGGATTGATCTCCCTACCCTGCCATATTTTTTCGGTTAATGGGCCGGGACGCGGCTTGCGGCACCCCAGCCGACCAGACGTTTTTCGTTGGCAATTTGTTTATTTTACCGGTATTGTTGCGATTTCTCAACCCCGAAAAGCTATCGGGTTCACCGGATCAGCGCAAACCGGCAACTGCCCCGGCTATTTTTTCTCCTCATCCAACTTATCCATCCGCTGCGCCATCTTAATAAAGGGGGTGATCAGGTCGATGGGGATGGGGAAGAGGGTGGTGGAGTTCTTCTCCGCGGCGATCTCCCGGAGGGTCTGAAGATAGCGGAGTTGCAGGGACATGGGCTCGGCGGCCAGGACATGGGCGGCCTCGGCCATCTTGGCGGCGGCCTGGAATTCGCCCTCGGCGTTGATCACTTTGCCCCGCCGTTCCCGTTCCGCCTCGGCCTGCTTGGCCATGGCGCGCTGCATCTCGATGGGCAGGTCGATGGCCCGGATTTCCACCAGGGTCACCTTGATGCCCCAAGGTTCGGTTTGATTATCGAGGATCTCTGCCAGCCGGGCGTTGACCTTCTCTCGTTCGGCCAGTAAATCGTCCAATTCCACCTGGCCGCAGACGCTCCGGAGGGTGGTCTGGGCCAACAACTGGGTGGCATTCCAGTAGTCCCGGACCTCGATGATGGCCTTCAGGGGGTCGATGACCCGAAAATAGACCACCGCGTTCACCTTCATCGTAACATTATCCCGGGTGATGATGTCCTGGGAGGGGACGTCATAGGTCACCAACTGCAGGTTCACCTTGACCAGCCGGTCGATCATGGGGATCAGGAGGATGAGCCCCGGCCCCTTGGCGTAGGGCAGGGCCCGCCCCAACCGGAAGATCACGCCCCGTTCGTATTCATTTAAAATCTTGATGGCGCTCATCAAAAAGAACACTGCAATGATGATAACGAAGAGAAAAGAACCGGAGATAAACTGAAACATGCCTGCCTCCTTTTATTGAGCCCGTCGTACCCGGAGCTTCAAATCCACAACTTCCAACACTTCCACGGACTCCCCCTTGGCAATGGGGGCGTCGCTCACGGCCTGCCAGTACTCGCCGTGGACAAAGACCTGTCCTTCCGGGTTCAGGGGGGTATAGGCCACACCCCGCTCCCCCACCATGCCGGCCTTACCGGTCATGGTGCGCCGCAGGTGGCTGCGAAAGACAATTCCGGCCACCAACATAAAAAACAGGGAGATGATGGCCACCGTAGGAATCAAGACACTCCAGGAGATATCCACCCCTCCTTCACCTCCCCGAAACAACATCATCCCCCCTAACAGCAGGGACACCAACCCGGCCACGGACAAGAGGCCGTAGCTGGTAATTTTGAATTCCAGGATGAAAAAAATAAAAGCCAGTATTATCAGCAAAATGCCTATGAAATTGATGGGCAGCGTCTGAAAGGCGAAAAAGGCCAGGAGCAGGCAGATGGCGCCGATGACCCCGGGGAGCACCACTCCCGGGTGGGCGAACTCAAAATAGAGGCCCGCCAGGCCGATCATCATCAGGATAAAGGCGATGTTGGGGTCGGCGATGATCTTTAATATCCGGAAGCGCAGGCCTTCGGGAATTTCCTTAACCGCCACCCCGGCAGTGTGGAGGACCAGTTGCTTACCTCCCACTTCGACTTTGCGGCCGTTGATTTTGGTCAAGAGGTCTTCCAGATTGTCGGCCATGAGGTCCACGACCTTGAGCTTCACGGCGTCGGCCGCGGGGATGGAGACACTCTGGCGGATCGCCTTTTCCATCCAATCGGCGTTGCGACCCCGCTCGCCAGCCAGAGACCGCCCGTAGGCCACCATGTCGTTGAGCACCTTTTGCTCCATGGTCTTGTCGGCTTTGGCCATGCCGATGGAGACCGGGTGGGCCGCGCCGATGTTGGTCCCGGGCGCCATGGCGGCCACGTCCGCCGCCAGGGTGATGAAGACCCCGGCCGAGGCGGCCCGGGCCCCCTTGGGATAAACGTAGACCACCACCGGGACTTTGGCGTTGCTGATGGTTTGGACGAGCTGGCGCATGGAGGTGTCCAGACCGCCGGGGGTGTCCAGTTCAATCACCAGGGCCTCGGCGTTCTCGCGCTCCGCCAGGCGGATGCCCTCCACGATGAATTCCGTCAACCCGGGGTTAATGGAGCCCACCGCCGGCAGCACGTAGACCGCCCGGGGCGCCGCCGCCCCGGCCGCGCCCGCCAGGAGCACCAGCGTCAGCGCCAGCATGAGATACTTAAGCCTCTTCATGGCCAGCCAGATACTCCATCACCTGCTGCATGTCGTCCCAGGTCTTGCGCCGTTCCTGAGGGGAGCGCAGGAGGTAAGAGGGGTGAAACGTAGGCATCACCCGGATGTCGTGGTATCGCTGCCAGTGCCCTCGCAGCCGGGTCAGGGGCGCCTTGGTGCCCAGCAGGGCCTGAGTGGCGATTCGGCCCAGAGTTACGATCACTTGGGGCCGGATGGCTTTAATCTGCTTTTCCAGGAAGGGCAGGCAGGCCGCCATCTCATCGGCCTCGGGGTCCCGGTTGCCCGGGGGGCGGCTCTTGAGGACGTTGGCGATATAGACCTCCTCCCGGCGCAGGCCCAACTTGCTGAGCAGATTGTTCAGGAGCTGCCCCGCGGCGCCCACGAAGGGCACCCCCTGTTTATCTTCTTCGGCCCCTGGGGCCTCCCCCACAAACATCAACCGGGCATCCGCGGCCCCATCCCCGAAGACCAGGTGGGTGCGGCCCCCATATAGCTTGCAGCGGCGGCAATCCCCCATCTCGGCCCGGATCTCTTCCAGGCTGGGAATTTTGTCCGCCGCTTTTTCATTGTCCTGAATTGGCGGCGAGACCTTGCCCGGCACCCCCCGCCATCCCAGGCGCCGTTGATAGCGCAGCCAATCCGACAGACTATCGACCAGTTCCCGCAGTTCGTGTACCGGGTCCTCAGGCATTTTTTGTGAGGCCCCCGTCCCGGGTTTCCAGAAGCGCGACCACCATATCCAGGATCTTCGCCGCCACCTCCTCCTTGCTTAACAGCGGCAGCGGCACCGGGTCGCCGACCCGGGGGATCAGGGTGACTTCGTTGGTATCTACCTGGAACCCGGAATCCGGCCGGTTGACGTCGTTGGCCACGATGAGGTCCAGGTGTTTCTCCCGCATCTTGCGACGGGCCTCGGCCTCCAGGTCATGGGTCTCGGCGGCGAACCCCACCACGATCCGGCCGCTTTTCAGCGAGGCCACCTGTTTCAGGATGTCGGGGTTCTGAGTGAGATGGAAGGCCATCTCCTCATGGGCCCGCTTGATCTTCCTGATTTCAACCTGGGTGGGCCGGTAGTCGCTCACCGCCGCGGCCATCAAGAGCACGTCCACTTCGGCAAAGCGCTCCATGACCGCCGCCTGCATGTCCTGGGCGGAGCGCACCATCACGCCCTGTACCCCGTAGGGCGCCGGCAGGTTGGTAGGGCCGCTCACCAGGGTGACGTCCGCCCCCCGGCGCCAAGCCACCCGGGCCAGGGCATAACCCTGCTTGCCGCTGGACCGGTTGGTCAGAAACCGCACCGGATCGAAGTCTTCATGGGTAGGCCCGGCGGTGACCAATACCTTCCGCCCCGCCAGGTCCCGGGGACTGAGCAGGCCCGCCACGGCCTCCACAATCAGGTCAGGTTCCGGCAAACGGCCCAACCCTACCGCGCCGCAGGCTAAAGGCCCGGCAGCCGGCTCCATCACCATATACCCCCGACCTTTAAGCCGGGCCAGATTCCCCTGCACTACCGGATTGCCCCACATCTCGGCATTCATGGCCGGGCAGATCAACACCGGCCGGGTGGCCGCCAGCATAATGGTGGTGAGCAAATCGTCCCCGATCCCGCCGGCCACCTTGCCGATGAAATTGGCGGTAGCGGGAGCCACCACGATGGCATCCACTTCCTGGCCCAGGGCCACATGCTCCAAAGGGTCACTTCCCGGCCCGAACATGGCCGTGCCCACCTTCTCGCCCGTGAGCGCGGCAAAGGTCAACGGCCCCACGAACTCCTGGGCCGACCGGGTCATCACTACCTTGACCCGGGCGCCGCAACCCATGAGCCGCCGGACTAGCTCCGCGGCCTTGTAGGCCGCAATGCCACCCGTCACTCCCAATAAGATGCGTTTGTCCAGAAAGGCCATATCAGCTTTCTCCGATAAGTCCTTTAATAGAGTGCAAGTGAATCAGGGGGCAAAAGGTGAAAAGGGGAAAGGGCGAAAAAAGATTGCCGTTTCTAATTCTTTTCCCTTTTCCCCTTTTCGCCCTATCCAAAATTCCCTGCCCCTCCCCCCAAATCTTCCTAAAAAAACGGGTTAAACTTGCGTTCCTGGGCCACGGTGGTGACGGGGCCGTGGCCGGGGTACACGGTGTAGTTATCGCCCAGGGGAAATATTTTCGTTCTCACGCCGTTGATCAAGGCGTCGTAGTCCCCGCCGGGAAAGTCGGTGCGGCCGATGGATCCGGCAAAGAGGGTATCGCCCACGTAGACATAAGGGTGGTCTTCCAAAACCAGGCTGATGCCGCCCTGGGTATGTCCCGGGGTATGGAGGACCTTCAACCGGTAAGCGCCGAAGGTGAGGATGTCGTTTTCTTTCAGCAGGATATCCGCCTGGGACAGGCGCAGGCGGTTGCCGGTGAAAAACATGGCCTCCGCCGAGGGTTGGGCCAGCATCTGGGCGTCGGCTTCGTGGATGGCGATTTGAGCCCCCGTAGCTGCTTTCAGGGGCTGGTTGGCGTCTACGTGGTCAAAATGGCCGTGGGTGTCGATGATCAGCTTCAACTGCAATTGGTGGTGGTTCAGAACCTTGAGGATCTCGGCCTCGTCTCCCCCGGGATCGATGACCACGGCTTCCTTGGTCTTCTCGTCGCCCAGGATATAGCAATTCACTTCCAGTAAACCCACTGTCAGACCTTGTTGGATCATAGAGATGATGCTCCCGAGTTCAAGAATTGAGCAGAAATTTCACTCCCTGGACCGCGAAGTAGCCGCCGAAGCCAAAGAGAAAGACGCCGCAGCCGGCCAGAAAGCCCTGGTAGACGCGGTCGGAGATAAAGCGGCGCCCCTGGGCCACGGCCCCGGACACCAGGGTGTACCAGGCGAAGTCGGCCAGGATATGCCCGATGAAAAAGAGGGCCACCCCCAGCCAGCCGTATTGCATGGAAAACATGACGTAGCCCAGGCCGATGGTGAGCCACCAGATGAGCCAGTAGGGATTGGCGGCGCTCATCAGCACCCCGGCCATGACCGGGTTGAGGTCCGAGGACCCTTGAGCGTCGAATTTCAGGTGGCTGCGGCGGGAGGACTTGAGGAGCCCCAGGCCCATCCACCAGAGCAGGCCGGCCCCGCCCACGCCCACCAGACCCAGCACCAGCGGCCGGTGCAGCCAGACGCCCACCCCGGCCAGCAACAGCAGGACCAGGGCCAGCTCCAGCAGGGCGTGCCCCACGATGATCAGAGGGCCGGCCCAGAAGCCCCGGCGGGCCGCCTCCCCCACCGTGAGGGTCAACAGCGGCCCGGGCATCAAGGCCCCGGAGAGGGCCACGATGAACGACGTGATGGGCACCCCGGCCAACAACCACCAATCCATATATGAAAATTTCCTTTCCTTGCCTTACGTGCCTCGATGTATTATCCTACCAGAGAGGCCCGGATAAACCAAGGTAAAATCAGGGACATGGGGGACGGGCCCCCGGCTATGAAAAATAATCCCGCTAAAAAGAAGACCCGCACCAGCGCTTTCGGCACGCGGGGAAGAATATCCCACGACGCCTCGCCCTTTTATGCCGGCAAACTCTATTCCCAGGTCACTCCGGCCGGGGCCTGCGACTATATCGAAAATCCGGTGCCGCCGGAATACCTGAACACCATCCTGGTGAAATCATCGGAATCCATGGCGGAAATCCCGGATAATAGCGTCCACCTGATGGTGACCTCGCCGCCGTACAACGTGGGCAAAGACTACGACGAGGATCTTACCCTCAAAGAATATCTCGAATTTCTCAAACGGGTGTGGCGAGAAGTTTACCGGGTCCTGGTGCCCGGGGGCCGGGCCTGTATCAACATCGCCAACCTGGGGCGCAAGCCTTACATCCCGCTCCATTCCTCCATCGTGCGGGATATGGCGGAAATCGGCTTTCTGATGCGGGGGGAAATCATCTGGAACAAGGCGGCCAGTTCCTCCCCTTCCACCGCCTGGGGAAGCTGGCAGTCGCCGGCCAACCCGACGCTTAGGGACGTGCACGAATACATTTCGATCTTCTCCAAGGCGGGGTTTTCCCGGCAGAACCCCTGCCAGCGGCGGGCCACCATCTCCCGGGAGGAATTCCTGGAGCTCACCAAGAGCGTCTGGACTTTTGCGGCGGTGTCGGCCCGGTCCATCGGCCACCCGGCGCCGTTTCCAGTGGCCCTGCCCTACCGTCTTATCCAACTTTACACCTATGAAGGCGACCTGGTCCTGGACCCGTTTATGGGCAGCGGCAGCACGGCCATCGCGGCGCTTAAGTGTAACCGGCACTACCTGGGCTACGAGATCGAATCGGCATACGCCCGCCTGGCGGAAAAACGGATCAAGCAGTTTAAGCGGGAAGTCCTGGCCCCCCGCCTGCTGGACCTCCTGCCCGAAGATGTTTAAGGTAAAAGAGAAAGGTTACGATACCGGAAGTGCGTAAGTCCCATAAGACCTTGAAAAGAATTGGGCTTTTTCTCCTGGTGGCCAGCCTGGCCGCGCTGTTTGTTCATGCGGTGCGGCCGCCGCATGATATGGTGGCTACGCCTCAGAGCCGGCCAACGGTATCCTTCCAGGGCGGCTCCGGGGATACCCCGGCCACCGCGGTTATCATCGCCGGCGCCCCGGATTATCTCACGGTCGCGGCCGGGGAATATCAATATCTGGGGAAAATATTCGGCAAGCGGAACCGCGATTGGCAAGTGGTGAAAACAGAAGTGTACCAGCATGATGCCGAGGTATATGACGTCATCACCATTGCATTTTCCAACAACGTCAAACAACAGGTTTTTTTTGACATTAGCAA
>JBKQVS010000144.1:0-5068 GCA_052139855.1 Desulfobaccales bacterium
GTTTGCGCCCCGGTCGGTGGCGGTGATCGGCGCTACCAACCGGGCCGGCAGCGTGGGCCAGGCGGTCTTTGCCAACGTCTTCAAGCACGGCTATGCCGGGGTGGTCTATCCGGTGAACCCCAAGGCCCCCAGCGTCATGAGCGTCAAGGCCTTCCCCTCCGTCCTGGACATCCCGGATGCAGTGGACCTGAGCATTATCATCGTGCCCAGCGCCCTGGTCCCTTCAGTCATGGAGGAGTGCGGGAAAAAGGGAATCAAGGCGGCCATCGTCATCACCGCGGGCTTCAAGGAATTGGGCGGCGCCGGGGTGGAGCAGGAACAGCAGGTGCTTGAGGCCGCCCGGAAAAACGGTATCCGGCTGCTGGGCCCCAACTGCCTGGGGATCATCAACACCGATCCCCAGGTCTCGCTCAACGGCTCTTTTGCCCGGCTGATGCCGGGCGCCGGCAACATCGCGCTGGTGTCCCAGAGCGGGGCGGTGGGGGTGGCGGCCCTGGAATACGCCCAGGGCGAAGAGATCGGCCTGTCCAAGTTCGTGTCCGTGGGCAATAAAGCCGACCTCAATGAAAACGACTTCCTGGCTTACCTGAAGGACGATCCCCTGACGGACGTCATCATGTTTTACCTGGAAGACCTGACGGACCCGAAGCGATTTTTCCAACTGGCCCGGGAGATAACCGGCGAGACCGGCAACAAGAAACCCATTCTGGCCATCAAGTCCGGGCGGACCGCGGCCGGGGCCCGGGCGGCGTCATCCCACACCGGGGCTTTGGCGGGGTCGGATGAGGCCTACGACGCCCTGTTCGCCCAGTGCGGCGTCCTACGGGTGGAATCGCTGGAGGAGCTGTTCGATTATGCCCTGGCCTTTTCCACCCAGCCGCTGCCCCGGGGCAACCGGGTGGCCATCGTCACTAATGCCGGCGGCCTGGGGATCATGACCACCGACGCGGCGGCGCGCTATGGCCTGGAGATGGCGGAATTTGAGGCGGAGACCGTGACCAGGCTCAAGGCCGGGCTGCCGGCCGCGGCCAACATTCACAATCCGGTGGATGTCCTGGGGGACGCCCGGGAGGACCGTTACCGCACCGCCTTGGAGGGGGTCCTGGGGGATGCCAACGTGGATGGGGTCATCGTCATTTCCACCCCGCAACTCATGACCAACCTGGCGGCCATCGCGGCTACGGTGGCGGAGGTGACACCGGCGTATAAAAAACCCACTCTGGTCTGCCAGATGGCGTTAGGGGAGATCGAAGAGACCCTGGCCATCTGGTCCAAAGCCAAACTGCCCCACTACCACTTCCCGGAGGAGGCGGTGCGGAGCCTGGGGGCCATGGCGCGCTATGCCGCCAATATTCACCGGGACCGGTATGAGGTGAAGACGTTTGCCGACGTGGATCGTGACCGGGTGAAAGAGGTGTTGCAGCGGGTCAAGGCGGCGGGCCGGAAATTCGTCCTGGAGCCCGAGGCCCACGAAATCTTCCGGGCCTACGGCTTCCCGGTGGTGCCCTTCGCCTGGGCCCGGAATGCGGACGAGGCGGTTAAGGCGGCAACGGACCTGGGTTATCCGGTGGTCTTGAAGATCGTTTCTCCAGATGTCATCCACAAGTCCGACGTGGGCGGGGTGAAGCTGAACCTGGCCGCGGCCGATGAAGTCCGGCGGGCGTACGCCGAGATCCTGGCGACGGTGGCCCGGGCTCATCCCGGGGCGGCGATCCAGGGCATGCTGGTGCAGAAAATGGCGCCTCAGGGCCGGGAGACGATCCTGGGCATGACCCGGGACCCGCACTTCGGACCGCTGTTGATGTTCGGCCTGGGAGGTACTTTGGTGGAGGTGTTCGGGGACGTCAACTTCCAACTGGCGCCCATCTCGGAGGATTGGGCCCTGAAAATGATCCAAGGACTCAAGGGCTTCCGCGTCTTGACGGGCTTCCGGGGGGAGGCACCGGCGGATTTGGCGGCCATCGTGGAATCCCTGGAGCGTCTCTCCCAGATGGTCCTGGAATTTGCGGAACTGAAAGAACTGGACATCAATCCCTTTATGGTCTTCGATGAGGGCGAGGGGGCCGCGGCCATGGACGCCCGGATTTTTATCGGTTGAAGGGAGGAGAGGGAGGAATTGAGGGGAAGACCGGGGGACATTTTCGTAAGGGTCCCCCACCCTCCCCTCAAACTCCCCTCCCAGCCCCCTGTATATAGAGTTTTATTGATGTAGGGCGGCCACATTGCCCGCCATCAATCAACACCGTCATTCTAGGCTACCCACGCAAAGTTTTGGAGATATATCAGGATGAAGGACCAGTACTTTGGTGATGTTAATGATTTTCGTAAATACGGCCTACTCAGAATGCTTTCAGGAATGAGGTGTGATGGACAGAGTAATATGTCATTAGCAATTTGCTGGATGCTTACTCCGAATGACGGGAGGTCTGATGGCGGAAAGGTAGGTTATGAAAAATTGCGAAAATTTGACCCAGATCTTTTTGACTGTTTAAAAAACCTTCTTCCACCCCACAAGGAAAAAAGAGAGGTTAAGTCGGCCGAAAAAGGTGGATTTCTTCCACCCTCTACCCTTTTTTATCCAGACAAACTTTTTGATGATCGAGGTAAGCGTTTTAGATATTTTAATAAATTTCTTTGTGAGTCAAAAACAGCCAATTTGCTCTTTTTCGATCCTGATAATGGCATGAACGTTAAATCACATCGATACGGTAATAAAAATTCCTCAAAATATCTCTACTGGTGTGAGTTGATATCTGCGTTCTGGGCAGGTCATTCTATTTTATTTTATCAACATTTTCGTAGAACAAAAGGAATTGATAGGAATCAATTTATTGCAGAAATGGCAAATGAAATCATAGAATCCTTTGGTGTAAATGAGATTTTATCATTTCGGACACCTCATGTAGTGTTTTTCTTATTACCACAGGATCATGATCTTGTATTGTTAAGAAAACAAACTATACAAATAAAAGAGTTATGGGCAACAAAACAGATTAAGCTTGAAATTTTTCCCAAAAGTGGAGGTGGCAGCGGACCATCTAATGATCATGAAAAAACAAGCATAAAAAAGCGGATTGTCCCAATAGTAAAGATATGCAAACCATGCCCATGTGGCTGTGGAGGTTTTGTTAAAAAAAGAACAGAACCTTTATTATGGGTCATGACGGAAAATTGACTTCTCTATTTCGCAAGGTCTTAAAAAACGAGATCGAAACGGATAATATGAAACCAATAGTGCAAGAAACTTGGAGAATTTGGAATGAGAAAGGTAGGCCCGGGGGTGAGATTCATCCGAAGCTCAAGGAATCTGCCGAATTAGCCTTAACAAGGAATTGGGAGTTCAGATGATGATGCAATTGACCAAGCTCTTTACGCCGGTCAGTTCCATGGAGGCGGAGGAAGCCCAGGCCTACATGGCCCGGCACCGGGAAGGGGAATACACTTTGCTGGACGTGCGCCAGTCAGGAGAATACGAAGATTCGCACCTCCCGGGGGCGAAGCTCATGCCCCTGCCGCAGTTGCCCGACATGTATCAGGAACTGGACCCGGAGAAACCCACTCTGGTGCACTGCGCCGTGGGCGGCCGCAGCCGGGTGGCGGCCCAGATGCTGAGCGGCTGGGGGTTCAAGGAGGTCTACAACCTGGCAGGGGGGATCAAGGCCTTTGACGGGCACAAGGCCACCGGCCCCCGGGAGCTGAACCTGGACCTGGTCCGGGGCGACGAAACCCCGGCGGAGATCGTTGCCCTGGCCTACGGGATGGAGAAGGCGCTGCAGCTCTTCTACGAGACCCTGCAGCAGCAAACCCCGGACCGGGAATTGCAAGACCTGTTCAGGAAACTGGCCCAGGTGGAAGTGCGCCACGAACAGCGGCTCTTTGAGACGTACGGCCGGGTGGTCCCCGGCGGCCAGGACCTGGCCACCTTTGAATCGTCCATCGTGCCGAAAACTCTGGAAGGCGGCTTTGGCGCCAAAGAATTCCTGGCGGCCAACGAGGCCCACCTGCAAACGGTTCCCGGGGTGCTGGACCTGGCCATGATGCTGGAAACCCAGGCCCTGGACCTCTATCTCAGGTTTGCGGACCGCAGCGACCAGCCGCAGACCAAGGAGGTCTTGTATGCCCTGGCCGGGGAGGAGAAGGAGCATCTGGCCAGCCTGGGGCTGCTGTTGGAAGAGAAGTCGGGGCAGGGGAGCTGAACCGCATGGCGATAACCGTCATGGAGGTCTTGAAAAATCTGCCGCGGACCAATTGCGGGGATTGCGGGCAGCCGACTTGTCTGGCCTTTGCCACCCAGGTGATCAAGGAAGGGGAGGACCTGAATAAATGCCCGCACCTGAGCGGGGCGGGGGCGGAGATGGGGAAGGCGGTGCGGGCCCAGCAGGAGGCGGGCGTGGGGCGGCGCCGGGAGTCGCTGGCCATTTCCCTGGAGGTCCTGCAGGAGAAGGTGGCGCCCCTGGATTTTGCCGCCCTGGCCGAAGGGCTGGGGGCCACCTATGGCGAAGAGGCCGGCCGGCCTTACCTCTTCCTGACGTATTTCGGCCACCGCGTCCAGGTCTTCAAAGATGAGCTGCGCTATCCGCCGGGGGCGCCGGCCGACCCCTGGGACGCCATCCTGCTGTATAATTACATCGCTTCCCAGGGCACGGAGCCGGTGGCGGGCCGGTGGATCGCCTATAACAGCCTCCCGAACTCGGTGTCCAAGGCCAAGACCCTGGCGCGGCTGGAACAGGAGCTGGCGGACCACTTCGCGGGCCGGACCGCGCAACTCAAAGAACGGGCCGCGCGGCTGGGGGGCGAGGCGGCGGCGGTGGGCGAGGACGCCGACGTCCAGATGGCCTTTTGGCCGCTGCCGAAAGTGCCCCTGCTGCTGTCCTTCTGGGACGCGGAGAGCGAAGAAGGCTTCGCTGCGCAAGTCCATATCCTGTTCGACGCGAACGTCACCCTGTACCTGGACCTGGAAGCCATGCTCTTCCTGGTGGAACACCTGATGGAACGGCTGATGGGAGAGTAAGGATCCTGAGGATTGGGGGAAGGGGCTAGGGGCCGAGGGCCCCTACCCCTTCCCCCA
>JBKQVS010000145.1:0-15870 GCA_052139855.1 Desulfobaccales bacterium
TGATGGATTTAGGCTGTGAGGGTGGCCGGATAGGTTATGGGGAGGGGGGAAATACAGAGGCACGGCAGATGAGCTGTGCCCCAGGGTTTCTTTTTGGCGTAGCATTACTAGCCGATTTCTCAGCGCATGCTTCGGCGCGCCTGAAGGCCCACGTACGAGACCAGAGCCGATTGCTTCAGGTGGTCAGGTTGCCATAAGGGTGAGGCTGCGGCTTGATACATCGCTCAAATTGCCCACAACCGGGCATCGATGCCGGCGGGATAAACTGAGTTGACCAGGAGACCTGTCCGGCCCCCTGATCCTGAGCTTCCCGTTAGCCGCGGGGGCTAATATTGGGGACCTCCCCCCACGCTTTGGACAATGGAGGCGGCCTCTGACCTCAGGGTCCGGTACTGGTTGACTATAATGCTGAGGTTCGAGACCTGGGCTTCCACGTCAGAGAGCGCCATGACCTCAGAGTCAATTGTCCGGCGCACGGCGCGATGCCTTTCACCGCAGTCGACCTCTCGGGGCATCCGATCTCTCAGGACCTGCACCTGATTGAGGGCGTCATTACATAACCGAATCGCCAGGTTCAATTTTTCGTCCGCCTGCGCCAGCCTCGGGTTTCCCCGGGTTCTGGCCTGATCTTGTTTGAGCCCCGCCAGATCATCATAAATCATCTTTTCGTTCCAGGCGATCCGCTCCTTTACCCGAGCCGACCGGGCATCAAAATCATAACACATCCGGTCCGTGCGCCCCGCCAGCGCGGTGCCCACCGGTAAAGGACTGAGGCACAGAAAAACCAACACCCACATCAACTTTTTCATATCGTCCTCCCGTTGGCATTAATGGATTTACCGCAGTCCAGGTCCCCTGGTGCACATCACCATATAGGGATGAATGCTCATGGTCTATTTTTTTAGGGCCGCGTCCGAGCCTAAATCAAGCGGCCCAGTGGAAGACGACGGCCCTTGACGATGGCCGCCCGACAAGTTATATGAAGTTAAGTATCAACCCACCTCCATGCAAGAGAGATCCGCCTGATGGTAATTTCGAGTCCAAGCAACCGGGAGCGCCGCACGGTGAAACGCATTCTCATGGTTATGTTATTTTTTGGATTGATGAGCTCCGCAGCCTGTGGGTCGCCGTGGCCGGGCCAGGAAACACCGAAAAATGAGATAAAGCTGGCGGGGCACATAGAGGCGACGGAAACGGATCTTGGGTTTCAGGTTCCCGGCCGGATAGCGGCGATCTCGGTGGAACCGGGAGATGACGTCAAGGCCGGCCAGGAAGTGGCCAGGCTTGATGACAAGGTTCTACGCCATGAAGTGGATGCGGCGCAAGGTGCATGGGAAGTGGTAGATGCGACGCCCGGCCCCAAAAAGATCAAAGATGCGGAGCTCCGGCAGGCGAAGGCGACTTTGGAATTAGCCCGTCTGCGCTTATCTTACGCCATCTTGATATCGCCGGTGGGCGGCCTGGTCCTGGCGAGGTCAGCCAATCCGGGCGAATTAGCCGCGGTGGGCACCACCGTCATCACCCTGGGTGATCTGGACAACGTTTGGTTTGAGGGATATCTGCCGGAGCGGGACCTGGGGAAGGTGCGGTATGGCCAGAACGCGGCCATCACCATCGATGGTAGTCCCGGTGAAAAATATTCCGGCACCATATCGTATATTGCCGCGAAAGCCGAGTTTACCCCGAAGACAGTGGAGACCTACCGGGAGCGGGTCACCATGGTCTATCGCGTCCGGATTAAATTGCCCAATCCCAAGCGAGTGCTGAAAGTAGGCATGCCGGCCGAGGCAGTCATCTCCCTTGATAAGCAATAATACGGAAATTTGCATTCAAGCCACCGGGTTGACCAAGCGTTTCGGGCCGCGGGTGGCGGTGGACCGCCTCGACCTGGAAGTATTCCGGGGCGAGGTCTTCGCCCTGCTGGGGCCGGACGGCGCCGGCAAGACCACCACCATGCGGATGCTGAGCGGCATTTTGGCGCATGATGACGGCCAGGCCCGGTTATGGGGATTTGATACCGTGCGGCAAACCCGGCAGATGAAAAAGCACCTGGGTTATCTGCCGCAAAGTTTTGGCCTCTATGATGACCTCACCGTGGCGGAAAACATCAATTTTTATGCCGATCTCAACCGGGTGCCCCGGGACCAGCGGCGGCAACGATTGCCGGAGCTCCTGGCCTTCGCCAACCTTACTCCTTTCCAGGACCGGTTGGCTGCCAAGCTTTCCGGGGGGATGCGCCAGAAATTGGGTTTGATCTGCATCCTAGTACACCGGCCTCGTTTGCTCCTGCTGGATGAACCCACCTCGGGTATGGACCCAGTCTCCCGTCAAGAATTTTGGTTTATCCTGCATGAACTCCTGAAAACTGACGTCACCATTTTCCTGGCCACGCCCGACATGGATGAAGCGGAACGGGCCCAGCGGGTGGGTTTGATGCATCAGGGGCGACTCCTGGTGGCCGAGAGCCCCCAGGCCCTCAAAGAGGCGTTTGCCGGAGAATTGCTGGAGTTGCGAACTCCGGACCTGCGGGCGGCCAGGAGAATCCTCACCGGCCAACCTTACCTGCGCCAGGTTTTGGCCATGGGTGACCGGATAGTGCTCACCGTGGACCGGGCCGAGGAGGCGGTGGGCCTCATTGAACAGACGCTCAGAGACGCCGGGGTCACCGCGGTGACGATTTCCGAGACCGAACCCGGGCTGGAAGACCTCTTTGTGCAGATCATGCGCCGACAAGAGGAGTGATGGACACTGATTTTGCCATCGAGGTGAAGAATCTTACCCGGGATTTCGGAGACTTCCGGGCCGTGGATGACCTGAGTTTTCAGGTGCGCCGCGGCGAGATCTTCGGCTTTTTAGGGCCTAATGGGGCGGGAAAATCCACCACGATCCATATGCTCACCGGGTTGCTGCAACCCACCTCCGGTTCCGGCCAGGTGGCCGGACTGGACCTGGTTCGTGAGGCCAAGGGGATCAAGCGGCAAATCGGTTATATGTCCCAACGCTTCTCCCTTTATGAAGACTTGACGGTTGAGGAGAACCTGCTGTTTTTCGGTGGAATTTACGGACTGTCGCCCGCAAGAACCAGGGAGCGTACCCAAGAACTGCTGAGCCACATGGATTTACTGGAGAGACGCCGGGATCTGACCCGCCACCTGGCCAAGGGCTTGCGGCAGAGGCTGGCCCTGGCTTCGGCCATCCTTCATAAGCCTGCCATCCTCTTCCTGGATGAACCCACCAGTGGCGTAGACCCGGTGTCCCGACGGAAATTCTGGGACCTGATTTATGACATGGCCGACACGGGGGTGACTACCCTGGTAACCTCTCATTATCTTGATGAGGATGAGTTTTGCGACAAGTTGGCGCTGATGTATCAAGGGCGCCTTATCGCTCTGGGCACCCCCCAGGAACTCAAAGAAACTATAGGGGGAGAGATCCTGGCTATTTATCCCGACCGTCTGGATGAGGCCTATGAGGTGGTGCGGTCTTTGTCGACGGTGACGACGGTGTCGATCTTCGGCAACAGCCTCCATGTGGCCACCAGCAACCCCGAACAAGCCCAGGTGATGGTGCAGGAAGCCCTTGAGGCGCGACAAATATCGGTTCGACGGTTGGCGCCGGTTGCCCCCACCCTGGAAGACGCTTTTATCGCCATGATTTCCCGGGTTCGAGGAGTGTGAGCCTATGGATCTGGGACGCACGTGGGCCATCACCCGTAAAGAATTCATCCACATTCGCCGGGACCCCCACAGCCTCATCATGATCATATTGTTGCCGGTGATTCAGTTATTGATATACGGTTATGCCTTGACCTTCAACATTAAAGATGTGCCCGTGGCGATTTATAACCGGGACCAGGGGCACCTGGCTGACAAGTATCTCAACGAGTTTCGGGGCTCGCCCTATTTTAACCTGGCGCTTTCGGCGGGCAGCAGCGAGGAAATAGATCGCCTGCTCGCCGCCCGCCAGGTGCGTTTGGGTTTAGTCTTTCCACATGATTTTACCCGACTCCTGCACAGGGGCCGTACCGCCCCGATCCAGGCCCTGGTGGACGGCGCCGAACCGAACGCGGCGCACATTATTCTGGGTTATGTGCAGAGCATCAGTGCCGATTTCAACCAGAAGGTCATGGGGAACCGGCTGAACCGGGAGGGGCTGCCGCGACTGGAGATGCGCCTGAAACCCGAGTGGCGCTTCTGGTTCAATGAGGACCTGGAGAGCATCAACTTTATCGTGCCCGGTCTCATTGTGGTCATCATGACCATGGTGGGCACTGTTCTGTCGGCCCTTTGCCTGGTCCGGGAGGTGGAACGGGGCACCATGGAAAGCTTATTTGCCACCAGTCTGGAAAAATCAGAACTTTTCCTGGGCAAGCTTTTGCCTTATTTCTGCGTGAGTATGCTGGTGCTGTCCCTGGCCATGCTCCTGGCACATTTTCTCTTTAAAGTTCCTTTGCGCGGCAGCCTGGGGCTGCTCATGGCGCTGTCGGCCATTTACCTCCTGGTGATGCTGGCCCAGGGCCTCCTGGTGTCGGTAACCTCGGCCAACCAATTGCAGGCGTTTCAGACGGCGATGCTCATTACCTTTCTGCCCGCGGTGTTGATGTCCGGGTTTGTCTTCTCCATCCGGCTGATGCCGATGCCGCTGCAAATATTGTCTTACCTGGTGCCGGCTAAATACCTGGTCACCATTTCCAAGGGCATCTACTCCAAGGGGATCGGTCTGGATATTTTGTGGCCGGATGCCTTGATCCTGGTGGCTTTTGCCGCCGCGTTTCTGTTAGTCACCCTGCGACACCCCGTGCAAAAGATCAGGTAAAGCGTAATGGGCCGACGCATCTGGCAAATGGTGAAAAAGGAATTCATCCAGGTCTGGCGGGACCGGAGGCTGCGGATTTTCCTGATTCTGCCTCCCATCATCCAACTGATTATTTATGGCTATGCCATCAACTTCGATATCCGCCAGGTGCCTTTCGCGGTCTTTGATGAAGACCGGACCCAGGCCAGTGAGCTCCTGATTTCCCGGTTCACGTCGTCGGAATATTTCAGCCTGACCGATTTCATCAATAGCGAAGGGGAACTGCGGAACCTGATCGACCGCAGCCGGATTACCCTGGCGGTGCACATCCCTAAAGGTTTTGCCGAAAAAATCAAGGCCGAGCAGCCGGCCGCGCTGCAACTCATCCTGGACGCCACGGATTCCAACACCGCCTTGATTGTGGCCAAGTATACCCGGACGATCCTCAACGATTACTCCCAAGTGATGCTCCAACAGAGTCTCCGGCACCTGGATTTGCCGGAGAAATTGCAGATCCCGGTGGTGATCGAGCCGCGAGCCTGGCTCAACCCCAACCTGGAGAGCAAAAACGCCTTTGTACCCGGGGTCATCGCCATGGTGGTGATGCTGGTGAGCCTGATGCTCACGGCCCTGTCGGTAGTGCGGGAGCGAGAGATCGGCACCATGGAGCAAATCCTGGTCTCACCTCTCAGCCCGTGGGAATTTTTGTCCGGCAAGACGATCCCTTTTGTCCTCATCTCCCTGGTGGACGTGGCCCTGGTAAGCCTGATGGGCGTCTTCTGGTTCGGAATACCTTTTCAGGGGAGCGTGGCCGTGCTCTTTATCGGGACCCTGGCATTCCTGCTCAGTTCCGTGGGCTTGGGCCTGCTGATCTCGACGACCTGCGCCACCCAGCAACAGGCGGTCATGGCGGGCACCTTCGTCCTGACCCCCGCCATTCTGCTCTCCGGCTTGATATTCCCCATCGCCAACATGGCCCTCATTTTTCAATATATTACGTATGTTAATCCCTTGAGATACTTTATCGTCATCGTGCAGGGCGTCTTCCTGGGCGGTCGCAGTCTGGCGGTCCTGTGGCCTCAAATGGCGGCCATGGCCGGGCTGGGCGTGGTGTTTCTGGGCCTTAGCATCATCCGCTTTCGCGGGCGGCTGGCCTGAGGGGGGAAAGACAAGCTGAAAATAGGGGTCTGACTGCCTCGGTGGGTAACTTTCAGTTTCTAATTGAAAAATGACAAACCGTAGGGGCGGGTTTTGCCCCCGCTCCTACAAAACAAACATGGTGTTAACTTCTGGGCCCAAAGGGTTAGCACTATGCCACGGTTTCTCGGTTCTCCCAGCCAACTTTTGCCTTTTCCTCAATAATTCCGGGCGATGGCCAGCCAGCCGCCGGCTTCGGGCCGGGCCCAGGCCGGCAGAATCCGCCCAGCCTGCACGGCGACCCGCCACCCCCCTTGCCAGGGTCTGGGGCTTACGGCCTCTATCGCCAGGGGGTCAAGGAGATGGAACCCCACCCCCAGGGCTTTGACCACGGCCTCCTTCAAGGCCCAGAGCAGGGCCGCGGCGGCCGCGGTATTGCCGCCGTTCAGGGGCCGGGCCCAGGCAAGCTCCGCGGTTTGGAAGGCTCGGGCCCAGGGGTAGCTCTCCTCGAACTCCGATGGCAGGGCGACGTCTACGCCCACCTGGCCGACAGGCGCCATGGCGGCCCAGAGGCGACCGGCGGCCTGAGAAAACGAGATCGCCGGTCCCGGCCGCCCTTTCAGCAGCAGAAGCGGCCAGCCCAGGGCGGTGGTATTCAGAGTCATTGGCGGCAAGGCGCTATTAGGCTCCCGGCCGGGGAGACCGGCCAGCAGCAGCCGCACCAGGCGCATTTTGGCTCCGGGGCCTGCCAGGTCTGAGGCGTAAAGCACCGGACTGCCAGGACCCAGGCCTGAAAGCACCTGGGTGACGGCCGCGTTGGACCAGCGCGGCACATGCGGCTGTGGGCTTACGGTGCATTGTTGCGGGGCCCCATTAACCATGGCAACCTCAGGGGGAAAAGCTTTTCATAATAAGGCCGGTGACCGTCATGATGGTATGGCCCGCGGCGTCTATGGCCCGGATATCCCAGGTAGCCCCGCCGCGATTATGGGAGCGGCGGCGCCCCTCCAGCACAATCTCCTCTCCTGGCCGGCAAGCACGGGAAAAGCGCATTTCGCCAATCCCAAAAGGAATCATGGCCGCGGACACCTCTTCCTCCCGCAGCAGCAGGTAAGAATTCACCAGATGCTGTAGGGCCTCCAACAGGTAAGGTGAATACTGGTAGCGGACCCCATTCAACCCGGCAAAGTCTTCCCTCTGACGAACAATGGTCCGGCCCCGGATGACGCCGGTGCCGGAGCCGTCCAAGGCTTCGAGCACCCGGTAGCGCTCCTTAAAGGCGCTGTATTTTCTGTAGAATCGCAGGACCCCCTCTTGGTCGAACTGGGCGCTGTCCAGTTCCTCTGGCTTGACGGTGAATCCGGGCCAGTCGGGCAGCGGCTGGCCGGACAGTCCCAGGATCACCTGGCCGGTGTAGTTGGTGGTCCAGCGGTCCAGGACCCGCCCGTTGGGGGTGATATGCGGGCAGGAAAGGGACACGTCGCAGAGAACTTCCCCGCCGCCATTCTCCTGGAGGCGCCGGCAGACGATGCGGGCCTCCCGCTTAACCCCCGGCGGACACTCCAGGATGTCGAGGTATTCGACATTGCGCACTCCCAGCGGGACTATCTGGGGGCATAGCAGGTGCGCGGCTTCCATGAAGGTCTCCAGGGCCATGACTCCCGATACGAAGGGATTCTTCATGAATTTGAAGGGCCGGTGGTCTTCCATCCATAAGTCGTGGTCCAGGGAGAAGGTGCGGCCGGCCTCCAGCGTCCCCGCCCCGATCTCCAAATGGTGGATGGTCTGGATCATGGGAAGTTCGTAGTCCCGGTACGACACTCCGGCGGCGGTGATACATCCCGGGACGGCCGGGGGTTCCTCCAGATCCAGCCGCACCGTCTTGAGCGGCGGCAGGGCGCGGATGGGCATGACCCAGTGCTCGTGGGGCGACGCCAGGAAGAGTTCCCGGTAAAACAGTTCGGCCAGCTCGGCGACGCTGATATACGATTTCCCCATGCCCTTGAGTCGCATCAGTTCCAGCAACTCCGGATCGTCAGCCATGCCGGCACCTTGGATGGGCGGCAGCATTAAGGCTTTGGCCCGCACCGCCGGCTGTCGGGAGGCAATCAGTTGGGTCAGGGTGGACATGGCCCGGTTACCGGCGCAATAATTAATCTGGCCGACGTTGCCCCGGACCGCGGTAATGGAAGAGAGCATGACCATGAAGTGCAGGCCGTGCTCCCGGGCGGCGCGGTACAGGTTCCAGGCGCCCAGGAGTTTCACTTCCACCACCTGGGTGAAATCGGCGGCGGTCATAAACTCCATAAAAGAGTCCCGGATAATGCCGGCTCCGTGGATAACCCCGGCGATGCCGCCATGCTGCTCCACCACCCGGTCCAGGACCGCAGCCACGTTTTCCGGGTCATTGACATCACAGGAGTAATAAGTCGCCTCTATCCCCTGGCGGGCCAGTTCCTTGAGGGTCTGGGTAATTTCCCGTCCGGAAGCCAGTTGCGTTGCGACATCGGATTGATCGGCAGAAGGTTTAGGCGTGTCCCCGCCCCGGCGGTGCGGGGTCGCGCCTGCCGGAGTGGCGTCGGCGGCGATCAGGCTGTCATAGTTCACCCCAGGGTCTAATTCGCTGCGGCCTAAGAGGACCAGGCGCGGTTTAAGAGGCGCCAGGGCATACGCCAGATGCGGTGTGATGCCCTTGCCGCCGCCCGAGATGACGACCACATCCCCCGGGTTTAATGCAAAATCAGGCAGGTCGGTCAGGGGCAGAGGCTGGACGTGCCCTTCAACGGTAAAGGCCTCCTGGCCGTGGAACCGGATCTCCGCCAGGCTGTGGTCCAGGGTTAAAGCGTGTTTCAGTCCGGTCTCCAGGTCGGTGTCGCGATCCAGGGCCACGCTACGAAACAATACCGAATCATATTCCAGGGCGGCGTCCAGGAACATGCCCCGCACGCCCTCGATCACAACCGCCGCGGGGTCGGTGTCACCGGCTCCCCGGGTAATCAGCCAACAAAATTTCCGGTGCGGGGAGGATACCAGTTGTTGCATAGCCCCAAAAAATCCGGTGAGCAGGGCCGGTATGCCTTCGATGTCCAGGATGGCGGCGTTGGCGGTTTCATCCAACACCAGCACCAGACCGGCCAGTGATGCTGTTGCCAAGTGCTGCGCCGCTTTGGCCGCACCCTCGGGAGAGCGCAGATCGAATTGGCCGGCGAGATCCAGGACCCGGGGCACGACCGAAAGCTGTTGCTGGAGCAGGTCGGCTACTGCGGCGGCCAGGGTTGATCCGGGAGAGGGGCACAGGACAGCTATTTCCTGTCCCGGGGCCAGCTTCAGGGTGTTTGCGGATATGTCCCCGAGGGGCACCTCATGAAAGACAATGCGTTTAATCGCATCGGGCTCGCTGGTTACGCCGGCCGCATCCATTACGGGGGCAGTTTCCACCGGAGTCGCAGGCGGCAAATCACTTTCGGAACCGGCGGCCGCGCTTCGGGCATTGTCGCGTTCCCGCACCGAGGCAATGCGATCGGCGATCTCCTGAACCGTACGCACGTTGATAAAGTCTTCCAGCGTGATGGTGATGCCGAAGTGACGTTCGGCGGCGTCCATAATGACCGGCAAGCGGCTGGAGCGGATGGCCAGATCCTGGCGGATGTCCATGTGCGGCTCGATTTCATCCCGTTCATAGCCGGTGGCGTCCATGATGATCCGGATCACTCTTTCAACGTAGTCCTCTGCGGGAATGGGCGGAAGAACCGAGGGATCCCCCGCTGCAGGCGTTAGTCCAACCCCCACTGCCGCGCCTGCCGCGGAGGACGGCGTTATGGCCGCGAGCCCCGGAACTGCCGGGAGACTGGTGTTAAAGAGTTCCTCAAAACGCGCCTCGCTGAAGGAGGGGTCCACTTCCCGACGGATGGCCTCCAGAATGGCGGGTTTGAGATACTTACCGAAGGTGTCCAGGATAAAGGTGTTGATTTCCCGCTGCATCACCGCCGCGGCCTGATGGTCCGCCAACCCCACCGGGGTGGGCCGGGGCGCCGGGGCCGGGGTGGGAGAAGGCTGGGGCAGGGTCACGTGAACCACCGGCCGGGCGGGCGGCACGTGGCCTAGGGCGTAGAGCTGAGCCACCCCCGCCCGGAAAGCATGCGCCTCATTTTCAGGGAAGGAGGTATGGATACACCGGGCTGGCTCAAAGGTGTCGACAATGAGGTTGCACAGGGTGTTTTTCGGTCCTACTTCCACAAAGGTGCGCACTCCATAGTCATGCCACAGGGTTTCGACATTTTGCTGCCAATGGACCGGGTTCTCCAGGTGATCCAGCAATATCCTCCGGATGGCCCCGGGGTCGTCCGGGTAAGGTTTCTCGGTGGTATTGGAGATCACCGGGATCTGGGGCGGATGGAGTTCGAGGGTCGCGAGGAACTCTGCCATTTCCTCCCGGATCACGGCCATGATGGGGGAATGGAAGGCCATGCTGACTCGCAGCTGGGCATTCCAGTAGCCTGCCTGGTCCAGTTCGGCCTTGAGGGCCAGGACTTCCTCGGTACCGCCACCCAGGACGATTTGCCGGGGTGAGTTGAAATTGGTGATATGGACGTTACGGCGCTGGGCCAGCTTCCGCTGCAAAACTTCCCCAGGCAGGTCCACGGCGATCATGGCGCCGGGGTCAAGGCTTAGCCCCGCGGCTTTGTCCATGCACTGGGCCCGCTTGTTGATGATGCGGAAGGCGTCTTCCCAGGGAAAGACCCCGGCCACGCACAGAGCCAGGATTTCCCCCATGCTGTGACCGGCCATGGCCGTGGGCTTGACCCCCACGGCGAGAAGCTGGTTCACCATGGCATATTCCAGGGTGAACAGGGCCGGCTGCTGCCAGCGGGTCCTTTGCAGGTCCTCGTCCTGGGAGTTGAACATCAAATCCAGGAGATCGAAGTCGGCCACCGCGGCCACGCGCTCTATCCACTGGCGGACCAGGGGAAAGTTCTCGTAAAGGTCCCGGCCCATCCCCGGATAATAGGTGCCCTGACCGGTAAAGACCAGGGCCAGGGGGGCAGGTGCGTCAGCCTCGGGAACGGCGAAGATTCCGTGGCCGGCGAGGCCCCGCAGAGTTTTATCCGTTAGCGGGGCGGTGATGGGAGCAAGGCCCGCCACTTTCTCCCGCGCCTCATTATCGTCTTCGGCCATCACCCCCAGTCGATGGGGCAGGTCTGAAATCCGAGTTCGCAGGAACGACACCCCCTCGATCAGCGCCGATGGCGCCGGCTCTTCCGGTATTTCCGAACCGGCCGGAAGGCGCGGCGAATCCGGGACCAGGACCACCCCGGTGCCGTTGAGACATTGTTCCACGTGCACCACGAAATTAGCGCCGCCGAACCCGAAGGCATTTATCTGGAGCCGCCGGGGCTGATCGGCCGGTTTAGGCCAGTCTTCCGGTTGGGGAGTCACGTGGAAGCCCCAGCGTTCCATGTCAATATCGGAATCGGGGGTATGATAGTTCAGAGTCGGAGGGAAGACCCCGGTTTGCAGGGCCATGACGCCCCGAACCAGGTTATTGATGCCCGAGGCCCCTAAACAGTGGCCGATTTGGGACTTAAAAGAACTCAGCATAATCCCGCGGCCATTGGAGTAAAAACTCTTGAGGGCCCGGATTTCCTCCAGGTCCCCCTGTACGGTGGCGGTGGCGTGGCATTCCACCAAGTCCACCATTTCCGGGCCGTAGCCGGCGTCCTCGAAACCGGCGCGAATAGCGATCTTCTGGGTCTCGGCGACACTTTCCACCATACCCCGGTCGTTGTTGCTGGCGCCGACGCCGGTGATGTAAGAGTAGACGTGGGCGCCGCGCTTTTTGGCCACCGATTCCCGCTCGATGACGATCATGCCGCCACCTTCACCCAGGACAAACCCGTCCCGGGTGGAATCGAAGGGGCGACTGCTGGCCTCCGGGGGGCACGGTAAACCGGAAACCCCGGCCAGGGCGCCCAGGGCCGAAAACTCTATGAAGTGAGCCGGGAAAAGGTTTTCTTCCCCGCCACCCACCACCGCGGCGTCCAAGATGCCGTTATTGATCATCTGGATGGCGGTGTAAATGGCCACCAGGCTGGTGGCGCAGGCGGCGGAGACCGAATAACACGGTCCCATGAAGCCGAACTTGTTGCTGATGAAGCCTCCGGCGGTGCTATTGAGTCGACCCAGGAGGGTGGTGTCGTCCACAGTGATATATCCGGCCTTGATGTGCTTCTCCGCCTCCAGGGCCATTTCCGGGCTTAAGTGCAGTAGACCCTGCAGGGAATGGACGATCTTCCGGGCCGTCACGCCCATAAACAGGTCACCCAGGGTACTGGCCGATTCTCCCGAATTCTGGGAGATAAGAATGCCGATGCGCTCCCGGGGGATATTGGAATCTACGATACCCGCGTTCTGGATAGCCTGGTTCGCCAGGTGCAGGGTGAGCTTGGTGGCGTTGGACATGGTGCGGAAGTCCTGGGGCGGGATGGACAAATCCTTGCGCGAGATGTTGACATTGTGAAACGCCCCCACCTTGCAATAGGTTTTCTCCTTGGTACCGGGGCGGGGCTCGTAAAACACGCTGTGGTCCCACCGGGAGGGAGGTATTTCGGTAATCCCGCTCTTCAGGGCCAGGACATTTTCCCAAATCTCGGCGGGAGTGTTGCCCAGGGAATTAACCAGGGCCATACCGGTGATGGCCACCCGCTCCCGCCCATTTTTGGTCTTAGAGGCAGACCGCGCCGCTTTTGCCTTAGAGGAACTCAACTTCGTCACAACCTTCTTTTCAGGCCCTCCGGCCAATTCCTGGTGTAATTCACCAATAGACGATATCCGGTTAATCATGCCCGCCACCGCGCCACTCATGAATTGACCTTCCTTTAAACACGTCTCTTCATCCATAGAGGAACCGGCGGGCTGATCCTTGCCCCGGGAAGCGATCAGCAAACTCCTGGCGCTGAGGGATTCCAGTTGCCGCCGAAAAGCCGATTCATCTTCCTTGCCGGAAACAAACTTTCTTTCCAGGGCCAGAATGGCCTGCATCTTGGGAGTTTTGAGGGAGCGCACCCGCAAGCCGATGCTTTCCCCGGACAGGGCGGTCTCGCCCGGTGCGGCGTCCAGGATCACTCGTTGATAGAGTTGGCTCAAGGCGCCGGTAGAGACGATTTCCCGGGTGGCCAGGTAGGCGGTGCCCATCTGAATGGCGTCGGCGCCCAGCATGGCCGCTCGCAGTGCGGTGGCGCGGTTGAAAATCCCCCCGGCCAGCACCAGGTAGCGGTTCTGGAAGAGTTCCGGTTCCCGTCGCTTCAACTCCAAAACCATCTGAGGCAACGTGAGGGAGGAGTGCGCGCCCACGTGGCCGCCAGCCTCCTGCCCCTCCAGGACCAGCCAGCGCACCCCGCCTTCCAGGGCCAGGCGCAGCAGCCCTTCGTCGCCGGTAATGTAGATTACTTCGATCCCCTGGTCTCGGAGGCGGACGGCGTAAGCCGGGTCACCGGCAGCGATGGCCACGAAGGGGGGACGGACTGCTTCGACCCAGGCGAGTTGTTCCTCGAGGAAGGGATTTTCGGCCAGGGCGATGAGATTAACCGCGTAGGGCCGCGATCCCATGAGGCGCCGGAGACGGCTGAAATCAGTCTCCAGCAGGTGCCGGTTCCTGAGGCCCAGGGCCACGGTGGGGAGGCCGCCGGCCTCGGCCACCGCCAGGGCGAACTCGGGTACATCGCTGATCCAGGTCATGGCTCCCTGGATAAAAGGGTAGGTGGTGCCCAACTCCCGGGCCGCCGGGCTATCCAGAAAACGCCGGGCGGTATCTGTGAGGTTGCCTAAGAGCCTGGCCACTTCGGTCTGAAATCCTTGAATGGCCTCGGCGCTCCCGGCGCCGAAGCGCTCGACGAACGTCTGGGCAAAAGCGGCTTCGGGACCCAGGGGGATCAGTTGCCGGCGATCCAGGTCGCTAGCCAACGCCGGCACCGCCGCGGCCACCACGTGCCGGGCGAAGGCGCGGCGCTGGTCCGCAGTAATGGGACCGTCGCTCAAAGAGCGGGCGTAACGTTCCAATTCTCTTACGGCGGGGAAATTACCTTTATCGAAAAGTCGGCAGCAAACCCCCAGGGTTCTTCCGACAATGCTGGTATGCTCTGGACGCAACTTGGCGATTTGTTTGCGTAACTTGTCGCCTATCTCCACCACATCAGTCTGCCAATGGAGACTTTCAAAGACGATCCCCTTGGCGCCGGTGGCCAAGAAGGCAGCCGCGGCCTCGGGAGTGGCCACACCACCCCAGATGACCAGGTCCAGCTCACGGCTACCCTGTCGCAACATCTCTTGGGCGGTGGAGAACAGGACGCCGATGGTTTCGCCGCTGACAAAGCCGGCGGCTTCGTTGCCTTTCAGGGCCACAGTCCTGACGGGGCCATGGTGGTTAATGATGCGGTGGAGAAGGTCTAAATCGCTTATGACCGGAAGACAAGCGCATTTACCCGAGAGGTTGTCAAGCTGCTCGAGAAAAGCATCAGGGGCGCCGGGAAAGAGGTCGGAATGGTATTCCACCCATAGGGTCTTGACGCCGGATTCCTCCAGGAAGACCTCTACCTCCGGCCCCATAAAGTCGTGGGCGGATATCTTCACCGCGGTAGCGCCGGCCTTCCGAAGGGCTGTCGCCATCTGGGAAAACTGCATGGCGCTCAGGTCGAATATGGCGCGGCTGGACGTTAAGCGCGACAGATCCACCACGGTGTGGCTGACGTTCCGAGGCTCCCAAACGAACGCAAAGAACTGGTTCGCAGGCGCAAGGTGCATCGTTGACTCCCCCATCAAGCCACCGTGCCAAGTGAACTGCCGGGTCGCCGCAACTGCCGGAGACTCCGGTCTCAGTTCACTTAGTCAAAGCTTTATCTCCCATTATAGAGAATATAGGCTAATTAGTCGAGATGATGCGCCAACCCGGGTTGGCTGACCAAAGACGGTGCTTTGGAACTTCTTTCTTTAAGCCTAAATAATAGCAAAGGATTTTCATAAAAGACAATGATTTTTTTGAATTCCAGGTATTTAGAATCTGCGGGGCTGGTTTGGGGGGAAATTCCTGAGAACCCTGATTTTTGGTGAAATAAGATCACCCCCGGAGATGTCTCAATAAACCGGTCCGGTGAAGACCCCGGCCACAAAGGGAAAAGGCGCTTTGCCGCCCCCGCCCGCCCGTCGGGGTCGGCTGCCGGTGGCGGCGCAGAAAAGGCCCAAAGTGCTTTCCCGGGTGACTTCGATGCTAGTAAGCGGCAAAGCATGACGGCATCGATTTCACTCTTCCCCTTTTCTGCCGCACGAATTTCCCGTGCCGGATTTCCCTCTGAGATTGGTTTATTATGATAATGTTAAATTTGCTAACCAGATTGACCGGGCTAAGGATACAATTCAAGATACGGGTAAATTACCTGGTCTCCCTGTCCCCCACGTCCCCTTTTCTGGGGCTCCTTGTGCTCGGGTCAGGAGAGGCCATAAAGAGGTTATGCCGCTGTGGCCAAAGGAATTTGGATCTCAAACATGAAATTTCCGGATAGGCGGACCATGGTCATCGCCGTGGTGGCGGTGGTTGCCGCTCTGGCTCTCATGGGCTACCTGCTGCGCGGCAGCGGGAAGTCGTCAGGGTTTAAAACCGTCCAGGTGAAGCGGGGCGACCTGAAGGCGACGATCAGCGCCACCGGGACGGTGGAGCCGGAGGAAGTGGTCGATATCGGGGCCCAAGTCGCCGGCAGGATAGTGGCTTTCGGTAAAGATGAGAATGGCAAAGAGGTTGATTACGGCTCCATCGTGGCGGCCGGGATGGTGCTGGCCCGGATTGACGACGCCTTGTACGCCGCGGATGTAGCCTCTGCCAAGGCCCAACTGGCCCAGAACAAGGCCGGGGTGAAATACGCCGAAGCCAACCTGGATCAGCTCAAGGCCAAA
>JBKQVS010000146.1:0-2770 GCA_052139855.1 Desulfobaccales bacterium
CCCGGCCGTGCCGGCGATGACCAGCGCGGGCACCGCGACCTCGGCGAGGTGGTCGGGCCGGAGCCGGTTGCCCAAAACGTTTCCTACCCCCCTCCCAGGTAGGCCGCCAGGACCTGGGGGTGGTGCCGCAGTTCCCCGGCCGGGCCGGCCAGCGCGATCTCTCCCGTCTCCAGGATATAGGCCCGGTGCGCCACTTCCAGGGCCAGGTGGGCGTTTTGCTCCACCAGCAGGATGGCGGTGCCCTGCTGGTTGATGCGTTTAATCACCCGGAAGATCTCCCGGACCAGCAGCGGCGCCAGCCCCATGGAGGGTTCATCCAGCAGCAGCAGCCGCGCCCGGCTCATCAAGGCCCGCCCCACCGCCAGCATCTGCTGCTCCCCGCCGGACAGCGTATTGCCCCACTGCCGCCGCCGCTCCCCCAACCGGGGAAAGAGGCCGAAGACCTCCTCCAGGTCCCGCTCTATCTCGCCGTCCCGGCGCCGGTAGGTCGCCAGGCGCAGATTTTCCAGGACCGTCAGGTTGCCGAAGATGCCCCGGCCCTCCGGAACGTGGGCGATGCCCCGGGCCACCCTCAGGTGGGCCGGCACCCCCAGGAGATCCTCGCCGCCCAGGCTCACCCTGCCCCTGGCCACCCGCAGCATCCCGGATATTGCCTGCAAAATCGATGACTTCCCCGCCCCGTTGGCCCCGATGAGCGTCACAATCTCACCTTCGCCCACCTCGAACGACACCCCCCGGACCGCGTCAATGCGGTCATAGGACACCCACAAACCTGCCACGGCCAGCAGGGGGGTCACGGGCGGGCGGCTCAGGTCATCCTTCATGGGTCTCCTCGCCCGGCTCCGGCGCTTCGTCCCACAGCTCGCCGTCTTTACCCAGGTAAGCCTCCAAAACCGCCGGGTGGTGCTGGATTTCCTGGGGGGAACCCGCGGCGATGGTCTCGCCGAAGTCCAGGACGGTGAGGCGCTGGCAGAGATTCACCACCACCCGCATCTGGTGTTCGATCAACAGGATGGTCAGGGCGAAGTCGTCCTGAAGTTGGCGGATGCGCCGGATCAGGTCCTCGGTTTCCGACTGGTTCATGCCTGCCGCGGGCTCGTCCAGGAGCAGCAGTTGGGGCCGGCTGATCAGGGCCCGGGCCATCTCGATCCGCCGCTGCTCCCCGTAAGGCAGGTGCCGGGCCGGGGTGTGGGCATAGTGGCTCAGGTTAAACCGCTCCAGCAGTGCAAAGGCCTGGCGGGTCACCTCCTGCTCCGAGGCCGCGAAACGCCGGCTGCGCCGCAGCGCGTCCAGCAGGGAATAACCATGTTGGGCGAAGGCGCCCAGGCGGACGTTGTCCAGGACGCTCAACTCCTTGAACAGGCGGATATTCTGAAAGGTCCGGGCAATCCCCGCCGCGGTGATGCGGTGGCTGCGCCAGTCGCTGATGTCCTCGCCCCGGAAGAAAATCCGTCCGGCGCTGATGGGGAAGACCCCGGTGATGAGATTGAACACCGTGGTCTTGCCCGCGCCGTTGGGCCCGATGAGACCCACCAGCTCCCCGGGGTAGAGCTCCAGGGAAAAATCGGTCAGGGCCTTGAGGCCGCCGAAGTTGTGGGATAAATCGCTTATGCTTAAAATCGGTTCCATCAAAATCCCTTACGGGAGTGGGGGAGAGGGCAGGGGCTACTTACGAAAAAGCCCCTGGCCCCTTCCCTCATGATTATTTGCCTCGCCCGGCTTGAACAGGCCCGCCTCTTTAAAGCCCATAAGCCCCAGGGGCCGGAAGATCATGAGCAGAACCAGCATGAGCGGCCCCACCACCCAGCGCCAGAGGCCCAGAGGCCGCAGCAGTTCCAGGAGCACCGTGAAGATGGTGGCCCCCAACAGCGACCCCGTCAGGCTGCCCACCCCCCCCAGATAAACCATGACCAGCATGTCGGTGGATTTCAGGATGGAAAAGCTCCGGGGGTTGATGAACTGCAGCAGGTGGGCGTACAACCCCCCGGCCACCCCGGCGAAAAAGGCGGAAATCAGGAAAGCGTACAACTTGAGGCGCCGGGTGTCCACGGAGGTGAGGTTGGCGGCCACTTCGTCTTCTCGAATGGCCGTAATCCCCCGCCCGAAGTTGGAATAGACCAGGTTGCGCAAGATCAACAGCGTCAGGATCACCCAGGCCACCACCCAGAAAAGCGTGGTGAGCCGGGGCATCCCCAGATAACCCCGGGGGCCGCCCAGGCTGGGGATATTCTCCAGGACGCTCTTGACGATCATGTTGAAAGCCAGGGTGACGATGGCCAGGTAATCCCCCCGGGTGCGGAAAGAGGGGTAGGCCACCACCAGCCCGGCCGCCGCCGCCGCCAACCCTCCGCACACCAGCACCGCGGGAAAGGCCGGCGCGGCCCAGGCACGGGGCAGCACCGCCACGGTGAGCACCGAAGCCACGTAGGCGCCGATGCCCATGAACCCGGCGTGGCCCACGGAAAACTCCCCCATGTAGCCGTTCACCAGATTCAGGCTCAGGGTGAGGATCATGTTGATCCCCACGTACATCAGGATCTGCACCACGTAAGGATTGAGGAGACCGGAGGCGGGCAAACCCCAGGCCAGGGCCAGCACTGCAGCGGCCCCCAGCCAGACGAGGAAACCCTTGCCCTCAATCATGCGATTAAGCCTCGATTTTTGGGAGAGGGGGCCAGGGGCCGACGGCCCCCCCCTCTCCCAAACCCTCTCCCCCAACCCCTTAAGAGGAGGCTTCATAAGGCCGGGGAAGACTGGCCTCAGGCCGGCC
>JBKQVS010000147.1:0-44526 GCA_052139855.1 Desulfobaccales bacterium
TGGGGGAACTGCGTTCCCCCAGCCCTCCCCTCAAATCTTTATAACTCCTCTCCCGTCAGGGTCTTTAACGCCTGGAGGTAACGGGCCCGGGTGTTGGCGATCACCTCCCCGGGCAGGGGCGGTGGCGGCGGTTTTTTATTCCAGCCCAGCGATTCCAGATAATCCCTGAGATACTGCTTGTCGTAGCTCTTCTGCGGGCCGCCGGGCTTATAGTCCTCCCGGGGCCAGAACCGGGAGGAGTCCGGGGTCAGGACCTCGTCGATAAGTACCAGTTCATCGCCGGCCAGGCCGAACTCGAACTTGGTGTCCGCGATGATGACCCCCCGGGGCTCGGCCCACGCCAACGCCCGCTGGTAGATCGCCAGGCTCAGGTCCCTGACCCGCGCCGCCAGCGCCCCCCCGATCCGGCTCCCCATGGTGGCAAAGGAGATATTTTCGTCGTGGGTCCCCAGCTCGGCCTTGGTGGAGGGCGTAAAGATGGGCTCCGGCAGCTTCTGGGACTCCACCAGCCCCGGGGGCAGGGCCAAACCGCCAATGGCGCCCGATTGCCGATATTCGGCCCAACCGGAACCCGACAAATACCCCCGGACGATGCACTCCACCGGCAGGGGCTTGCACTTGCGCACCAGCATGGTGCGCCCCGCCAGCAGGTCGTGAAACGGCCGGCAGGCCGGCGGAAACTCCTCCACCGTAAGAGTCACCAGGTGGTTGGGGGTCAAATCCGCCAGGTGCCGGAACCAGAAGGCGGACAACCGCGTGAGGATGCGGCCCTTATCCGGGATCGGCTCGGCCATCACCACGTCGAAGGCCGAGATGCGGTCCGTGGCCACCAGGAGCAACTGGTCCCCCAGGTCGTAAATGTCCCGCACCTTACCCTGGTGCCGGGGACCCAGCCCCGCCAGGGAAGTGGTCATGACCGGGGAATTCATCGGGATTGCCTCCTGCCGTTATTAGTGTCGGCGGTTTTTGGCGCCAGTTTCATAACTTTGGGGCTGAGCTTTTCCTGGGTTTTGATGCGGTTGGCCGCGTCCTCGGCGGCCTTGGCGCCGGTCAGGGGCCCCACCTGGACCTGGTACCGCGTCTTGTCCCCCACCTTCCGGGTGACGATGGCGGCCTTGAAGTGCGTAGCCCGGAGGCGCTTTTGGAGGTCCTCGGCCTGCTTCATGGTGGCATAAGTGGCCACCACCACGAGATAGCGCTGGTCTTTAGGCGCCGGCGCCACCTGAGCCGGGCCCGGGGTCGGGCTCGGGCCCGGACCCGGGGCCGGCCTGGCCGCGGGGGCCGGCTCTCCGGGGACCCCGGCCTCGCCCGTCTCCACCAGGGGCGGCCCCCCGCCGGCCACCGGCGGCGGTGCCACCGGCGCGGCCACCTGGGTGGGTTGAGGCTCCGGCCCCGCCCGGTGGCCCACTTTGGCCCCGAAGATGATCAGGGCCACCGTCAGGACGGCCAGGCCCACGCCCCACAGCAGCCGCCGGGGCAGCAGCTTGAGGCTGCTTAAGTGGGTCAGGGCCGCATCCCTGGCCTTTTGGGCCTGGGGCAGGCTCTGCTCCCAAACCTTTTTCAAGCGCGGCCCCGCCTGAGCCAGGGGCTGCCAGACGCGCCGGGATTTTTTCGGCCGCCAGGCCGCCGCGTCCTCGTCAACCCCGTGCATCTGTTCCCGGGCCTGGCGCAATTGGCTCACCAGGGCGCCGGCATGGGGCAGACGCTCCTCGGGGTCCTCCGACAAGCACCGCAGCAGCACGTTCTGCAGGGGCACCGGAATCTCCTCCAGGTCCGCCGGGGGGTATTCCAAACGATAGGGAAAGGGCTCGTCAAAGGTCAAAGGATAGGGCAGGCTGCCGGCCACCAGCCGGAAACCCAGGACCCCCAAAGAAAATACGTTGGCAGCCGGCGTCAGCCGGTCCCCGTGAATGACCTCCGGCGGCGCATACGCCCTGAGTTCCAGGTGCTGCGGCTCAGCCCCATACACCGGGGCGAAGGCAAAATTGGCCAGCCTCAGGTCTTCCCCCTGGATCAGGATATTCAGGGGGCTCAGGCACTGGTGCACTTCCCCCTGCTGGTGGGCGAAGGCCAGGGCCTGGCCCAGGAGTTCCAGCAGGTGCAGCGCCTGGGCCAGGCTGAACCGCTCTTGCCGGACCCATTGCGCCATCAGGCTCTCGCCGGGAAAGGGTTCCTCCACCAGGTAGAGAAATTTCTCGGCCTTGTCCACATGGAACACCCCCAGGATCTGCGGTTGGCGCAGCTTCAGTCCCAGGACCGCCGCGTGTTCAAACATGTCCCGGGCCTTAGCCCACTCCGGGGCGTCCCGGGCCAGGAGCTTCAGAGCCACCTCGGTCCTCAGCAGATTGTCCTGGGCTAGCCACACCCCGCCCCAGGGTTCTTCCCGGAGCTGGCGCACGATCACGTATCTCTGCCCAATCATCTCGTGGATCTCGGGATGATCCGAGCGCTCGTAGGTCATCTGGAGGCCTGCCTTGGCTGGAGGAATCGGCCTGATCATCAGGCCAACTCAGCATAACACAAAACTGACGCACAAAGAAGTCCTTTCGGGTCAGGCGGCGCCGTCCCCCAACCGCCCGGTAAAGCCCCCTGAGGCCGACCTGAGCCTCCCCCCTCAATTGAACCCCGGCTGAGATAAATTTGAAAGAATTTGATTATTCTGGTATTTTCTCCTTTACCACCCTCCCTGCTGAGGGAACTCCAAAATGTCTCTAGCCAACCTCATCACCCTGGCCCGGTTGCCGCTGTTGTTGATCACCGTAAGCCTCCTCTTTGTCCCCAATTTCGCGGTGCGGCTGTCCGGCCTGGTGCTGCTCATCGTCCTCTTTCTCCTGGATTGGTTTGACGGCTACGTGGCCCGCCTGCGCCACGAAGTCACCGAACTCGGCGCGGTCTTGGACATCGCCCTGGACCGCTCCGTGGAAAATATCCTCTGGATCACCTTCACGTACCTGGGACTGGTGCCCTTGTGGGTCCCCATCATCTTCTTAATCCGCTCCTTCGTGGTGGACGGCATCCGCGGCGTGGCCCTGGCCCGGGGCAAATCCGGCTTCGGCATGATGTATTCCCCCCTGGGGCGCTTCCTGGTGGCTTCCCGCTTCATGCGCAACCTCTATGGCCTGGCCAAGGGCGTGATCTTCGGTCTCCTCTACCTCACCTGGACCCTGGCCCTCAAAGACCCCAATATTCTCATCACCTTGCATCCCCTCAATCAAGCTCTTATCTTGTTTACCACGGCCCTGTGCCTGATCCGCGGCCTCCCGGTCATCCAAGATGGCCTTATCCTGTTCCAGGCCGATAAACCTTAGTTCAGGATTTCATAAAGACGCTGTCGTCATATATCGCCGCCCGAGGACGTTATGAGTCGCGTGGTTGCCATCTTCGACGTGGACCAGACCCTGGTGCGGGGTTATACCGAGCGCCTCTTTTTCCGGTATCTCCTGCGCCGCCGCGTCCTCAGCCTCCCCCGGGCCCTCTCTTACCTCGGCCAGGTGGCCCGCCGCCCCCAGGACCGTTTCCAGGACAAAAGTTACCTGGAGGGGCTGGAGGTGGAGGCAGTGGCCCGCCTGGCCCGGCAATGCTACCGGGAAGACATCGCCCCCCGGGTGAGCCCCGCGGCCCGGGCCTGTGTCCTGGCGCATCAGGCCCGGGGCCACGCCATCGCCCTGTTGAGCGGCTCCCTGGCCGTGCTCCTGGCCCCGTTGCAGGAAGAGTTGGGGGCCGATTGGCTCATCGCCACGGATTTGCAGCGGCACCACGGCCGGTTCACCGGCGAGATCCTCGGCCGCCACCCTCGGGGACTCGATAAATTGTGGCTCCTTCAGGAACTCTCCCGCACCCACGGCCTGGATTTATCCCAGGCTTACGCTTACGGGGACCACTTCCAGGATTTCTTTCTTTTCCGCTCCATCGGCCATCCGGTGGCGGTCAACCCTTCCTGGCGCCTGCGGCTCAAGGCCCGCAAACACCACTGGCCCATCCGGTATTTCAAGGTTTAGCCCTGCCCCCGCGATTTATTTTTTACCGATGCTCAGCCGAATAATTGACAGGACGGAGCTTTTGGGGTAGTCAATAAAAGGGGCAATATGGACGCAGCTCTCATCAAACAATTGAAAAACCGGGTGGAAGAGGAACTGCGGCAGCGCGAACTGGCGCTCCTGGAGTTTTGGCTTGAGGCATTTAAAGATATCATGGGCAAGCGCCACCAGGAACTGGCCAGCTTGCAGAACGACCTGAAATCCTTCGTCGCCCGCATGGAGACCCGGCTCCGCACCCTCAAAGGGAGCCAGAAATAATATGTATGAAGTAAAAATTGTCACCCAGTTTGCCGCCGCCCACCGCTTGGAAAACTTCAAGGGGAAATGCGAGGGCCTCCACGGCCACAACTGGAAGGTGGAGGTCTTCCTGGTGGGCCAGGCCCTGGATAATACCGGGCTGCTGATGGATTTTGGCGTGGTCAAGGCCCGGACCAAACAGGTGTTGGAAGAGGTCGACCATAAATATTTGAATGAACTGGCCGCCTTTCAGGACCGCAACCCCTCGTCCGAGAACCTGGCCTGCTACCTCTACGAGCGCCTCGGGGCTATCTTCAACCGCGATGGGGTAAAAGTCCGCCGGGTCGACGTCTGGGAATCCGACACCTCCTGCGCCTCCTACTATCAGGACTGAAGTGGCGCTGACCCGAGGCTGCCGTTTAGCCTATATCGCCGGACTGATCCCGGGGGCCCAGGGCGGCTCGCTCACCGGGCCCCCGGCCACCAGTCTCTGGAAAATCCCCGTCGCCGGGTCCATGCGTAAGCCGCCGGTGAAGTTCAGCCAGCGGCTGAACCCTTCAGCCTGAGGAGCCGTGATCAAAGATTCCATCACCTCCTTAATCCGGACGCTGCAACGGGAACGGGTCTTTGCCCTGATCCTGACCCTGGTCGCAATCCTGCTGGTGGGAGCCACCGGGTTCAGCCTGGTCGAACCCTACGACGGCCAGTGGTTGCACCGCTTCGGCAACGCCCTCTGGTGGGGCATCGTCACCCTGACCACCGTGGGGTATGGGGACGTGGTGCCCGTCACCTTACTGGGCCGGTTGGTGGGCGTCTGCCTCATGGTGATCGGCTTTATCAGCCTGTCGCTCGTGACCGCCACCGTGGCCTCCGTCTTCATTGAACGCAAGTTTCGTCAGGAGAAAGGTTTGGAAGCCGTTAAAGCCGCACAGCATATCCTGATCCTCGGGTGGCCGGAAGATGCGGAGGCCTTGTTGGAACAGTTACTCAAACGCCTGCCCCCCTCTATCCCCGTCGTCCTGATCAACAAAGCCCCGCCGGAGCAGATGGACGCCGTCAAGGAGAGGTACCCCCAAAATACGGTTTTCTATCTCCGGGGCGACTATTCCCGGGAAGAAATCCTCCTCAAGGCCAATGTCCAGGGGGCCATCAAGGCCATCATCCTGGCCGACCGCCAACCGGGGGAAACCGCGGCCCAGGTGGATCAGCGCACCCTGTTCACCGCCCTCACCTTAAAGGCCCTCCATTCCAAGATCCGCATCATGGGGGAGTTGCTGCGCCCGGAAAACCGCACCTATCTTGAACGCGCCGGGGCCGAGGAGGTCTTGATCCGGGGACAATACGACAGCCCGCTCCTGGCCGGAGCCATTGCTTCCCCGCCCCTGTTTCGCTTTTACACCTCGCTGCTCGTCGGCGATGGCCAGACCCTCTGGGACGTGGAAATCCCCGCCCGGTTCCACGGCCGCCCCCTCGAGAAATTTGCCGCCTTCCTCCAGGAGCATCATCAGGGCATTCTCATCGGCATCTATACCGAGGGCCAGGGCCTCAGCCTCGAGGACCTGCTGTCCGAAGAGCCCTCGGCCATCGATGACTTCATCCGCCGCAAGTTCGCCGAAACCAAGATGACCCATCTCCTGGGACGCACCAAGGTGGACTGCCAGATCAATCCGCCCTCCAATCTGATCCTGGGCCCGCACCAGTATGCCGTGGTCATCGCGGCCCAGAGGCCGAGTCTCTAATGATCGACGCCAGCCTGCTCCAGAAAATCTTCCTCTTCCAGGACATTAAGCCGGATGAACTCCATCGGGTGCTGGACCGCACCAGCCTCCGGGAATTTCCCGCCGGGGCCGTGATCATTCAGGAAGGCGAGCCCGGCGACAGCCTCTTCATCATGGCCGCCGGGGAAGTCGAGATCACCAAGCAGCTCACCCTCGTCCTGGATGAAGACACCCCCAAAGAGCGCGTGATGATCCGCCTCAAAGCCGAAAACGGGGTCTATTTCGGGGAAATGGCCCTCCTGGAAAGCGAAACCCGCTCGGCCACCGTCACCGCCTTGACCGATTGTTCCCTCCTGGAACTGCACCAAAAAGATTTCCTGGACTTGGTTTCGCAGAACCCCGCCATGGGAGTCAAGCTGCTCTTGCGCCTGGCCCAAATCCTCTCCCGGCACCTGCGCAAAACCAACCAGGACGTGGTCAAACTCACCACCGCCCTGGCCATCTCCCTGGGCGGCTAAGCGCGACGAGAGGCCACGGACCGGTAGGGGCGTGTTTTTTTACTCGGACCAGAAGAAGGGTTTCACCAGGCTTCCATAACCTGACTGAAAATTCCCTTGAATCCCCCTGGTTCAAAGGGTGACTTTCCAAGGGATTTCGAGCAGTTCCCCCCTTTGGCAAAGGGGGGATAGGGGGGATTTCCAGAGAGGTCAGGTTAACCAAAGAAATTCATGCAATGCTCCGATTAATATCACGCCCTTAGGGACGCAAGGCCTTGCACCCTGATGTTCCTTTTGTCCATTGCCCGGGGCTGATCTGCCGTTATCCGGCCGGAACCATTGGTGGCGTTCCGGCAATACCTTAATCAACCTGACCGCTTATCTCCCTCCCCCTTGACAGGGGAGGCTTCCGGTGGGGGTGGGCTTCTTCATGCTGGATGAAACGCTCCGACAGAATCTCCTGGACCGGGCCCGGCGCGCCCGGGACCACGCCTATGCCCCCTACTCCAACTTCACGGTGGGCGCCGCGGTCCTGACCGCCTCCGGCGAAATCTTCACCGGCGCCAATATCGAAAACGCCTCCTTCGGCGCCACCGTCTGCGCCGAGCGCGTCGCCATCTTTGCCGCCGTGGCCGCCGGCTGCTGCGACCTCACCGCCCTGGCCGTCATCGCCGACACCCCCGACCCCGTCGCCCCCTGCGGCCTCTGCCGCCAGGTCTTGGCCGAATTCAACCCCGACTGCCCGGTTCTCCTGGCCAATACCGCCGGCCGCTGGCAATTAACCACCCTTAAGGAGCTGCTCCCCCAGGCCTTCCGGCTGCCCTCCGGGGAGCCCGACTCGGGCGACTAATACCGGGTCGCAGCCAAAGAACTTGTTGTTGTAGCGGCAGGCTTTAGCGTAAAGGTCTACCTGTAGGGGCGGTTCGTGAACCGCCCTTGCAAGGAATTCCATGATTGAGGGTGACTCAAAACGGCCATGATGCTTTAGCCTCCCCCTGCCGGGCCAGATGCCCGGGCCAGGTGTTTGCGGGCGACTCGCCCAAGCCCCATCAAAGGAGAAGAGAAATGATCGAACATAAACACATGAAATTCATGGCCATCACCACCATCGCCATCCTGGTCGGCTTCGGCCTCTATCTCCTTATCACCGCCTATCTCTACGCCTGATAGCCCCTTCGCTTTACTCCGGGTGGCCAGGTTTTTGCTCCGCGTCATACCCTGTTCCCGGTGCAATAAAACCAATCACCCGGATAACCTGTTGACATCACGTGCAGGGGCGGGTTTTTAACCCCGCCCCTGCACCACGAACCCGCTATAATCCTGTGCTCAGCTCCCATACCCCCTGACCCACTCCGGCCCTTTGTCCCTCAGCCACCCGGCGATTTCCCCAAACCCCCGGTCCAGCACCCCCCGGGCCCCGGCCAGGCTCGCCGCCAGGGTCTCGGGCCCGGCCCCCGCCACCAGGCGCGCCTCCACCTCGGCCGGGGCCTCTTCCCAGGTCCGCACCGCCGCCAGCAGGGCCCTGAGGTCCCCGCCCCTCACCCGGTGGGTCAGGATTTCCGGCTCCGCCAGGACGTCCCTCTGGTAATCCGCGCCCCGGTCCCACCCCTGGGTGTGGAGCGCCGCCCGGCGCATCAGGCAGGGATAGCAGTAGCCGCAGTCCCGGCCGCCCCTCCCTGCCACCGGGACACTACCGGCCGGGCGCAGGAGACGCTGAGGCGAAAGAGCCGGCCCAGGAGCTCCCGGTTGCCGCCGCGCCCCGCCACCTCGCCCTTGGTGAAGTTTTTGTAGGGGTTGACCAGGGGATTAACCAGGCCCACCGCCCGCCACAGCCCCGTCAGCTGCTCCAGAAAATAAGGATGCGTGGTCCGGGTGCTGCAGCTGCCCAGGCGGTTGGCCGTCAGCGGCGGGTTGAGGCTGATCCAGCCGTTTTCCGGGATGATGAGGGGGGTGGCTATGCCAAAGCCCGCGGCCGCCGCCAGCCCTAACCCCAGGTAGAGCAGGGATCGGCTCCGCATCGACAGCTCCGGCGCCTCGGGAAACTGCACCCGCAGCCCCAGGTGGTGCACCCGGCCCGGCCCGTAATGGCCGAGCAGCGCCGCCGCCAGGCCCTGCTGGATGCCCGCCAGCTGCCCGAAATCGTAGTGGCTCACCAACAACAGGCGCTGCCCGGCCTCCAGAGCCTCCAACGCCCCCACCAGGGAATCGAGCCCCCCCGAGAACAGCATCACCCCGTCCGGGCGCCAGGGCTGCGGCCACTCCCCCTTCAGGCCCAAGTCCAGCTTCGCTTCCCTCAGCTTCAGGGTCCAGTCGTCCCCGGTGAGAAAATTCAGCACCCGGCTAAGCCGCGGCGCCAGGGACACCCAGCCCGGGCTCACGGGCAGGTGCAGCGTGATCTGCCGGGTCCAGGCATCGGGCGCGGCGCGGCGCGCCAGAAACTTGTCCGCCGCCCAAACTCCCAGGGCCGCCAGCAGAAAGCCCGCCACCGCCTGGCCCGGCGGCCCGGGAACCGCCGGCAGCCGGGCCAGATTGTGGTGCAGGGCATAGCCGGACCGGCCCGGTTCATCCAGGTGCACCACCGCGGCCATCCCCCGCGGCGGCCGCCGCCGTTCTCCCGGAGCCCGCAGGTAAATTTCAAAGCTCATGGCGCCTCGGCATTGCCTCCATACGTGGGTCGGCAATATTTGCCGCCTTATTCGCCGGAGTAGGTATCATGCGAAATCCCGCCCTCGAGGGAGCTTAAGTCCCCCTTTGAAAAAGGGGGATTTAGGGGGATTTCAAGGTTTATAAAATCCCCCCTGACGCCCCTTTAGAAAAGCGGGGGATGAAACCCCAGCTTTAATTGCCATATTAATTAAAATGCGTCACCCTAAGGCCGCACATGACCTGCCCTGAGCCTCTGCCTGATGCGCCTGATATCCAGACATACCCTATCCCGCCGAACCGTAGTGGCGGCCCCGCGGGTCGCCCTCCCTGAGTCTTGCCAGCAGGCCCGCCATAACTTCCGTGACCCAGGTCCACCCCATGAGCCCCTGCCAGTCCCCGGCAGTGGCCGGACCCTCCGCGGCCCCGCCGGCCGCGGCCGCGCCGGCCTCAATCAATGCCTTGATCCGGCCTAAGCCGTCCCGGAACCGCCCGAAGCTCCCCGCCGCCGCCTCCAGGGGCTCCCCCAGGTCCAGGGCCAGCCGCAGGTGCACCGCCGTGGCCAGAAACTGCCGCACCAGCTTCGCCGCCTCCGGCCGCCCCCGGGATTGCCTGGCCTCCCTGATCGCCAGGGCCAGCGCCGTTCTGACCACTGCCTCCTCCAGGCCCCCGCCATTCCCGGCCAATACCCCGGCCACCCCCACCGCCAACATCTCCGCGGCCCCCCCGGCCACCGGCGCCAACCCCGTGCCCTCCAGGGCCGCGTCCCATCCCCGGGTCTCCACCTCCTGACCGAAAGCCCCCAGGTCCTGACCCGCCTTCCGGGTAAACCGGAAGGCCGCCAGCGCCTCCCCCTGCCCCGAGGTTTCCTCCAAAGCCGCCAGATACCGGGCCACCACCTCCCGGGCGCTCACCTCTCCCCCGGCCCCGGGCGACAGATGCCGGGTGGCCGCCCCCTTGGCCGCCCGCCATAACCCCGTGGTGGGCCCCCGCCGGGCACTGGACGTTCCCATGTGATTGCCTTTTGGAAGGATTCTTGGGGGAGGAGGCTAAGGGCACCCGCCCTTACCCCCTCCCCTACCTCCACCCTACCACAACTTTTACCCTGCGGCCAGGCGTTTGAGGCGGGTGTAGCGGTCCCAGGAGAACTCCGGCCAGCACGGGAAAAGCGAGTTGTTCTGGAACAGGGGGTCCGCGCTCAGGTCGTAGCGCGAGGTAGCCAGGGCCATGGGCCACAGGGCGGTGCCGGGGATGGGCGAATACTGGGCCAGGACCGGGGTGGCCCCCAGTTCCTTGACCCGCCGGATGGAGGCCTCCACCTCCGCCTCCGCCTGGTCCGGCAGGCCCATGAGGAGGTAAACGCCGATGGCTTCCGGGGCGAACCCGGCCTCCCGAAGATAGGCCAGGGCGGCTTCCAGCTCTCCGGCCTCAAGTTTGGCGTCCAGGCGGGCTTCTCCCAAGGCGGTGGTCTCCACGCCCAGGCGCAGAGTGGCGAAGTTGGCCCGTTTAAGCCAGCCGGCCACTTCCCGGGTGATGAGGCGCGCATGCAGGCCGTTGGGGGTATGGAACCGGAAGGTGCGGCCGCGCCTGGCCAGTTCTTCCAGGATCACCAGCAGATGGTCTTCAGCCGCCACCAGCAGGGCGTCGTCATAGAACGCCGCGTCCGCCAGGCCCAAGTGGTCCTGCCAGTAGATCAGTTCCGCCGCCGCCGCCCGGGGCTGCCGCCGCCGGTAAGCCGGCTGCAGCTGCCGGGAGGCGCAGTAGGCGCACTCCAGGGGGCAGCCTCGGGAGGTCAGGATGGGAATATAGGACGGGTGGTCCAGGAGGTCCAGGGCCGGATAGGGCAGGGCGTCCAAATCTTCACTGTCCGGAAAATTCGCCCCCCCCGGCGACACCCCGGCGACCTCTTCCAGGATGCCGGCAATGACCGCTTCGCCCGGCCCGGCGACGACCCGGTCGGCGCCGCTGTATTTTCGGGCGTGCTCCGGGCACAGGCTGGCGTAGATCCCTCCCAGGATGACGGGGGCCTCCGGGAAGTGCTCCCGGGCCAGCCCGATGGCCGCGGCCACCCCCGGGTGCCAGTAGGTCATGAGGGACGTCACCAGGATGGCGGCGGGAGCGGGGACCCGGGCCAGGCGTTCCCGGAAGGCCGCCTCGCTGATGCCGTAGCGCCCGTAGCGCCGCGTGATCCCCTTAAGGCCCGCGGGGGGCGGCAGGATTTCCTTGGGGTAGCGCCCGGTGCCGAACGGTCCGGTCCGGGCGTGGGGCGCGCCCAGGCAATCCAGGAAGTGGACCGCATACCCCCCGGCCCGCAGCCACCCCGCCAGAGAGAGCAGCCCCAGCGGCCGGGCAAAAAAGTCGTAGGCCGCGAAATCGTAAATCCAGGGGTTGATCAACAGGAGGGACGGACCGGACTGGGGCAAGGAAAACAACCTCTTTAGAAGTGATTTGAGGGAAGGGCCGGGGGAAGCCCTTACGAAAAACGTCCCCCGGTCCTCCTCTCAAAATACACTTTCCACCTCAATCCCCCCGCACCCGGCGTAGGATTTCCCGGATGCGGCTGGTGTCGGGGTTGGTGGGTGTCACCGTGATTGCCAGGATATCCCGGCTGTCCGGCCGGAGTTTCACCGGGTCGGCGACTCTCACGCCCGCCACCCAGGCAATCTCCCCGGCGGCGGTCACCAGGGGAATATGGGATCTGAGCCACCGGGGAATTTTCGCGTCCACCAGAAAATCCTGGAGTTTTTTTGGCCCCGGCGCGCCTTGGGGCCAGAAGCGGTCCCCGGGCCGCCAGGCCCGCGCTTCCAGGGGCGGGGAGACCCGGGCCGCATCCAGCCAGGCCGTCTCCGGCGGTGGCCAGGGCTCGCCGGGCCGCCAGGCGCGTCGGGACAATTGCCAGCGCCAGCCCGCGGCAGACTCCACTTCCCCCGGGCCGTCCGGCAGCCGGGTAGCCTCCCGGGGCGGCTCCGGCAGGGCCTTCATGATATGCAGGACCGCCCCCGCCCTCGCCACCTGGACGTTTTCCCCCAGCGAGATCAGGCCGCCGCTGCGCTCGCTCCCGGCCAGGGCCAGGAGTGATTCCACCTGCGCGGCCGTAAGGCTCACTTCCGTGCCGACTCCGGCCGCCCCTAACCGCAGCACCCGCCTTTGCAACGCCTTCTCCAGGCGGAAAAACCGGTCCAGGTCCAGGGCGCAGCAGTCGGCCGCCAGCCTCTCCGCCACCCGGCCCCAGGCCGCCTCGGTGTCCCGGGCCAGGAAACGCTCATCCTCCTGGAGCAGGGTCTGGGTCCGCCAGATGGTCTGGGCCAGACGGGGATTATAGCCTTGGGTCAGGTGGGGCAGGAGGTCCAGGCGCACCCGGTTGCGCAGATAGGCCCGGCTCAGATTGCTGGCATCCAGGCGGTAAGGCAGGGCTTCCCGCTCCAGCCAGGCCAGGAGCACCGCCTTGCCCACGGCCAACAGCGGCCGCACCAGGCCCTCGGGGGTGGCCGGCCACATGCCCTTCAGCCCCTCCAGCCCCGCGCCCCTCAGCAGCCGGAGCCAGAAGAGCTCCACCTGGTCGTCGGCGGTGTGGCCCAGGGCCAGTTTGGCGTAGCCCTGGCCCCGCCGGGTCTCCCGGAGAAACTGCAGCCTGAGCTTCCGGGCCGCCATCTGGAGAGAGACCTTGCCCCGGCGGGCCGCGGCTCTCACCTCGCCTGTGCCCAGATGGCAGGGCAGTTCCAGGTGCCGGGCCAGGTCGGCCACAAACGCCGCGTCGCCCCGGGAGTCCTCCCCCCTCAGGCCGTGGTCGTAGTGGGCCACGCCCAGGTCCAGCCCCAGTTCGGGGGCCAGCCGCACCAGCAGGTGCAGCAGGGCCACCGAATCCGGGCCGCCGGAGACCGCCGCCAGGACCCGGTCGCCGGGCCTGAACAAACCTTCCCGGCGGGCATGGGTAAGCACCCACTCCGGCAGCTCGCCCGCCGCGGCGGGGTCTTCCAGAAACCCGGGGGTTACTTCGCCGGCAAGGGACAAAGCTGGGCGATCACCTCCAGAATGGCGTCTTTGGAGAAAGGTTTGGCCAGGAACCGGTCCACCACGCCCTCGTGGTCGGCCAGGGCGGCCAGGCTGGGAAGCTCGGAAGAAATCATGACGATGCGGCAATCCGGCTGGAACTTCTTCAAGCGCCGGGCCACCTCCAGGCCGTTGAGGTCCGGGAGGTGATAATCCAACACGGCCACCTGATAACGCTCTGGGCGCTGACCCGCTTCCAGTTCCTGGCCGAACCTCTCCAGAGTCCTGACCTGGTAACCGGCCCGCTCAAGAATGGCGACCAGGGCTTCCCGGGTCCAGCGGTCATCGTCGATCACCAAAATCCAGGGGCTCTGGTTCACTGCCGTCTCCAGGTGCACGCTAAAAGTTGACCAACTTCCCGTCAGGGAGCCGGGTGCCGGATGGTTATAAAAAAGCAACACCGCGGATTTGTTTAATGAATTGTATCCGACCCGGTGCCCTTTGCGCAAGTCAGGGGTGTGTGCCTCCGGGAGCCGCCCGCGGCTCCTCCGGCCCCGGCGCCTCCACAGCCTCCCGGACCGCCGGCAAGGCCAGATGAAAAGTGGCTCCCTGCCCCGGGCCGCTCTCCGCCCAGATACGGCCCTGGTTGGCCTCCACCAGGGTCTTGCAGATATAGAGCCCCAAACCCGACCCGTCCTGCTTATTCCGGGAGAGGTTGTACTTTTCGAAGAGGTGCGCCTGATCCTCGGGACCCAGGCCGCAACCCGTATCCGCCACGATAATTTCAACTTCCCGGCCGTCGGCCCCAAGGCGGGCCTGCACCTGGATTTCGCCGCCCCGGGGGGTGGCGGCCAGGGCGTTGACCAGCAGATTGGCCAGGACCCGGTCCAGGGAAGGCTCATCCACCATGATGGGCGGGAGGTCCGGCCGCGCCGCGGCCACCAGATTGACCTCCTGGTGCAGGGCCAGCGCCCCGAAGTGATGCAGCAGACGCTGAATGATAAAGCCCGGCGGCACCGCCTCCGGCCTCAGCGCCAGACGCCCGGATTCGTACCGGCTCAAATCCAAAACATTGTGCAGGTGCAGCAACAGGCCCTCGCTCCGTTGGATAATGCCCTGCAGCTTGTGATGAATCTCCGGCGGCAGGGTTTCGTCCTCCAGGGCCTCAATGGTCAGGCGCACCCCGGTCAGCGGCGCCTTGATGTCATGCACGATCATGGACAGAAAATCGGCATTGGCCGCCACCCGGTCCCGCTCTTCCTGGAGCAGCCGGGTCTTTTCCCGCAACGCCCGGGTCATGGCATTGAAGGACTCTGCCAGGTCCCCCAGCTCATCCCGGCTGGTCACCGGGATATCCCCGGCCAGCTCTTCCATTGCGGCCTTCCGGGTGCCCTCGGCCAGATGGGTGATCTGGCGGCGCATGCCCGAGGACAGCCAGAAGCTCAGGAACACCCCGATGCCCGCCGCCGCGCCCCCCACCCCGAAGATCACCAGCTTCAGCATCAGCAGCGTCGGTCCCAACTCCCGCTGGTTCACCCCCACCACGATCAGGCTTTCCCAGGGCTTATCGCCCTCTTCCAGGGGCAGATACGTGATGGTATAGTCCTCATCTCCCAGCTGCAGCCGCTGCACCCGGTCCACCGGGGCCTTGCCGCTCACCGCCAGGTCCCGGTGGCGCTGAAACTGATTCAGGGCGCTCTCCGGCAGGTCCTTAAAGGAATTCACCACCAGGCGGTTGCCATAGAACATGGCCACTTCGGCCCCGGGACGGGACAGGGATTCCAGAAAACCCTTGTCGATGACCAGCCCGGTGAGCACCACCCCCACCACTTTGTCCTGGTAGCGGATGGGGGCCGAGGCGCTCAGGGCGATGGACTCCTGCCATTGGGTCATGCGGGAGGCCTCTTTGCCCTTCAGGCCGGCCCGCACCAGGGGATTGCTCGAGATATTCACCCCTAACGCCCCGGGGTCGTGCGCCCGCACCTGGATGACCCCCTGATAGTCCGTAATCGTCAGGATGTGCAGCCCGGTGGCCACCATCAAGGGGGTTACCAGGCTCCGCAGCGCTTCCGAGTTGCCGCTGGCCAGGAGTTCCCCATAGGTGGGGTTGTCGGCCAGGAGGTTGGCGGCCTGTTCCACCCGCTGAATCTTCCCCCGGTATTCGGCCAGCACCAGCCGGGCCACCAGTTCCACCCGCTGCCGGTGCCACTCCAGGATCTGCTGGGTGGCCAGGTATTGGATGACCAGGAGCAGGCCCACCAGGGCCACCAACAGGGATAACAGCGTGACCCCCATGAGCTTGCTGCCGACTTTGCTCCTCCGCCACATAACCGAAATAATAGCATATTAAGGCGGATAGGGGAACGGGGCCAGCCCTCGTGACTCTAAGGGCCATTAGGGAAAAGCGGGCCGGGATGGCAAGGCGGGGTAAGCCGGCGCCGCGACTTTTGAAACGGTTAACAACAAAAACCCCCCTCCCCTGGCGGGAGGGGGTCAGGGGGAGGGGGCCTAGGAGCGGTGCGCGCACCGCTCCTATCCAGGCGAAGAAAAATAAAACCGCCCTGAGTAAAGCTACTCCCGAAACACCACCCTAGGCGGCGTAGGGCGACAACAGCCCGGCCACCGCCCCTGGCCGGTCTGCCTCACCCAGAGGCAGGACCTGGCTGATCCGCCCGATGTCATAGACCACCACGGTCTGGGCCAGGGCCGCCACGTCTTCCGGGTCATGGGTGATGAGAATCACCGGGACCTTGAACCGCTCCTGCACCTTCAGCAGTTCCCGGCGCATCTTGGCCCTGAGCAGCGCATCCAGGGCCGAAAACGGCTCGTCCAGGAGCAGCAGGCTCGGCCGCCGGATCAGGGCCCGGGCCAGGGCCACCCGCTGCCGCTGCCCCCCGGACAGGTCCCGGGGCGGGCTCTGCCGTAAGGGCGTCAGCTCAAAGATCTCCAGCACTTCTTCCAGGCGCAGCCGGTCCCCCCGGGGCAGGTACCAGGGCCAGCCTCGCTTCAGCCCGAACGAGACGTTCTGGGCCACCGTCAGGTGCGGAAAGAGGGCGTAATCCTGGAAAACGTACCCCACGTCCCGGTGCCGGGCCGGCACCCTGACATGCTCCTCGGCATCGAAGAGCACCCGCTCCCCCAACACGATCCGCCCCGCGTCCGGGGTGGTCAGCCCCGCGATGGCCTGCAGGGTCAGGCTTTTGCCCGCCCCCGAAGGGCCGAACAGGACCACGATGTCTTGATCCGAGGCAAACGCCACGTCCAGGCTGAAAACCCGCCGCCCCGACCACAGCCGTTTTTTGATGTCCACCAGGATTTTCATACGCCCTGCCCCGACCCTGAACCCGCCAGCCGCTCAGGCTCAATCTCGTGTTACGTCCCACCGCTACCTTGACAAGGTTTTGGCCTTACACCCCCCCTCCCTTGAGGGGAGGGATATAAGACAGGCATTTCAAAAGCTACTCCCGGAACACCACCCTAGGCGGCGTAGCGGGCCAGCAGCCCGGCCACCGCCCCTGGCCGGTCCGCCTCGCCCAGGGGCATGACCTGGCTGATCCGCCCGGCGTCATAAACCACCACGGTTTGCGCCAGGGCCGCCACGTCTTCCGGGTCATGGGTAATGAGAATCATCGGGATCTGAAAGTTGGCCTGAACTTTTAGCAGTTCCTGGCGCATTCTGGCTCTGAGCGGCGTATCCAAGGCGGCAAAGGGTTCATCCAAGAGCAGCAGTCTCGGATTTCGAATGAGGGCGCGGGCCAGGGCGACGCGCTGCCGTTGACCGCCGGAAATATCCTTGGGGAGGCTATCCTTTAGCTGGCCGAGTTCAAAGATTTCCAAAACCTTGTCCACCCGCAACCGATCCCCTCGAGCCAGGCGCCAGTGCCAATTCTTTTGCAAGCCGAAGCCGACATTCTCGACTATCGTCAGGTGAGGGAACAGGGCGTAATCTTGAGGGACATAGCCGATATTTCGGTGGCGGGCGGGGATGTCGATTCTTTTCCCGAGGTCGAAGAGAACGCTGCCCCCAATGATTATCCGGCCCGTATCCGGCCGCAACAATCCCGCTATCGCCTTGACAGTCAGGGTCTTGCCAGAGCCGGAGGGACCGAAGAGCACCACCCGCTCACTCTCGGAGGCAAAATCGACTTCCAGGGCAAACACCCGTCCCTGGGAGGCCAACCGCTTCTGAACCTCAACTTGGATAAGCATATAATGCCTGTCAAACCTTTAAAAATGCGCCGGCCGCGATGTGCCGCGCTGGCCAGCCTGCCGCCGGGTCTTGCCCCCGGAAAAATCAGCGAATATCTTTGGCGACCATGACGCTGGTGGCTTTGATGAGAACGGCTAATTCATCCCCCACCTTTACCCCTAATTCTTTCATAGACTCGTCGGTGATAATCGCGGTGACGATATTGCCGCCGCCGATGTCAACCTTCACCTTGGCCATGATCATGCCCTCTTTCACGTCCACTACCTTGCCCTTCAAGATATTCCTGGTGCTCAACTTCATGACCTTGCCCTCCTGGGCGGTTTGATGGTGGGCCAACCGTTAAGGTTTGCCGAATCCGTATTTGCTGAGAATTGCCATACCTTCAGGGGCAGAAAGGAAGTTCAGGAATTCTTGGGCCAATTCCTTTTTCTGGCTGGCCGCCACCAGGGCCACAGGATAGACGATAGGCTGGTGCCCCTGGACCTCGGCCACGGTTTTCACCTTCCCTTTGGCAATGGCGGCATCGGTGGCGAAGACAAACCCCGCGTCCACCTCGCCCCGGCTCACATAATCCAGCACCTGGCGCACCGATTCCCCCATGATGAGCTTGGGTTGCAGCCCCTCCCATAACCCTGCCTGGGCCAAGGCCTCCTGGGCGTAGCGCCCCACCGGCACGGTGGCGGGATTACCCACCGCCACCCTCTTGACCGCAGGCGACGCCAGGTCCTTGAGGCCGGACAGGGCGAGTTTGGAGTCCTGGGGCACGATGAGCACCAGGGTATTGCTTACAAAATTTTTCCGGCTGGCCGGCACGATGAGTCCCTTTTCCTGGGCCTGATTCATGGTCTTCTGATCAGCCGAAGCGAATACATCTACTGGCGCTCCCTGGGCAATTTGCTGAAGCAGGGGGCCGGAGGCGGCAAAATTGAAGATCACCTTGGTGCCGGGATGCTGCTGTTCGAAGCTCTTGCCTATTTCTGGAAAAGCGTTGGTCAAACTGGCGGCGGCTGAGACCGTCAACTCCTGGGCCCCCATGACCGGCGCCGGATGGGCCAGCGACATTCCCCCAAGGGCCAGAAGCCCCAGTACCATAATCTTAGGCCATTTCATAACCTCTCCTTACCTCTCCCTTCGCAGTCGGATTATTTAGGGCTGAGCTTTAAAATTTTGCCGGAGGTCACCAGAATCAAGATACAGGCGCCGGAAGTGATCAACACCAAAGTCATGGCCAACCCATCATTTCCCGCCTGCACCGCACTGTAAATTGCCAGGGACAGGGTTTGGGTCTTACCGGGCAGGTTGCCGGCCACCATCAGGGTGGCTCCGAACTCGCCCATACCCCGGGCAAAGGCCAGCATGGTCCCGGCCATGATGCCCCGCCAGGCCAGGGGCAGCGATACCCGCCGAAACACCGCCACCTCCGACAACCCCAGGGTCCGGGCCACGTTTTCCAGGCTCCGGTCCACCTCTTCAAACGCGGCCCGGGCCGACTTATAGACCAACGGGAAAGAGACCAACGCCGAGGCCAGGACCGCGCCCTGCCAGGTAAACATCAAGCTGATGCCCCAGACCTCCTGCAGCCAGTGCCCCAGCCAGCCGTTCCGCCCCCACACCACGATGAGGTAATACCCCAGGACCGTGGGCGGCAGCACCAGGGGCAGGGTGCAGAAGGCATCCAGCCACTCCCGGCCCCAAAATTGGACCCGGGCCATCAGGAAGGCCAGGCTCACCCCGATACAGACAGCCGCCAGGGTCGCCAGGCCAGCCACCTTTAAGGTCAACCACAGGGGGATCAGATCCACGCCCATATCCACGCTGCCACTCCACCTCTTTATCGATAATTCTGTCTAGAGAGGAGGGCAAGTTTCATACCACTAACCGGAGATTAAGCGCAACTTCCTTTATTTATTAATAATATGCTTAATCCCGCCTCGATGCCCCGGAGCCTTCCCTCGCTGATAATCTACGAAAACGTATAGTTTGTTAATCGGCGTTGCTTCAATATTTCCATTTTGGTATATTATTGCCCGCCCGGGAACCGCCCAAAACCTTATCTCCCAAAGGGACACTTGGGAAAGGTGCAGCTCTTGCACTCCAGGCAAAAGGCCCCATGCCCCAGTTTCGCCAGGTCCCGCCGGCTCGGAAACCGCCCCGCCAGCAACCGCGGCAACAGCAGGTCGAAGCTCGTGGTCTTGAAGTATAAGGCACAGGCCGGCACCCCCATGACCTGGACCGGCCCGATCCGGGCCAGCAGGGTCATGGCCCCCGGCACGATGGGCGCCCCGTAGCTCAGGTCTGTGGCCCCCGCCTCCATCAGCCCCTGGCGCGTAACGTCATCCGGGTCCACCGACAGGCCCGCGGTGGTCACCAGCAGATCGATGCCCGCCGCAAGGAGTTCCTCCACGCCCCGGCGGATGGCCCCCCGGTCATCGGGCACGATCAGCGATTTGACCACCTGCCCCCGAAATTTCTCCACTTTCGCGCTGATGATGGGGATGAATTTATCCTCCACCAGCCCCAAAAAAACCTCGGTGCCCGTGACCAGGACTCCCGCCCGGGGCCGCCGCAGCGGCAGAATCCTAAACAACGGCCCGTCTTCCAGGACCGCCAGGGCCTTCAGAAAGTCGGCCCGGGGCAGGAACAGCGGAATGGCCCGGGTGGCGCCCAGGGGCCGGCCCTCCGCCATCAGCGAGTAATCAGGGCGGCTGGCGCACATCACCCCGTCCACCAGGTTGAACCGCTCCAGTCGCGCCGCCTCCACCGCCAGCAACCCGTCCTGCGCCGCCACCAGGTTGACTTTGCCTTCCCGGGGCGCCTCCGTAAAGCTCACCCCTTCCCCGGCCATGGCCCGGGCAAAAGCCAGGGCGGCCTCGTCTTCGTGCACCCACTCCGGCCCGGGGCCGTCTTCGCTCACCACGTAGAGGTGGTGCCGGCCCATCTGTTGCAGCCGGCAGAGATCCCCCACCCCGATGATCTCCCCCTGTTTCACCGCCGGCCCTTTGCTGAGCCCCGGGATGATCTGGGTCATGTCGTGCAGGGCCCGCCGGCCCACGGCCAGCACCAGCGGCACCGCCTTCAGGGACGGGGCCTTCACCTGGACCCTTGCGGCTGCCGCTTTATCCTCCAGGAAAGGCACCTCTCCCTGACAGGCCCGGCAAATTCCCCCGTCCTGCGCCGGATAGCCCTCCCGGCACACGGGGCAGATGACCATGCCCCCCCGCCGCTTCCGGGTCAGCAGGTGCGGCCGGATCGTCACCGGTCCCCAGCTCAACAGGCCCGCCCCGGCCTCTTTGATCTGGGCCAGGAGCAGCTCCTTATCTTGCTCCGCCTTGGGCTTGAGCTTCAGGTACCAGCCGTTCACCTCCGGCCAGGCCGCCGTCTTGGCCGGGTCCAGCCAGACCCTTACCCCCGCCCCCTCGTACTTGTCATACAGGATAACGGCAAAACGCCCCAGGTTCATGACCTTGAGCCAGCCGTTGCCGATGGTGCACGGCGTCAGGAGCTGCACCGCGTCCGGCAGACAATTCCTGGTCTCGCAGATGGCGTCGAATAATATCGCCGCCGGCAATTTTTGCCGGGCCATCTCCACCATAATCCCGCCCAGGACTACCCCGGGTGCCACATTACCATGGAAGGATTTGACTAATTGGACAAACTCTGCAAAGGAATGGGAACCGATCTTCATATCGTTAGCCATGTGCGACTTCTGAATGAAACATGTACCCCCACCCCAGGGAAGATGTGGGTGGGGGTTAGGTAAGATAATAAATCCCGCCCTGGTCGGGGCCGGAACCTTTAGGCTTTTTCGATGCGTATTGCACAGGCTTTGTATTCCGCCGTCTGGGAGACCGGATCGAACACCGGATTGGTGAGCCAGTTGGCGCAGGCTTCCCGGAAATGGAAGGCCATCCAGACCAGGCCCTCTGGCACTTCCTGGGTGACCTTGGCCTTGACTTTGACTTCTCCACGTCGGGACTTGACTTTGACGGTCTCGCCGTGCTTGATTCCCAGCCTGTCCGCGTCTTGGGGTGAGATATCGGCGGTCTCCTCGCCCAGGATGTCGTTTAACCCCAGGCAGCGCCCCGTCTGGGTCCGGCTGTGGTATTGATAGAGCCGCCGGCCGGTGCTGAGCACCAGGGGATATTCCTCATCCGGGACTTCCGCCGGCGGGGTCCAATCCACCGGCATGAAGCGCCCCTGACCACAGGTGAAACAGCCATCCTTGTGCAGGGTGCAGGTGCCCGGGTGATCGCAATCGGGCACCGGCCATTGCAGCCCGTCGGCCTCAAGGCGGGAGTACTTGACCCCCACCAGGGAGGGCGCCAGATGGGAGACCTCGTTATCCCAGATTTCCTGGGCGCTGTTGGAGGCCCAGTCCTGCCCCAAACGCCTGGCCAGCTCTTTAAAAATCCACCAGTTGGGTTTGGCCTGGCCCGGCGCCTGGGAGACCTTGCGCACCCGATTGACCCGGCGCTCGCTGTTGGTAAAGGTGCCGTCGTCCTCGCTCCAGGCCGCCGCGGGCAAGATGACATCGGCAAAGCGGGTGGTCTCGGTGGGGAAGATGTCGTGGCAAACCATGAATTCGGCCGCCGCCAGGCAATGTTCCACGTGCCGGATATCCGGCTCGGTGTTGGCCAGATTTTCCCCGAAAACGTAAAAAAACTTGACCTTGCCGTCCACCAGGCCGTCCATCATCTGCGGCATCATGAGCCCGTTCTTTTCCGGGAGTTTTTTTACCCCCCAGGCAGCCTCGAATTTGGCCCGGGCCACCGGGTCTTCCACCTTTTGATAGCCCGGGAAGACATTGGGGAGCGCCCCCATGTCGCAGGCGCCCTGCACGTTGTTCTGCCCCCGCAGCGGGTTCACCCCGCCGCATTCGAAGCCGACGTTTCCCAGGACCATCTGCAGGTTGGCGCAGCTCATGACGTTATTGACCCCGCAGGTATGCTCGGTGATCCCCAGGGTATAGATGAGCATCAGGGGTTTGATTGCGGCCAGGCGGCGGGCCACTTTGATTAACATGGCCTCGCTGATCCCGACAATGGGCGCCACCCGCTCCGGCGGATACTCCATGACCTTGGCTTTCAGGGCCTCGAAGCCGGTGCAGCAGGATTCGACATACTTCTGATCATAGAGATTTTCGGTGATGAGGACGTGCATCAACCCATTGAGAAACGCCACATCGGAACCTACTTTAATGGGCACGTGAATATCGGCGAACTCCGCCAGCTTGGTGCGACGCGGGTCCGCCACGATGAGGCGAGCGCCTTTTCGCACCGCGTTTTTCAGAAAGGTCGCGGCCACGGGGTGGGCATCAGTCATATTTGAGCCGATCACAAAAAACATTTCAGCCTTCGCAAAATCGGCGAAGGAATTGGTCATGGCTCCGGAACCGAAGGAAGCCGCCAGCCCGGCGACGGTAGGAGCGTGTCAGGTACGGGCGCAGTGATCGATGTTGTTCGTCCCGATCACGGCGCGAAAAAGCCTTTGCATCTGGTAAGAATCTTCATTGATACTGCGGGCGCAACTTACCCCGGCAATGGCGTCCGGCCCGTGTTCGGCCATGGTCTCCTTGAGCTTGTGGGCCACCAGGTCCAGGGCCTCGTCCCAGGAGGCCTCCCGAAATTCGCCGTTGGTCTTGATCAGTGGCGTCTTCAGCCGCTCCGGCGAGTAGATAAAATCATAACCGAACCGGCCCTTGACGCAGAGGCGGCCCTGATTGGGCGCGGCGCCGTCCACCCCGGTCACCTTGACGATCTCGCCGCCCTTGACGTGCAGCCACAACTGACAGCCCACGCCGCAGTAAGGGCAGGTGGTGCGAACCTTCCTGGTCTCCCACGCCCTGGCTTTGCCGATGGCTTTCAGTTCCAACAGGGCGCCCACCGGGCAGGACTGCACACATTCGCCGCAAAAGACGCAGTCCGAATCGCTATAAGCATTATCCGAGCGGGTCACGATCTTATTGTGCCCCCCCCGGTAGCCGATGCTGATGGCCTGATTCACCTGCTTCTCGTTGCAGGCCCGCACACACCGACCGCACATGATGCACTTGGAAAAATCCCGGCGGATCAAATGCTTATTATCTTCGAGTTCATACCGGGTATCCGGCGGGTTGGTGAAACTCGGCGTCGGCACCTGATAACGGTACGCCAAGGCCTGCAACTCGCACACCCCATTGGCTTCGCATACCAGGCAGTTATGGTTGCCGGAAGCTAACAAAAGCTCGAGCACCATCTGTCGGGCCGCGTCTATTCTATCCGACTCGGTCTTAATCACCATCCCGGGCGCCGCCACGGTGGCGCAGGCCGGCAACAGGGTTCGAGCCGCCTCCACCTCCACCATGCACATGCGGCATGACCCGGTGGCCGTTGTGCCCTTGAGATAGCACAGGGTGGGAATGGTATAAATACCTGCTCCTCGGGCCACTTCTAAGATTGTTTGCCCGGGCTGGAATTCTACGGTCATCCCATTCAGATTTAAGGTGGGCTTGCTCATGTGTTTTCTAACCTCCATCTCATATTGGGCAGAAGTCGCCGGGGACCAAAATCTTCCAAATTGCTATTCTTTTAAAAGGATGGGGCTGTCTACCGTTATATTCTATTGAGAATAGCGGTCAGATAAAAAAATATGCCGACCTCAGGCTTTCAGCCCCATCATGACACCACCGGGCGCTTATCTTAATCCTTCGTTATTTTATATTCAGGATAGCGAAATTCACTCCCGATGCCAAGCATTTTTTATCCTCCCCGGGCCAATCATTCATCGGCCCTTGGCCCACCCGGAACTAATGAAAACTGATGAAAAGTTCATGCAGAACTTACCCGTAACTTTGATCCTTGAACCTTGAACTTTCCACCCCCCACCGCACCTCACTTCCCCTCTTCCCCCAGGACGTCATAGACCCAGCTCAAGGCCGCCGACGTATGGGGAAAGCCGATGGTGCTGGTGAGCAGGATGACCGCGTGGTATATCTCTTCCGAAGACGCCCCGGCCTTTAAGGCTCTTCGGGCATGGCTGTGCACTGACCCCTCCGAACCGTTGGCCGCGGCCGCCGCCAGTTGGACCAGCTGGGCGGTCTTCTCATCCAGAGGCCCCTCCTGGCGCACCGCCTCGCCCAGCTGCTCTAGGGCCTTGATGAATTTCCCATGCTTTTCCTTAATGAACGAATACCATCCGGGATACATTTCTTTGGACATGATCTTACCCTCCGCGTCTCTGCTCCAGCATTTTTCGGGCCACACCCCTGATTGTTGCGAAACTCTGCCTTATAATGGGCACCGGGCGCCCCCCTGTCAAGGAACGCCTGCCCCTCCCGGTACGCTCCCGCAGCCCCGTGACTCCTCACCCCGGCCTCCCGGACCCCCAAGCTTTCGGGCTCAGGTCCCCTGAGTCTGGGTTTATCGGCCCCGCTGCACCCATACTCACGGGTGCGCCTCCGGCCCTTGTCTTGTAACAACTTAATATTATTGATTAATTATGCCACAAACCCCTTGGCACCGGGCTTGCACTATCCTGGGACAATCTTAACTTGCAAAAGGGGAGACTATGAAGCCCGGGAACCTTCTGCTCATGGTTCTGGTCCTCGTATTGGCCACCGCGGTGGCCGCGCCCGCCATTACCCTTCACACCCCCAGGGAGCTTGGGCCAAGCGAGGAGAATCTCGCCCAAATTATCCGCGTCTGGGGCTTTTCCGTTGACGATAACGCTCTCCGGCACGCCATTCCCCTAAACAGCCTGCCCCCGGGCGACTACTCCATCGACCACTTTGCCCTGGGTCCGGGCCAGTCCCGGCCCTGGGGCATACACCCCCTGGTTATCACGCTTCCGGGTCGTGGCCATAAGCCTCCTGCCGAAGGCATCCGCGTGCTGATCCCGAAACAATCAGGGCAGTGGACCGGCGATCTAACCTTTACCGAAACCTCGGACTTCGGTTTTTTTGAGGCCGCCCGCCGGCAGACCATCCTCCTGACCACCCCCAATTACCCCTCTGGCGCCAAATCTTCCCATCCGTCCGGCGGTTCAATCTTCGACCTGGGCGAGATTGATCCACTCTATGCCGGACAATACATCATTGTCTTTGAGGAAAGGCGCCATCACCCCTCTTTCTACGGTCTGGATGATAACGACTTGGTGCTTCACGTAAACCGGCGCAACCAAGGGGACCCCGTGCCCCTGCCCGGAACCCTGCCCTTGTTGGGCGGAGGGCTGTTTGCCCTCTTGATCCTCAGGTTTTGTCACCGGCGCTTCGCCTCCCCGGCTTAGCTTCCCGGCCCTCATTTTGGGGCAGCGCCGCCTGGCGAAAATCGCCCTGAGCCCCTCATAAAGTCGGGGGGGTCCCCTGATCTGCCCCCCGGCCCGAACCCTCCCCTGCCTGCACTTCCCCTCACTTCTGTCGCTTATTTTCCCCCTCAGGTTATTTTGCTTGCTTAATGTTTTTAAGGATTATATTTGTTAAAAATATTCAGGCTTCCGGGACGAGGTTTTGCAAGGGGAAACGGCGCAGGGAGCCGCGGCCTCGCCGGCCCTGGCCCCCGGAGGGCGGGCCTCCCGGCCCGGATTGCGGTGATACCCGATTAATTTTGACCAGCCGGAGGTAAGATGTTCAGACTCATCCTCACCACCATGCTCCTGGCGGCCATCCTGGGTTGCAGCGGTGATAACGCCGAGAAATATATTCAGGAAGGGTTTGCCAATTTCCAACATCAGAAGTATGACGCGGCCATTGCCAGCTACGAAAAGGCCATCAAAGCCGAACCCCGGGCCGCCACCGCCTACAACATGATGGGCATGGCCTACCGTTTCAAATACAACCAGCTCGGAGTGCCGGAATTCCGTCAGAAAGAGATGGCCGCCTTTCAAAAGGCCATTGAGATCGACCCGAAAAATTGGGTGTCCATGATCAACCTGGCCACCGACTACTATGCCGACGGCCAGAAGGGCAAGGCCGCGGCCCTGTTCAAAAAAGCCCTGGAATTGAACCCCAACCACCCGGAAAAAGCCGAGATCCAAAAGCTGATTACCGCGGGCGAAGCCAAGCCGTGAAAATCCCGCTGATCGTGGGGCTGGCCCTGGCCTTCCTCCTGGCCTGCCCCCTAAGTCGGGCCCAGACCCAGGGGCCCCAGGGAGCCGAACTGGCCGGGCGTTTGGGCTGCCTCGCCTGCCACGCCTTGAACGGGCACGGCGGCACCCTCGCCGCACCCTTAGACGGGGTCGGGGCCCGTCTAACCCCCCGGGAATTGGCCATCTCCCTCGCTTATCCCCGCCAGCGCCACCCCCGGGCCAAAATGCCCAGCTACGCCTACCTACCCCCCCTGGAGCAGGCGGCCCTGGTGAACTTCCTCAACACCCTCAAGTGATCCACCAGGATCACTCCGGCCGGTTCCCCCGGAACCCGCCGGCCCCCCGCCCGGCAGACCGGCATAAGTTAGGCTCCATCCGGATGCTTACCATACAGAATATCAGGCAAAGTCCCCCTTTGAAAAAGGGGGATTTAGGGGGATTTTTGGATAGTTCTAAAATCCCCCTGGCCCGCCTCTGGTAAAGGAAGGAATCTTAAGCGGTTCCCGGATGAAACCCAGTTATTACTCAGTGATTAGTCAATTTTTCTCTGACCACTGACTACTGACTACTGACCACTGGCAACTGGTAACTGGCCACTCCTTCACTCCGCCACCGGCTCCGCGGTCAACTGCTCCCGGGCCTCCAGCACCTGGCGGGCCACCAGGTCCACCGCCGCCAAATCCGTCCAGGGGCTGAGGATAAAGGACTTCAACGCCGCAATGGGCGGGCCGGTTTGCCCGTCATAGGCCGCGTGCCGGTAGGCATCGGTCCACGACAGCAAGACCCCTTCCCCCCGCATGGCCCGTTCATGAATCAAGGTGAAAATCCGCCGATTGTAGGCGTTGTGTGCGCTCAAGGCCTCCCCGTAACCCGGGTCGTCGATCTCCCGCCGCCAGGCCGCGGCCGCCTCCACCCCCGGGGGGTAGACCCGAAACAGGGTCACGGGCCCGAAATTGCCGTCATTGAGCACCTGCAGAAAGGCGTGCCCCTCCAGCCGCTCCCGGAGCATCTCCGCCATCTCCACCATGTGCCCGATGAGAATCCGGTACCCCTCCTTGCCCAGCAGCCGCATGTTGGCATAAGCCGCCAGGGCCCCGGCGCCCGAACGGGAGCACTCCAGCGTATAAATGCCGGGATGATAGTTCCCGAACTGGTAGAGATAGGGCATCTGGTCCGGGTGCCGGGACAGGAGGGCCAAATCCTTACGCTCTTTCGCCAAAAAGGCGCTGGAAATATACGGGGCGTAGCCGGTCTTGTGGAAATCAAAGCCGATGCTGTCGGCCAGGGACAGGTCCCCCAGCCGCCCCAGGGAATGCTGCAGGGAGGCCAACGTCCTGGCGTGAAAGCCCAGGGGATTGGCCCCAAAGTTGTAATCCCGGAACACCGCCCAGGCCCAACCGATGACCGCGTCCGCATGCACGTGGGGCCGATAGCTCAGGCCGTATTCCCGAGCCAAACCGTCCCTGAGACGCACGATGCCCGTCAGGTCGTCAATCCCGAACGCGTCCGTGGTGCCCATGGTGGCGATGATCGCCGCCACCTTTTCTTTCCGGCCCATGGCCTGCCTGAGGTAATCCTCCAGGTCGGCCAGGTTCATCTCGTTGTCCCGGGTCGTGGGGATGGTCACCAGATTATCCGTGCCTAGTCCCAGCCAGCCGGCCACGTTGAGCCGGGCGTAATGCGACGCCGCCGACCCGACCACCTTGACGTCCTCCCGGATGCCCTCCCGCATGGTGCGGCCCCCGGACAGTTTTTCCAACGCCAGCTTCACCCCATAGAGGATGGTGCCGGTGCCGCTGAAGGTAAACACCCCGCCGGCCCGCCTGGGATCGTACCCGATGAGATCGGCCAGCATGGCCACGGCCTTAATCTCGGCCTCGGCAAACCGGGCCGAGTATTCGTCCCAGATGATGTTGGGGTTATAGATGGCCGAAACCATAACCGCCAGGATACTGGGGATGCTGGGGGGTGGGATCACATTGATCTGGGCATTGGGGTGGGCCCAAACCGGCATGCCCTGGCAGTGTTCCGCCAGATTTCGGGTGACTTCGGCCACCGAACTCATGGCTTCCGGGAAGCCGCCGCCTAAGCCGTCGTCATCATGCTCCGACCGCATCTTGCCCAAAAGCGGCGCCGACGATTTCAAGTCATCCACCAGGTCCAGGAACCGGGACACCGTATGGACAAAATACCCGTCCAACACCGGATTCGACACCGGCACCGGGAACATGGTCTTCAGGTGTTCCAGTTCTTTCAGGTAGGTCTCCAGCTTGGGGCATTCAGGGTCCATCGTCACATCTCCTGCTTCGATAAGTTCAAGGTTCAGGGTTCAAAGTCAAGAGCAAGGGCCGACATGAACTTTTCATGATTTGCGGTTAGGCCAAAGGTTCATGAAAAACTTTTCCGAAAAGTTCCCGTAAGGGCGGTTCGCGAACCGCCCCTATAATAGCCTTTCATGATTTCCGGGTGGGCCAACAACTCAGGCGCGACTCCCCAGCATGACCATCGAGGGTATGGCCGGTTTTACCACCGGCTTGTCAGGGCGGCGGCCAGGGAGGCCCGCCCCGCCAGGCCAACCCTACTCGCTGTACCGCCGGACGATGATAATCCCCAAAGCCAGGCAGACCGCGCCGTAGGCCGAAAGCAGGGCCAGGGACCAAAAGTTCTCTACATTCCAGAAGGGAAAACGCAGCAGGTGGTTGGTATGGGTCAACGGCAGCGCCTTGATGATATCCCTAACCAGCCAGGGCATCTCATCCACCGGGAAAAACGTGCCGCAGAAAAACGCCATGGGCATGATAAAGAAATTGGTGAAGGTGGCCGTGTCTTCATGGGACCGGGACTTCATCCCCACGATCACCCCAAACGCCGCGAACACCAGGCAGTTGAGGATCAAAACCAGGATGAACATCAGGTTGGGGTGAAAGCCGGTCCCCAGAAACAGCCCCAACCCCAGGAGGATGGCCGAGGCGAACAGCCCCCGGACCATGCCGGCCAGGATCTGGCCCACCACGATGTCGGTGGCAGTCACCGGGGACTGGATATAGACCTGAAAAGTCCGGAAGTGGAGGCGCCCCACCGTCATGCTGGTGGCGATCCAGGTATAGGAATTGGTCATGGAGGTCATGGCGATGAGGCCCGGCAGCAGGTAGTCCAGATAGCTGCCCCCGCCAATAGACACCCGTTTTCCCAAACCCAGCCCGAAGGCCAGGAGATAGAGCATGGGGGAAACCAGGGCCGAAACCACGTAGCCCAGTCGCAGCAACCGGCGCCGGAACAGCAGGATTTCACGGTAAAAGATGGGAAACCAGTTCAATTGGTCAGCCGCTCCCCGGTGAGCTGGATAAACACGTCCTCCAGGTTGGCCTGCCGGATGATGACCCCGGCTGGCTCCGTTTGGGCCCGGGCATAGGCCTCCTCCTTGTCCCGCACCAGCAAATACTGCCGCTGCCCGCTGTTGAGGGTTTCCACCACATACCCCCCCACCTTGGCCACCAGGGCGCCGGGGGTGTCCAGGGCGATGAGCCGGCCCCGGTTCAGGACCCCCACCCGGTCGCACAGCATCTCCGCTTCTTCGATATAGTGCGTGGTCAGAATAATGGTGATGCCTTCCTGCTTGAATCCCTGGATGAGGTTCCAGAGTTGCCGCCGCACCTGGGGGTCGAGGCCCACGGTGGGCTCGTCTAAAAAGAGCACCCGGGGCCGGGACACCAGGGCCCGGAGGATCAGGAGCCGCCGCTGCATCCCCCCGGAGAAATCCCGCACCAGGCTGTGGGCCCGTTCCTCCAGGTTCCCGAACACCAGCAGTTCCCCAATCCGGGCCGAAAGATCCGCCATGCGGTGCAGCCGCCCGTAGATCCACAAGTTTTCGAACGCGGTCAGTTCCCGGTCCAGGTTGATTTCCTGGGGGCAGACCCCGATGAGCTGTTTCACGGCCAGAGGCTGGCGCACCACATCAAAGCCCTGGATCCGGGCCGTGCCCCGGCTGGGTCGGGCCAGAGTGGTCAGAATCTTGATGGTGGTGGTTTTGCCGGCCCCGTTGGGGCCCAGCAAACCGAAAATCTCTCCCGGGGGAATCTGCAAAGAAAGACCGTCCAGGGCCACCAGGTCCTGGTAGTCTTTTCCCAGATTGTCCGTAAAGATCATCTCGTTCATAATCGAATGGCCGGCAAGAGCCGGGGCCCTTTAAGGCCCCATCCCCGGGTCTCCTAGCAGGGTGCCATGAAACCGGTGCCCCAGGCTAGAGCATTATGGCCGTTTTGGGTAACCCCCCATCATGAAATTCTTTGTAGGGGCGGTTCGTGAACCGCCCCTGCGCCTGGACTTTCACGCTACAGCCGACGGCGACAAACAATCGCTCATGGCAGGCAACTCGGTATTAAGGCAGCCGGCCAACCCCGCCATAAAATAATACTATAACTTGATTTTGGCAAGAAAGGGGCAGGAAGACTGCAACCCCGTTCCGGATTTGGACGGCCCGATCAGGCCCTCCGGAACAGGATAATGGGGGCTGGTCTCAACGACAGGCAGGGAAATTGCAAACCCCGGTGGCAGGGTCGGGACCCCGGCCACCGGGGCTGAAACCGGCGGATAGACTGGCAGACAGTCCCGCCTCGGGCGCCTCAAATCAGAAGGGCGCCACTTTGCCATCCTCGATCACGTATCCCAGGGTTTTGAGGATCGCGGCCTGCTGCTCATTGACCTCCTCCAGCACCCGCTTCAGTTTGCCTTCGGTGTCCTTGACGTAAATCGCAGTCCGCAATTCCCGCAACTCCTCCATGGCCTCGTGAGGGGTCATAGTGATACCCGCCACCGCCAGCCGGTGGCAGAGCAGCGTCAGATACGTGAGCGCCACCACGCAGACAAACAGGTGAACCCGGATTTTCGAATCGGTCCAGTGGTAGAGAGGCAGCAACGCTTTTTGGAAAAGACTGCGGTTGTCTCTGGCGTTGCCGTAAGGCCGGTTATTATTGGTGCCCTTGGCATCGCCCATCTCGGGTCCCAGCACGGCCCGGGTCACGCAGGTGTCATAAATCTCCTCCACCCCCCAATCCTCATGGTCGGTGATCAGGATATTCTTTCCGAAGTGGCGCACCACGCCGGCCATCTGGCGATGATCCAGCTGGAATTCCAGGCGGAACTGCCCTTTTTCCTGAATGAAATCTAACTGGAAGAGGGCTGGACTGATTTTGAGGCGCTGGCACAGTTGCGCCAGGTGGGTCTTGATGGACTCCACCGCGTCTTGCCGGTTGGCTTCCTGGGCATAACGCTGCTGCAACGCCATCATCTCCTTGCGCACCCTTTGCACTTTCTTGCCCAGGTCCTGGTAGCTCTTATGAAAGCTCTTGGGGTCAAAGGTGATGACCACCCGGCGGGCCCGGCCCCAAAAGGGGGCGTGCGTTTCATAGAACAGGATCTTCTCCTCTTCCTTGGCCACGGGAGAGAATTGGGCGCCGCGTTTTCCCGGCAGCGGCCGAAAATCTTTTAAAGAGATTTCGGTCAACTCGGGGGCGAAGTCAGGGGCGTAGGACACAATAAAATGCATCCCCTCTTTGGCATCGATCTGCTCGATAATCGGCGCCGCATCCATGTCCTGATTAACCACCAAAGTGACATCTTCGATGGCCACACCCAGGTTGGCGACTTTGCCCAGGAGGTGTTCCATGTGATCGTAAAAGCCCTTCACCGGCACCCCGCCGGAGAAACTCTGGTAATAAAAAGGAATCCCCTCGCTCCACTCCGTAATCAGGGCCAATCCTAACTTCTGCTGGGCCAGGTGTTCCGCCAGGAATTCCTGGTCCGGCGGGGACAGGCCGGCAAAGGCCGACGGCTTGGGAGGCGCCGAGATATCCGCGGCCTCAATGATCAGTCGGTGCTTCTCCGCCGGTAAGAGGGAATTGATCTTTTTGAAAAAAGCCGTCTTGATTTTTTCCAGGTCCGAATCGCTGATCCGATCCCAGTGGTTCCAAAAATTTTGCGAGTTCAGCGACTCCAGCCTCAGGGGACGAATCCTTTGAATGTCCGTGGTTTCGTACCAGTTCGCCAGTTGCCTTTTACTGGTGGGGGCTATGGCCCGGTTCAGCGCCGCATAGAAGACCAGTTCTCCCAGCGACGGCCCCCGTACCCGCTTTTTGGGAGGTAGGATCTCATTGATCATGCCCGCCAGGTCCACCGCCCGATCCAGTTCGTTGAGCGCGAAAACCGACCCGAATTCTTTGGGGGAGAAACCGCCTTTTCCTAATGCCGCCTGCACTTTATCCGCAGTGCCCAGGTACACCTGGTTAATGGTGGTGGGCTTGCCATAGACCCGCTGGGTTTCCCGAATATAAAAATATTCGTGCCCTTTTTTGAGCTTTTTGTACAAGTGTGCCATAGTCAACCCGTTTCTTTAAAATATTAAGTTACCCTTTAAACTAACCCTGCATCAACCATATCAGACCTATCTTCCAGAAGAAAATGAGGCAAAGTACTCTTTTTTATAGAGCAAAGTACTCTTAATCCCGCCTTTCGGCTTGATTTCATTGCACTATCCGGTTATAGGGGGACTACGGCGGGGTTCAGGGCGCGGCAGTGGCCGTATAGCCTTTGCGGATGGCGTATCGCACCAGATCCGTATTTTTCTTGAGGTTAAGTTTCTTCATAATTTTCGTCCGGTGATTCTGAACAGTCCGAAAGCTCAGAAACAGGATTTCCGCAATTTCTTTACTCGATTTGCCCTCCGCGATCATTTTGATGATCCCAATTTCCCGGGGCGAGAGCGGATCGGTCGGTTCGGCCTCATCCTGGCGCCGGCCCTGGACATATAGGTCCACCAGGTCACTGGAAAGCAAGGGGGATACGTAGGTCAGCCCCTGCCTGATCATGTCGATGGCGTTGAGCAGTTCTTTGGGGGCGTCCTCTTTGAGCAGATAGCCGTCAACTCCCGCCGATATGGCATTATTCAGGTATTCTTTCTTTTTGTGCATGGTCAGAATCAGCACCTTGACCGCCGGGTAGGCCTTCTTAATCTCCCGCGTCGCTTCTATCCCCGGCAGAGACGGCATGGAGATATCCAGAATCACCATGTCAACCGCCAGGCCTTTGAGAAGTTCCAACAGTTCGGGGCCGTCCCCCACTTCTCCCACCACCTGCAGCCCCGGTAGGGCCTCAATGATTTTCTTAATCCCCTCCCGCACCAGCACGTGATCTTCGGCCAAAACGATCTTATACATAATTAGTTCCCACCCTTCCCCGTTGGCATGGAAAGCGCGATGGTTGTGCCCTGGCCCCTCCGGCTCGAGATCTTGAGCGAGCCCCGGGCCATGAGGGCTCTCTCATTCATGGCGGTCAAACCCAGGCCCCTCTTGCCGCTTTTCCCGGACATGGCCTGCTTTACCTGAAATCCCTGGCCATTATCCCGGATCGTAAAGGCTACCGTGCCATCCTCTCGGGTCACCTTCACCTTCACCAGGCTGGCCCCGGCATGTTTGACCACATTGGTCAAGGATTCCTGAAAAATGCGGTAAATGTTGATCTGGATTTCCGGCGGAAAGAGCTGGTCGATTTCGTCCATCGCCACCGTGCATTCTATATGATGATTGCGGCAGGTCTCCTCCACCAAATATCCCAGCGCCGCCGACAGGCCCAGATCTTCTAAACTCGAGGGACTGAGGTCCCAGGACAGGCGGCGCACATTTTCAATGACCGTATCGATATAAGCCAGCATGTTTTCACAATTTGCCCTCAGGGGCTGCTGATCCGGCCCCAGATTGTCTTCAATGGCCACCAGATTGATCTTCAAAACCGTCAGGGCCTGGCCTAATTCGTCATGCAATTCCCTGGCCACCCGCCGGCGCTCTTTTTCCTGGATGCTCAGGAGTTGGGACGTGAGCAGCCGTAGTTCCTGCTCCGACTCCTTCAGGGCCTCCTCCGCCCGCCGCTGCTCGGCCCGGCCCCGCAAGGCCATAATGCCATAGGCCAAATCGTTGGCCAGGCCCAAAAGCAGGTTGATCTCCTCATCGTCAAAGGCATTGGGCTCTGTCGCATAAATGGTCAGGGCCCCGAACAGGGCCAAGCCCCTTAAGGGAAGGCCCAGAATCGAATGAAAACCACGGCTCATGGCTTCTTCGCGCCAGATTGCCACAACGGGGTCACTCAGGATATCTCGGCAAATCACCGGTTTGCCGGTCCGGATCGCCGTGCCCGTAGGACCCCGGCCCCGCTCCGTATCCGCCCAGGTAACGTTGAGCTGTTCCACGTAGCCCTCATCGAACCCGGTTTGAGCCACCGCATGGACCGACTTGTTGGCATCCTCCTCGCCATAGCCCACCCAGGCCATGCGATAACCGCCCACCTCCACGATAATCCGGCACACCTCGTGCAATAATTCCGCCTCTTTGGTGGCGCGGATCAAAGCCTGGCGGCATTCCGTGATGGCCTTGAGGGCCCGGCTGGTTTGCCACAGCGTCTCCGCCATGCGCTTGCGTTCCGTGATGTCCTCGATGATCCCCAGGGTGCCGATCAGGGCCCCGGCCCCATCATGGAGCGGCGCGGTGGACAGGCTGACGTCGATCAGGGAACCGTCCCGCCGCTGCCGCTGCCGCTCCTGGCCCAGTATGGTGATACCCTCCAGATTGCGTTGGCGCAGGTCGGTAAATTCGGGCTCCCGGGCCTTGGGGATGGTCGGCAGGACCTGCCCCATGACCTCTGCCTGACTCCACCCGAACATCCGTTCCGCCGCCGGATTCCAGCTGATGACCCGCCGCTCCAGGTTGATGGCGATCATCGCCAACGGCGACGCCTCAACCAGAATCCGCAGTCGATTGTTGGCCTCCTGCAGGGCCTCGGCCGCCCGTTTGCTCCCGGTGATGTCCCGGGCAATGGTCGAGAAGAACTCCACCTTGCCCCCGGCGCCTTCATGGGCAATGACCACCTGCGAGGTGGGAATCTCCTGCCCGGTGCGGCTAATAAACGCCGTCTCCCCGCTCCAGACCTCGTGGCGCAGGGTCTCGCGGTCGCCTTGCTCCAGCAGGAGTCGGTAAGCCCACTCGGGATGCAAGTCCTTAACCGTGAGCCCGGAGACCTCCTCCTCCACCCCGATACCCAACATCTTCCGGCCGGCCCGGTTGAGATAGAGTATCCTGCCCTCCAGGTCGGCGGTGCCCACCAGGTCGGAGGTGGCTTCCAGGATGGCGGCCAGGCGCGCCCGCCCGGCTTCGGCCTGCTTCTGCCCGGTAATATCCCGGTTGATTTCCAAAATGGCGGTGGGCTGTCCCGCCTTGTCCCGTTGCAAAGCCCAGCGGCTGGTCACCACCATGCGCCGGCCGTCCCGCCTGATATGCGCTAATTCACCCTGCCATTGACCCCGGCGGAACAGCTCTGCCTCCAATTCCCCCCGCGGTTGGGGAAACTCCGTCTTCAGGAGTTTATGGGGTTCTTGCCCCTGCGCCTCCGCCTTGCCCCAGCCATAGGTTTTCTCGGCCCCGGTATTCCAGAAGACGATGCGGTTGTCCAGGTCCCGGACGATAATCGCGTCGTGGGCCAACTCCAGGAGTTCCGCCTGCCGCCGCAGCGCCTCCTCAGCCCGCTTGCGCGCCGTGATATCGGCAAGAATCCCCATATTGCCGATGATTTCGCCCTTGGCGTCAAACAGCGACGCCGTCCATAAATGCACGTCAACCACCGAGCCGTCCTTGCACACCCGCCTCAGTTCCAGGGCGTCTTGCGCCTTGCCCGCCATTTCCGCCTCAAGCCTGGCCTCCTCCTCAGTCCGCTGGTTTTCCGGAACCACCGGGAGATACCCCCCCAGCACTTCTGATTCCTTATACCCGAAAATGCGTTCCGCCCCGGGGTTCCACAGGGTGATTTTAAAATCCAGATCCAGGGTAATGATGGCCAGCGGCGACGCCTGGATCAGCGTCTGCAAGGTGTGGGTGGTTGCCCTGAGAGCTTCCTCCGCGCGCTTTCTCTCGGTGATGTCCAGGGCCAGCCCTTGCAGGAACAGGAACTGGCCTTCCACGTCATAAACCACCTGGGCTTCATCCCGGAACCAGACCACCCGCCCGGATTTGGCCAGCAAACGGTATTCGGTGGCGAACGGCTCACCCGATTCCAGACTATAGGTGATCTCGGCCAACAGCCGCTCCCGGTCTTCCGGATGGATCTGCCGCTCCCAGTTCTCCGCATCCGCCCGCCAGGCCTCGGGCGAGAAACCCAGCAAAGTCTCGATCTGCGGGCTGACATAGAGGAAGTCCACCCCTGCCGCCAGGGAAATGGTATAGGTGATGGCTGGGATCTGCTCCACCAGGGTGCGATATTTGGCTTCACTAAAGCGCAGGGACTTTTCAATGTCACCGCGGACCAGGAGTTCCGCTTCCAGCGACTCGTTGGCCCGTTGCAACTGGGCGGTGCGCTCCGCCACCCTGATTTCCAGTTCTTCCTTGGACCGGCCCAGGGCCTCTTCCGCCTGCACCCGCGCAATGGCGCTGCCCACCTGGGCCGCCAGCGTCTCCAGGGCCGCCCGGGCCGTGGCCGGCACCTCTTCATACTGGTGGGACGCGATGTTGATGCAGGCGATGACCCGGTCCTGGTGGATTACCGGGATGATCGCCAGCGAGGTCAGGCCTTCCTTCAGGTCCTTTTCATCCAGGATGCCCGGCAGGTCTTCCAGGGGCGCATACAGGGCCCTTCCCGCCATCACCAGGTAGGTATTGACCGCATCCGCCTCGTAATGCGCCGCCTGTTCCACGAACTCGGGGGATAAGCCCTGGTGATAGGCCAGGTCCAGGCTCCCGGAAACCGGGTCCACCAGATACACCCCCCCGCTGTCCAGGCCCGACATCGTGATGGCGGTTTCCACGCATATCCGCAAGGCCTCCTGCAGCCCCACCTTGCCGCTGAGCCTCAGGCCCAAATCGCGCTGCAGCCGCACGATCCCCTCGGTGCGCCGCCGTTCCTCAATTTCACGGCGCAGTAGGGCGTTGGCCGCCTGCAACCCCGCGGTCCGCTCCGCCACCAGGTGTTCCAGTTCTTCATACGCCCGGCGCCGGATATCCTCTGCCTGCTTGCGCTCGGAAATATCCCGGGTCACCGACAAGATCACGTCCCGGCCTCCCAACGACGCGAGATTTAAACTTATCTCAACCCAAATGCGGCGCCCGTCCCGGGCTACCGACAACCATTCATAGACCTGGGGGCCTTCTTCCATGGCTTTTCTGATCCATTCCCGCCCCTCCTGGGCCGAATAGGGAGGATCGTCGCTGCACAGGTCCGTTATATTCAGATGCCCAACTTCTTCCAGCTCGTAGCCGGACTCCAGGAACTTCTGGTTGACTTCCAGAATCGCGCCGGTCTGGGGCTCTATCAGGACGATGACGTCGTTGATGGCCCCGAAAATCGTCCGGTATTTTTCCTCCGAGGCCTTGAGGGCCTCCTCCGCCAGCCGCCGTTCCGTGACGTCCAGCAAGGTGCCCATGACCGCCGGCCGCCCCTGGTATTCCACCTCCCGGGATAAGGTCTCCACATAGATGACTGATCCGTCCTTGCACAGTCCTTTAAAATTACTCCGGGACCGTACGCCTTCTCCCGCCAGGCGGCGTTTAACGTTCCCGGCGATGCGGTCCCGATCTTCCGGATCCACCAGGTCCACGGGGCCCAAACGATCAATCAGTTCATCCGGGGTGTAGCCGAAGGCCTGAGCCAGCATCGGGTTGACATACCGGAATTTGTCATCCTGAATCAGATAGACCCCTGCCAAAGACCCCTCGGTGACAATCCGGTAGCTGGCCTCGCTCTGCCGCAGCGCCTCCTCCACCTGCTGGCGCTCCGTGATGTCCTCCTGGACGGCCACCCAACATTTCTTCCCGGCTATTTCCAGAGCGCTGATCCGGGCCTGCGTATAAAACCTGGTGCCATCTTTCTTGCGATTCCTGACCTCCCCGGATAAGACCCCTTTCGTCCGCAACTGCTCCACCATCTCTTGGGCCAACCTCCGGCCCTCCGCGCCGGAAAAATCATTGAGCACCGATCCGTGTTGCCCGATTAATTCCCCCGGCTGATACCCGAACATGGCATCGACAGCCGGGTTGGCATAAATAATCTTGCCGTCCGCGTCCGTCACCGTGACCCCTTCCGCCATGCTCTCCAACACCCGGGTCTGGGTCTGCAAGGCCTCTTCCGCCCGTTTCCGCTGATCGATATCCCGAATCACCGCCAGGACGCGGTCCCGCCCTTCTAGCCGGATCGGTTTCAGGTCCACTTCCACCCAGAAAACCCGGCCGCTCCGGTCCCGGGCCTGCCAGGCAAAGACCTGGGGATTCCCGGCCGCCGCCTTGGCCAACATGCTCAAAGCCGATTCCGGTTGCGACCCGGCCTCGCCGCCGCATAAGGCCGTCACCTTCAGTTGCCGGGCTTCCTCCGGGGTGTACCCGAACATTTCGCACATCCCCCGGTTCACCTCCAGGATCTCACCGGTCGCCGCATCGTGGATCAGAATGGCGTCGCTCACCGCATCGAAAATCGCCCGGCAATCACCCTGGGAAAGATTCATGGCGGGTCCGGCCCGCGCCCTGTCTTGCACTTCCACTGTCGTGCGCCCCTTGCAGTTTATTCATGCTAAACTATAGTTGATTAGTAGTATTATATCGTTAATTTGCCGATTTTCCAACCAGATCAGGATGATTCCCCCGCCGCGGCCAGCAGCAGTTCCTGGGTCACCAGGTTTAGCAAGCCCCAGACCGCATCCAGGAACCAGAACCGGTCCAGGTGGGCCGGCACGGTAAACGAAACCTGGGCCGGAAACTCATCGTCCGCCTGCCACAAAATGGCTTCCACCACCAGCCCGGGAAAGACTTCCAGTCCCACCGCGGCATCTCCCGCGGCCCTGGTCTCGCCGCCCAGCTTCTTCCCCGCCGCCAAAAAACCGGCCGCGTCCCGGCCGAAACGCTCCTCCAGCGGGCCGCTGGGCAAGCTGTGGTGTCCCCGGAAAAAAGTGGCGCCCCCGGGTAATTCCAGCGGACTGATCCCCGGCCCCAGAACCGCCGGGTCCACCCGCAAGAGATACATCAACGCCGTCAGGCAGAGCCGGAATCCCGGCTCCGCCCCGGGCGCCCCGGCCACCTGCCCCTGCCGCCGCCCCGGCGACAGCCGCAGGGTCCGGTCCAGAAACCGCACCTCATACTCCCCCTCCTCAAAGAGGGCCCCGGTGCGGCCGCTGATTTCCCCCGGCTCCCGGGCCGCGCCCTCCTTCCAGATCTCCTCGCTTACGTCCGTGCACTTTTCATACGCCATGCCTGACCTCCGAAGCTGTCGGCCTCTCGCCCGAGATAACCGCCGCCGAGGCAATTCTGTGGCCTCCGGCCTTGCTCCGCCTCGCCGGGATATCCAGGCGCTCCCTTCCTCTTCCTCTTTTGCCTCCCATTTCAGCTTCAACTTAAATGCTTTCCGCGGTTCGGCATCATGGTATATTACTCGGAGATACTTAATCTGAACCAGGGCCTGCAAGTAATTGCCTGCTTTTCCCTTCTCCCCCGCCCGGCGGGAGGGTCAGGCTAAGGGGCAACTACTTTCCCGCTCTCATTAATAACTACCTCATTATAGGTTGGACATGCAAAAATTCTTCTATCCGCACCGCGTGGCCGTGGTGGGCGTCTCTGAGGACCCGGCCAACCTGGCCCAGGGAATTGTCGCCAATCTCTTGCACTTCGAGTACCAGGGCAAAATCTTCCTGGTGGGCCGCCGCCCCGGCACCACCTTCGGCCTGCCCATCTTCCCCCGGTTAGCCGACCTCCCCGAACCCGTGGACCTGGCGGCCATCCTGGCCCCGGCCCGGGTCGTGCCCGCCCTGGTGCGGGAATGCGGCCAACTGGGGATTCCCCGCATCGTGGTGGAATCCGCCGGTTTCTCCGAATTAAACGATGCCGGACAGTCTCTCGAGGCGGAAGTCCGCGCCGCGCTTAAACAGTACGGCATGCGCCTGGTGGGGCCCAACGGCCTGGGTCTCGTCAACCTCGAGATCGGCCTGGCCCTGCCCTTCGCTCAGATCGGCTCCCGGCTTCGCCCGGGTCGCATCTCCATCATCGCCCAGAGCGGCGGGGTGGCCACCCACATGCTGGCCTGGATGACCAAAGAAGGCCTGGGCCTCAACAAATTTTTGAGCCTGGGCAATAAACTCGATGTGGCCGAAAACGAGGTCCTGGAGTATCTCCTCCAGGACCCCGGCACCGACGCCATCTACATCTACCTGGAAGGCCTGGAAGACGGCCGCGGGCTCCTGGCCGCCGCCCATAAGGCCGCCAAGCCCATCTTTTTGCACCTGGCCAATGTCGGCCCCGAAACCGCCACCATTGCCCATTCCCATACCGCCTCCCTCACCACCGATGAGCGGGTCCTCGAGGCCGCCTGCCGCCAGAGCCGCATCACCCTGCTCAAGACCCAGCCCCAGGTCCTGAACGCCCTCAAACTGGTGGACCAGCCCCCGGTCCGGGGCAATCGCCTGGTGGTCTTCTCCCGCAGCGGCGGAGAGGCCGTGGTCACCGCCTATGCCTGCCGCCGGTATGGCTTCACCCTGCCCCCCCTGTCCGAGTCCCTGGTCCGGGACCTCACCGCCCGCTCCCGGGCCGGGGTCATCCGCCCCACCAACCCCATCGACCTGGGGGATATCTTCGATTTCACCGTCTACACCGACATCATGGCCGCGATCTGCCGGGACCCCGAAGTGGACGCGGTGCTCTTCCATTATGGCCCCATAGCCGACTTTGAGCTGGAATCCGGCCGGGAGATGGCCCGGTGTATGATAGAGTTGGCCCGGGAAGCCCAAAAACCCCTGGCCATCACCGTGATCTGCACCCCCCAGGAAGAGAACTATCTGCGGGACACCCTGGGCGTGCCGGTCTATCATTTTCCCGAAGACGCGGTCCAGGCCCTGGCCCTGAGCCGCGACCTGGCCGCCCGGCGAGAGCCCCTGAGTCTAGCGGAGCCGCCCCCCTTACCAAAAACCGATGCCATTGCCGCCGCCCTGAAGGGTCCCCAAACCGCGGGCTTTCTCCCTCTCTCCCAGGCCCTCACCGTCATCGCCGCCCTGGGCCTCGACCTGGCCCCCTGGGTCCCGGCCGCCAGCCCCGAAGCCGCCGCGGCCGCAGCCGGCCGCCTCGGGTTCCCGGTGGTGCTCAAACTCTCGGCCCCCAGCCTGATTCACAAAACCGAGGCCGGCGGCGTAGAACTGGACTTACGAGATGCCGCCGCGGTCCAGCAGGCATTTTCCCGCCTGGCCCAGGTGGCTTTAACCCACCTGCCTCCCAACGAGGCCTGGCAGGTGGTGGTCATGTCCCAGGTGGCCGGCGGCCGCGAACTCCTCCTCGGGGCCCGCCGGGATGACTCCTTCGGCCCTGTCCTGGCCTTCGGCGCCGGCGGCGTCGATACCGAAATCCTGGATGACGTCGCCCTCCGCCTGGCCCCCCTGAACCCGGCCCAGGCCCGGGACCTCATGGCCGAAACCCGCATCGGCCGCATCCTGGCTGGCATCCGCGGCCGCCCCCCTGCCGACCTGGACAGCCTGGCCCGGGCCCTCAGCCTGCTCTCCCATCTGATGCTCCACTTTCCCCACATCCGGGAGGTGGACCTCAACCCGGTGCGGGCCTTCCCGGGGAAACCCGGCCTCCTCGCCCTGGACGCCCGCATCCGGGTGGATGAAAAGGAAGTTAAATGAGCGGTCTTGAGTTTGTTCTGGTGGGGCTGGCGGCGGTCGCCGGGGGTGCGGTGAATGCCCTGGCCGGCGGCGGCACCCTCATCACCTTTCCCATGCTGACTGCGGTGGGGATCCCCACGGTCTCGGCCAACATCACCAATACGGTGGCGCTCTGCCCCGGTTATCTCGGCGGGACCCTGGCCCAACTGCGCGACCTGCGCGGCCATACGCGGCGGTTGTGGCTGCTGGCCCCCGCTGGGGCCTTGGGCGGGATCGCCGGCGGCATCTTGCTCCTCAACACCGGCGAGCACGCCTTTCGGGTCATGGTGCCCTACTTGATCCTGCTGGCCGCCGGCTTGCTGGCCGTCCAGGACCGCCTGCGCACCTGGCTCGTTAAGCGGGCCGAACGCCACGGCTCGGGGAACCCCCACGAGGCCTGGACCGTCCTGCCGGTTGGCCTGGCCTCCATCTACGGCGGCTACTTCGGCGCCGGGCTCAGCGTCATCGTCCTGGCCGTGTTGGGACTCGTTCTGGAAGACACCCTGACCCGCTTGAACGCCCTGAAGCAAGTCCTGTCGTTCAGCATCAACCTTGCCGCCGCCATCTTCTTCCTGTTTTCCGGGCAGGTGGTCTGGTCCGCGATGTTGGTGATGGCAGTGGGCGCCCTGGCGGGCGGCGCCCTGGGCGGCCGCCTGGCCGGCCGCATTCAGCCGGTCACCCTGCGCCGCATCGTCGTGACCGCCGGGGTCGTCATCGCCCTGATCTATTTCATCCGCTGAGAACCGACTCCATGAAAGCCCAGCAGCAAGAAATTACCCCCCCGGAGTTGGCCGAACTCATCCGCCGGCATCCCCGGGTGGTGGCCTTAACCGGCGCCGGTATTTCCGTGGAGTCCGGCATCCCCGACTTCCGCAGCGCCGGCGGCCTCTGGTCCCGCTTCGACCCCATGGAATACGCCTATATCCGGGCCTTCCGCGCCAACCCGGCCAAGGTCTGGGCCATGCTCAAAGAAATGGACGCGGTCATCACCCGGGCCCGGCCCAACCCGGCCCACCACGCCCTGGCGGCCCTCGAGGCCAAGGGCTTTCTCACCGGCATCATCACCCAAAACGTCGATAACCTCCACCAGGCCGCGGGGTCTCGCCACGTGGTGGAATACCACGGCAACGCCCTGCGCTTCATCTGCGATACCTGCAGGGGCCAGCACCCCCGGGAAAGCCTGGATTTTTCCCATACCCCGCTCTATTGCCTCTGCGGCGGCCTCATCCGGCCCGACGTGGTCTTCTTCGGCGAACCCATTCCCCCCGCGGCCCAGGCCCAGGCCGAAGCCCTGGCCCAACACTGCGACCTGCTCCTGGTCATCGGCACCTCGGGCGAAGTGGCCCCGGCCAGCTATATCCCCCACATCGCCAAAGAATGGCGCGCCCTCATCATCGAAAATAACCTGGAACCCACGCGCCTCACCCAAACCCTCACCGACCACTTCCTCCAAGGCCCCGCCGGGCAACTATGGCCACAAATCTTAAATTATTTTAAATAATAATAATTATTTATTGTATTATATTTTAAATTTATTTAGTAATATTGATCTTTAAAAGGTATCCTTATGAAGGGTTGGGAAAAATTTAAAAAATTAATGTTTGATAATGCAAAAGATATATTAATCCCCAGCTTCAAGGATTATAGCAAAGAATTAGGGGAGGCTTTATGGAATAGTCTTCATAACATTGATGGTCCCACTGTCATTAATAAGCCTTTAAATAAAAAAGAAATTTATTTTGGAAAAATTTTTTTTGGATTTAATGAAATATTCTCCTCAATTCAAGCTTTAAAGGATATTGAAGTTTATATTGGCACATTTCCATATAAAAATAAGCAAATTACTAAGATACGATATCTTAACTATAATATAGAAAATTATTTTAATGAAATTTATTTATTGAAAGAAAGATTGCTATCTTATGTAACAATTATAGATCGTTGCCATAAAAAGAATATTTATTACATTGCTATTAAGGATAAAATTAAGATATTAGTAGAAGAATCTCTTAAAAATATAGTCTATACAAGAAGTAGGCATGTTCACAAACACAGATTCGAAGCTAAGAATATAGAACGGTTAAAATTAATGGATTTACTTACATTATCCGAAGAAATAATAATCGGTAATTTTATGACTGGCTATTATAAAATAACATTTATCAAAATTCGTAATGAATGGAAACAAATTATTAAGAATAATAATATAGCATTAATAAAATTACTTGATATTTATTCAGATATTATTAAGGAAGTCTTATTTGATAGAAAAACCGGAAAACTGATTTATCCAAATGAATAAAAGAGAGGGCGAGCTCATATAGGCTGCGCATTTTGTACCGGCAATGAAAAGGGGCGACCCAACGGGTCGCCCCTACCAGTACAGGGGGTTGGGAGGGGAGTTTGTGGGGAGGGCGGGGGACTCGCGTCCCCC
>JBKQVS010000148.1:0-14356 GCA_052139855.1 Desulfobaccales bacterium
TTGTTTGGCACCCCCCGTCTCTGTTGACGACGCTGATTACTTTGCTGCGCTGTCACGGAGCTGTCAAGAAAAATGCGAACGGGCCAAAATCCCCAGCCATTCGCGCACCCCGGCCGCATCGCCGAACCGATCCTGCACCTTGAGGCCGAGGCCGCCCAACTCCCGCGCCGCACGGATGCCGTCCTCGTCGGTCACGTCGTCGCCGACATAAACCGGCACCCGGCCGGCGAACGGCGGACGTGCCATCAGGGCGTGCACCGCCCGGCCCTTGTCGGCGCCGCGCGGCAGGACTTCCCAGACCCTGCGCCCCGGCATCACGGTGAATTCCGCCCCGCCGTCCGCCAGCATCGCCAGCACGACCTGGTGCAGCGCCGGACCCGCCGCCGGCGCCAGCCGGAAGTGCAGCGCGAAGCCGTGCGCCTTGCGCTCCAACAGCACACCCGGCGTGCCGGCCGCGGCCCGTTCGGCCCGTTCCAGCCAGCCTGCTGGCACCCCCGGCAGGTCCAGCCGCTCCAGCGCGGCCCCCGGCGCGGGGCGGATCGCGCCGCCATGCTCGCCGGCCACCGCGTAGGGCGCCGCATCCAGCAGCGCGTCGACCTGCTCGACCGGCCGCCCGCTCACCACCGCGAGGGCGCCGCCGAGCGCGTCCCGCAGGGTGCTGAGCGCGTCCAGCAGCCCGGACGGCACCACCACCGCGGCCGGCGTCGGCGCGATGTCGAGCAGCGTGCCGTCGAGGTCGAGCAGCAGCGCGGCCCGCACCGGCAGTTCAGGGTCCGCGGTGGAAACGGTCATGCCTTTTTGTCCCCAGGGGAAGACGCCGGCCGTTACACCGCCGCGCGGTTCTCGGCCAGCACGGTCATGCGCGGCGGCGCCTCGTCCGGCTCCGGCCCGGCATCGCGCGGAAACAGCAGCGACACCGTGGTGCCCCGGCCCGGACGGCTGTCCACCACCAGCGAACCGCCGGACTGCTTGGTGAAGCCGAGCACCTGCGACAGGCCAAGCCCCGAGCCCTTGCCGACCTCCTTGGTGGTGAAAAACGGCTCGAAGGCATGCGCCAGGACCTCGGGCGACATGCCGGTCCCGGTGTCGGCGACATCGACCCGCACGTAATCGCCGGGCGCCAGTTCCAGCGCCTTCGCCTCGCCGGCCCCGAGGCACGCATTCGTCATAGAGACGGTCACCGTGCCGCCCTGCGGCATGGCATCGTGCGCGTTCAGCATCAGGTTCAGCAGCGCCGATTCGAACTCGCCCGGATCGATCCGGCAGCTCCACAGCTCCGGGTCGGCCCGCGTCTCGACCCGCACCGCCTGGCCGCTCGCGCGGTGCAACAGATCGGGCATTTCGGCCACCACGTCGCTCACCCGGCTGCGCTCGGCGCGCAGGATCTGCCGCCGCGAGAAGGCCAAAAGTTGCGAGGTCAGGCGCCCCGCCCGGCCGATCGCGCGCAGCGCGTTGCCGATCAGGCGGTCGGCGCGCACCGCGCCGCCCTGGGCCACCGCCGAACGGGCCAGTTCCAGATTGCTCGACACGGCCTGCAGCAGGTTGTTGAAATCGTGCGCGATGCCGCCGGTGAGCTGGCCGATCGCCTCCATCTTCTGCGCCTGCATGAGCTGGCGGTGCACTTCGCGCCGGGCCGTGATGTCGCGGGTGATCTTGGCAAATCCGGCGGGCTTGCCCTCCTCGTCGGTGATCGCGTCCACCACCGAAACGGCCCAAAACCGCGTGCCGTCGCGGCGCACCCGCCAGCCCTCGGTTTCGGACCGCCCGTCCCGCGTCGCCTCGGCCAGGTTGCGCGCCGGCACCCCGGCGGCGCGGTCTTCCTCGGTGAAAAAGCACTCGAAGGACCGGCCAAGGATTTCCTCGGCGGCATAGCCGTTGATCCGCGCCGCGCCCGCGTTCCAACTGGTCACCTGGCCCCGCGCGTCGAGCATGATGATGGCGTAGTCGGTCACGCCCTGGATCAGGCGCTCGAACCGCCGCTCGCTTTCCGCCAGGGCGGCGCTGCGCTCGGCAGCCTCGCGGGTGAGTATCGCCGCGCTGCGCCGCCGCTCGCTAAGGTCGCTCGCCGCGACCACCAGCCCGGTCACCCGGCCTCGCCCGGCCCTGAGCGGCACGACCGACAGGTCGACCGGCGCCACCTGCCCGTCCGCCAGGCCGAGTTCGGTCTCGATCCGCACCGTCTCGCCGGCGGCGGCGCGCGCCACCGCGGCGCTCACCAGCTCGCGCGCCCGCGGCAGTGCCGACCACCACGGTGCCGCGCTCAGCGGCATCGCGCACACCGCCGCCGCCTCGAGCCCGGTCAGGTCGAGAGCGAAGCGGTTGATCGCGATGATGACGCCGTCAGGTCCGAGCAGGCCGGCGAAACCGGGCAGCGCGTCCAGCACGGCGGGCAGAGGGTCCGAAGGGGCACGCACTGTTTCGGCTCACTTTACCCAGTCGCGCGCTTGTAGGTCCGATGACAGTTCCACGATACCCCGGCGGAGCGGTCCGACCGGGCGCGGCGCGTCACAATGTCGTGGACGGGGCGGCCCAGCCTATTCCTCCGCCAGCTTTTCCTTGCTCGCGCGCACCCGGTCCACCCGCCGCCCGTCCATCTCCAGCACCTCGAACAACCATCCCCCAAACACGATTCGGTCGCCCTGCCGCGGCACCCGCCGCAACATCGCCAGCAACAGGCCCGCGACGGTGTGGAAAATTAAAGAATTGGAGTGGGGGTTTGGAGGAGGGTTAAGGGCTTTCGGCCTTACCCCCTTCCCCAAGAACCTAAACCATGCCCTATACCTTCAAACCCATACCGCCTGAAGCCCCGGGCCGCCGGATTGATTACAGCCAGGATCTCAATCCGGCCCAGTATGAGGCGGTGACTACCCTGGAAGGGCCCATCCTGGTCATCGCCGGGGCCGGCAGCGGCAAGACCCGCACCCTGGTCTACCGGCTGGCCTATCTGGTGGAGCAGGGGGTGGACCCTGGTGCCATTCTGCTCCTCACCTTTACCCGCAAGGCGTCCCGGGAGATGCTCACCCGGGCGGTGCATCTATTGGATCGGCCCCTGGGCCAGGTGGTGGGGGGTACCTTCCACGGCATTTGTTACCTCTGGCTCCGCCAATACGGCGAGCGCCTGGGGTATCCCAAAGGGTTCACGGTCATGGACCGGGCCGACCAGGGAGATCTCCTTAACCTGCTCAAGGAGAGATTGGGCTTTAAAAAGCTCTCGGGGCCGTTTCCCCGGAAAGAGACCATGGCCGAGATCCTGGGGGCGGTGATCAACAAGGACCTGTCCCTGGACGGCCTGCTAACCCGGGATTACCCCCAGTTTCTGGAGCAGCGGGACCACCTGGTCAAAATGACCGCGGCCTACCAGGACGAAAAGCGCCGCCACGCTTTGCTGGACTATGACGATCTGCTGCTGGAAGGTCGACGGCTGCTCACAGAGTACGAGGACGTGCGCCGCCACCTGTCAAACCGTTTCCAATACCTGATGGTGGACGAATACCAGGACACCAACCGCCTCCAGGCCGAGCTGGTGCAGCTCCTGGCCTATTCCCATAAAAACGTCATGGCCGTGGGGGACGACTCCCAGTCCATCTATTCCTTTCGAGGCGCCAACTTCCGGAACATCATGGATTTTCCCAACCTGTTCCCCGGCACGCGGATCATCAAGCTGGAAGAGAATTACCGTAGCACCCAGCCCATCCTGGACCTGGCCAATGCCATCATCGCCGGGGCCCAGGACAAATATACCAAGTGCCTGTTTACGCGTCGGGCCGACGGCACGCGCCCCCGCCTCTTCCGGGCCGCCACGGAGAACGAGCAGTCTAAGCTGGTGGTGGCTCAGGTGCAGGCTCTCCAGGAGGAGGGCACCCCCTTAAGCCGGATAGCGGTGCTCATCCGGGCCGGCTACCACTCCTTCGACCTGGAAATCGAACTGGTGCGCACCGGCATTCCCTTTATGAAGTTCGGGGGCTTCAAATTCATGGAGAGCGCCCACATCAAGGACCTCCTGGCGCACCTCCGGGTGGTGGCCAACCCTAAAGATACCATGAGCTGGAACCGGCTGCTCCTCCTGGTCCCTGGGGTAGGGCGGGCCACCTGCAACAAATTCAATTCCCAGGTGCAAGGTGGCTTTGACCTCGAGGCCGGGGTCAAATGGCTGCGCAATCAGCGCCGCCCCCAGGAGTTGAAGGACCTGGCAGGGCTCATGGAAACCCTGAACGCCCCCGGGCAGACCTTGATGACCCGCATGAACCAGGCCCTAACCTATTACGAACCCCTGGCTAAGGCTCGCTATGATGACTATCCTAAACGAATGAAAGACCTGGAACACCTCCTGACCATCACTGCCCGCTATAAGGAGCTACAGACTTTCCTGAACGACCTGACCCTGGAACCCCCCAGCAGCCTGGCGGACGTGGTTACACCCACCGATGACTACCTGACCTTGTCCACGGTGCACTCCGCCAAGGGGCTGGAGTGGGACGCGGTCTTTGTCATCTGGGCCGCGGAAGGCCGCTTTCCGGGCTTCTACTCCCAGGAGCGGGACGAGGACATGGAGGAGGAACGTCGCCTTATGTATGTAGCCGCGACGAGGGCTCGGAACTATTTGGCGGTGATTTTTCCCAGTATCGGGTATAGCAGGCAATTCGGCATGACCGTCAACTCGCCGTCCCGGTTCATCGCTGACATCCCCCGCGCTCTCCTGGAACCATGGCGGGCCGAGGTGGAGGAGTGGTGAGGAAATTGTGGAGGGAGGGCCGGAAACTTCGTTCCTGCCTTCCCCCCCCGCCCCCCTCCTAACCCGTGTAAGGTTTGGTAAATCGGGGCCGATGGCCAGATTTACCAAAATACAATCTTCCGTATGGGGTTGAGGGAGGGGGTAAAAGCACCTTACGAAAAAGCCCTTAGCCCTCTCCCCCAGATGCCAAGAGGTGCTCACAATGGAGGCATGGGAGCCGGTCTATTTAGAGACGCACCGCCGGGGGTTGCTCCAGGGGAAGATTGATGCGGCTTATGACATCCTGAGCCGGTGCACTCTCTGTCCTCGCAGCTGTTTGGTTGACCGGCATCACGGGGAGTTAGGAATGTGCCGCACCGGCGATAAGCCCGTGGTGTCGTCGTATGCGCCTCATTTCGGCGAAGAAGACCCATTGGTGGGCCGGCACGGATCTGGCACCATTTTCTTTACGCACTGCAACCTGTACTGCCTCTTCTGCCAGAATTACGAGATTAGCCACGGGGGGGAAGGGGAGGAGGTCAGCGTCGAGGACCTGGCCGCGGCCATGCTCTATCTTCAGAAGCGGGGCTGCCACAATATCAATTTCGTCACCCCGAGCCATCAGGTCTACCAGATACTTGATGCTTTGCCCCTGGCCATCGAAGGCGGCCTCAACGTCCCTCTGGTTTACAACACCGGGGGCAATGATGCTCTGGAGACGTTGCAGCTCCTGGACGGGGTGGTGGATATTTACATGCCGGACTTCAAGTTTTGGGATCCCAAGGTGGCCGGGGATTTGTGCCAGGCGGAAGATTATCCCGAAATCGCCTGCCAGGCGGTCAACGAGATGCACCGCCAGGTGGGGGATCTGGTGACGGACGCAGGCGGGGTGGCCCGGCGGGGTCTCTTGGTGCGCCACCTGGTGTTGCCCGACGGCTTGGCCGGCACCAAGGAGGTCATGGAGTTTCTGGCCAGAGCAATTTCGCCCAATACCTACGTCAACGTCATGGGGCAGTACCGGCCCTGCGGCCACGCCGAGGAGCACCCGATATTACGGAAATTTCTCACGACCCTGGAGCACGAACAGGCCCAGCAACTGGCCCGGGAGGCGGGCCTCACCCGCTTGGACCGACGGGAGAAATTGTTCCGGTGGCTGTAATGCCGGCGGCATCATAGGGGTGCAATTTATTGCGCCCAAGGGCGTGATAAATCACCCCCCCCCACAATCTTTAAGGACTCAGATGAGAGGTAACCTTTACGCCATTGGCGATATTCATGGGAGCCTGGAATCCCTGGAACGCCTCATGGACAAGATTAGTCCCGATCTGGAGCAGGATCGGCTGGTATTCGTGGGGGACTATATCGACCGGGGCCCTCAGTCCAAGGGCGTGGTGGATTATATCATCCACCTGAAAAATATGGCCCCGCCGGGGCAGATCCTCTGCCTCAAGGGCAACCACGAGGCCATGTTACTGGACTTCCTGGCGGGCGGTCCGGCCGAAATGTTTCTCTTCAACGGCGGCCTCGCGACCCTGGAAGACTACTGGGGTGATGACTGGGTGGACCGGGAAGGGTTGGCGTTACCGGCAGACCACGTTCAGTTTTACCAGGACTTGCAGCTTTACTATGAAACCCCGGACTATATCTTCGTACACGGCGGCCTCAAGCCCGGCGTGCCGTTTGCCGAGCAGGTGGAAGACGACCTTTTGTGGATCAGGGGTGAATTCATCACTTCCCAGGAGGATTTTGGCCGCCGGGTCATTTTTGGGCATACGCCTTTCAAACAACCGCTGCTCATGCCCAACAAGATTGGGATCGACACCGGGGCGGTGTACGGGAATTTCCTCACCGGTTTGAAGCTGCCTGAGGAAGAATTCTTTTTTGACCGGCAGCCATAGCTCGGTTATGACCATTGGCAGTAAAACTCCACCCTTAACATTCGGGGCAGCATACCATTCCGTCACGTTCACGGGGAGCCACCCGGCCGAGTATCGGCCCATTACCCTTGACAGTCCGGCAAGTCTAAGATAATTATGTTTAATTGAGCTAAATAGAGGGGCGGGGCACCTCCCCTGTGTTTCTCTAAATCATAACCTCCCAGCATTTCAGGGAAAAAAGTTTAACCGACGCTGGACTCGCCCCCGGCGCTAAGGAGATAGGTGCATGTTGCGAGCAGTTCGCCTGAAATTTCTCTTCTTATTTATCCTCACCGTCATCGCCATTATGTTTGTGCTCCCTTCTCTCACCGGGGGACTCCCCGGCTGGTGGGAAAAGCACGTGAGCCGTGGTTTGAAGCTGGGATTGGACCTGAAAGGGGGCATGCACCTGATCCTCCAGGTGGACATGGAAAGCGCCATCAACAATGCCTTGCACCGCGATGCCAACGACATGAAAGAAATGGTGGAAAAGCGGGGTCTATCCCTCAAGGTGGGGGATGTGGCGAAAGAAGCGCTGACCGTTACCCTGGCCAATAGAGACGAACAGGCGGCTTTACAGAAATTCCTCAAGGAAGAGTTTCCCCACCTGGCGGCCGGGGAACCCCAACGCCAGGACGGGGGCCTGGTCTTCAACCTGAGCTTGACCCCGGAGGAAATCAAGCAACTCCAGGAACGCACCCTGTCCCAGAGCCTGGAGGTCCTGCGCAACCGCATTGACCAGTTCGGAGTGACCGAGCCGGTCCTGGTGCGCCAGGGGGCCGACCAAATCGTGGTGCAGCTCCCCGGCGTCCAGGACCCCCAGCGGGCCCTGGACCTCATCGGCCAGACGGCTCAGTTGGAATTCAAGCTGGTGGATGACCAAGCCCAGGTCAATCTGCCGGAATTTATCGAAGCCGCCCTCAAGAGCGGCCGGCTCAAACCCGGCTATACCCGGGAGCAGCTCAACCAGGCCCTGGCGAACAAAATCCCTGCCGACGATGAAGTGTACATCGAAAAGAGCATCAACCGGGAGACCGGCCGGCTGGAAAGCAAGCCCTTACTGCTCCAAAAGAAGGTCTTGCTCACCGGCGCCGCGGTGAAAAACGCCACGGTGCGCATCGGCGACTACAATGAACCCTACGTGTCCGTGGACTTTAACCGTCGGGGGGCCACGGAGTTCGGCAAGATCACCGGGGAGAATGTCAAGCGCCGTCTGGCCATTATTCTGGACGGAATAGTGCGCTCCGCTCCGGTCATCCAGGAGCGCATTGGCGGCGGCAAGGCCCAGATCACCGGGTCCTACACCCCAGCCGAGGCCCATGACTTGGCCATTGTGCTCCGGGCCGGAGCCCTGCCCGCCACCGTCAAGATCGTCCAGAATATCACCGTGGGTCCCACCCTCGGGGCCGACTCCATTAAGAAAGGCCTCACCGCCGGCCTCATCGGCACTCTCCTGGTCATCGGCTTTATGATCTTCTATTACCGCTTCTCGGGGCTGGTAGCCGACTACGCCATGATTCTCAACGTCATCCTGCTCTTGGGGGCCCTGTCGCTGCTAAGCGCCACCCTCACTCTGCCGGGCATCGCAGGTATCATTCTGTCTATCGGGATGGCGGTGGACTCCAACGTCCTTATCTATGAGCGGATGCGGGAGGAGTTTCACGCCGGCAAGCCTCTGAAGGCCGGGATCGACGGGGGCTATGACAAGGCCTTCTGGACCATCATCGACTCCCACGTCACCACCCTGATCACCGCTTTTGCCCTCTTCCTGTTTGGCACCGGGCCCATCAAGGGCTTTGCCGTCACCCTGAGTCTGGGCGTGATCCTCAACCTGTTCACCGCCCTGTTTGGCACTCGGGTGGTTTACGACTGGGTGGTCCTCAAGCGCTGGTTAAGAAAGCTCAGCTTCTACGAATTCTTCGAAAAGCCCAACATCGATTTCATCGGCTGGCGCCGTTATGCTTTTATCATTTCCGGGGCTCTGTGCCTCCTGGGCGTCGTGGCCTTCGTGCAGCTCTCCCGGGGCTACGGCAACTTGGGGGTGGAGTTCAGCGGCGGCTCCCTGGTTGAGATGACCGCGGCCAAGCCCTTCACCGTTAACGAGGTCCGGGATATCCTGAACAAGGAAGGTTGGGGCCACGCCGAGATCCAGCAGATCGAAGGTGGCAAGGAGCTCATGGTCAAGCTCAAGAAGTCCGAGGACTCCGTGGGCCAGATGTCCGCACACCTGGTGGAAATTCTCAATAAAGCCCTGCCAGAGAACAATTTCAAGGTGATCGGCAAAGCCGAAATCGGGGCCTCCATCAGCCAGGACCTGCGCAATAAGGCCATCGTCGCTATCATCATCTCCATGCTGGGAATCATCATCTATATCGCTTGGCGCTTCGAGTTCATCTTCGGCATCGGCGCCACCATAGCTACCTTCCACGACGTTTTGGCTGTCCTGGGCATTTTCTGGCTGCTCCACAAAGAGATCACTCTGCTGGTGGTCACCGCCCTCCTCACCCTGGCGGGCTACTCGCTGACCGACACCGTGGTGGTCTTCGATCGCATCCGGGAAAATCTGGCCCGGCGCCGGGGCAAACTGGGAGAGATCATCAATCTGAGCGTTAACGAAGTGCTGTCCCGGACCATCATCACCAGTTCCACCGTGTTTCTGGTGGTGGTGGCCCTGTTTTTCTTCGGCGGCGTGGTCCTCAGGGATTTCGCCCTGGCCATGATCTTAGGGGTCATGGTGGGCACCTATTCCTCCGTGTTTGTAGCCAGCCCCATCGTTTTTGCCTGGCGCAAAGAAGCCAAACGAGTGGAAGTGAAGCGGGAGAAGGTCATCGAACTGGCGGCCCAGAAACAGAAACGGGAAGACAAGAAGACCACGAAGGCGACGCCCAAGAAGAAAAAGAGCGGCAAGAAGTAGGGGGAGGGGAGAATAGCGTTCGAGAAAAGAACTTTGGGGGGAGGACCAGGGCGGCCCCACACCCCCCTCCCAACCCGTATAAGATTGGCAGCCCAGGCGTCCCGCCTGTGCCCTTTTCATAAATCAGTCTACACGATGCAATCCGGTGGCGACGACATGGGCACCGCCGAAAACCGAAAAACGAAAACCGAAAACTCGGCCCCCAAGCCCAAGGCTTTGGTGCTCTATGGCTATGGTCTGAACTGCGACTATGAGACCGCTTATGCCCTGGAAAGGGCGGGGGCCGAAGCCGAGCGGGTCCATGTCAGCGATCTCATCAGCGGCGCGGCCAGCCTCATGAACTACCACCTCCTGGCCGTGCCCGGAGGGTTTTCCTGGGGCGACGACCACGGCGCCGGGGTCATCCTGGCCCTGAGGCTGAAGCTGGCCCTGGGCTCGGCTTTACAAGAGTTTATCGCCGCCGGCCGCCTGGTTATCGGCATCTGCAACGGCTTCCAGGTCCTAGTCAACCTGGGGCTGCTGCCGGGCCTGCCCGGGCGCGCCGAGGCTCGCCTGGCGGCGCTCATCCCCAACGACTGCGGCAACTTTCGGGACGCCTGGGTCTACCTCAAGGCCATGGACTCCAAGTGCGTGTTCACCCAGGAGCTGGACCTTCTTACACTGCCTATCCGCCACGGAGAGGGGAAATTTTACGCCGATGGCCCCATCCTGGCGGAGTTGGCTGACCGGGGCCAGATCGCTTTAAAATACGCCACAGCCTCGGGAAAGGCGGCCATGGGCCGGTTTCCCCATAACCCCAACGGCTCGCTCCTGGACATCGCCGGCATCTGCGACGCCACCGGCCGGGTCCTGGGCCTCATGCCCCACCCCGAAGCTCATATCTCCTCCTTCCAGCATCCCACCTGGACCCGGGAAAAAGAAGCCTGGCGGCGCCGGGGCGAACCCTATCCGGAGCAGGTCGGCGCCGGCCTGGCCATCTTCACGAACGCGGTGAGGTATTTGGAAGAGAGATTGTAGGGATTTTTGAAGGAGGGAAGAGACCAAGCGTCCGACCCTTTCTTCAAAGATAAATGTTTGCCGACGAGCAGGGGCGATCCAACGGGTCGCCCCTGCTGGTTTATAAGGGTGGGAGGGGAATTGGAGGGGAGGGCAGGGAAGGCTTACAAAAACCCCTGGCCCTCCCGCCAAAATCTTATTTCTCCAGCAGCCGGGGCAGCAGGTCGGCGCCCTGGTCCAGGAGCAGACCAGCATCCTTAGCCGCGGCCTCGCTATAAGAACGCGCCTGGTCACCCGGGTTCCGGGAGTCGTAGAGGATGAACGGCACTGGTTCGGCAGTGTGGGTCCTGAGCGCCAGCGGCGTCAGGTGGTCGCATAGCACCAGCAGCCGATAATCCCCCTGCTGATCCAAGCCGGCTCGCATGGGCCCCACCACCTTAGCGTCGAAGTCCTCAATGGCCTGAAGCTTGAGTTTCAGTTCGCCGCTGTGGCCCGCTTCATCCGGGGCCTCCACATGGACGAAGACCAAATCCACCTCTTTGAGGGCGTCTAAGGCCGCGGCCACCTTGCCGGCGTAATTGGTGTCCAAAAAGCCCGTAGCCCCGGGGACTAAAATGGCCTTAAGCCCGGCATACTTGCCGATGCCCCGGATAAGGTCCACCGCGGAGATCACGGCGCCGGTGAGGTGGAAGCGCTCCTTAAGGGTGGGCATTTGGGGCGGCCGTCCCTGGCCCCAGAGCCAGATGGAGGTGGCCGGTTTTTTCCCCTGGGCCAAACGCCGCCGGTTGATTTCGTAGTCCTTTAAGATGGGCCAGGAAGCCCGGGTGAGGTCCCACAGGGGCCGGGCATCTCCTGCCATTAGGTGGCCCACTTCCTGGCCGGTCCAGTCGTGGGGCGGGTAGGTGCGCCAGGCCGCGTCCCCCTGGGTCCACACCAGCAGGTGCCGGTAGCTCACCCCCGGGTAAAAACGGCGCCCTTCTTGACCCAAGGACGAGTCCAGGACCTGGATAATCTCTCTCGCCTCCTCGCTGCTAATATGTCCGGCCGAATAGTCCTCCATGAAGATGCCATCATGATCAACGCGCAGGGTCACCAGGTTGCAGCGGAAGGCGACTTCCACAGGAGATAGGTCCACCCCCAGGGCCGCGGCCTCGAGCGGCGCCCGGCCGGTGTGGTAACGCTGCGGATCATACCCCATGATGGCCAGATTGGCGATGTCGCTGCCCGGCTCCATGCTCGGGGGGATGGTGCGGGCCAACCCCAGCTCGCCCCGCCGGGCCAGTTCGTCCAGAAGCGGGGTGACTGCGGCCTGGAGCGGGGTTTTACCACCTAACTCAGCCATGGGATAGTCACCCATCCCGTCCCCTACCAGAATGACGTATTTCATCGGTAAACCTGACCTTTATGCGACAGAGTGAATACTGACCGGCCTCCGGGAAAAGCCGGAAGCTGCGATTCTTTTATCATAACTGGAAGGGCACGGGTGAGGCAAGGTGCCGGGAGGAAAGCAGGGATAAATTGTGATGCCGGAGCCGGGCTGCCGGTTGCCGGACTGTGTTATACGTCGCTCAAGACAGCTTATGGGTCTCTATCCCGGCGGCGAGAGGGGAGTCGGGGCCGGGTCTGATATTGTTAGCACATGAGCCATTCCTCCCTTGACCCTCCCCTATCCAGGGGAGAGGAAATCCGCGGGTCACTGCGGCGAGCTATGACCGCAGGGGGATCGCAGCCATCCCCCTAATCGGCACGGGTTCACCAGAAACCCATCATCCCCCGCCCTGGGAATCCGCCCACATCTGCGTGGCCTCGGGGTCCCAGCGGTCTTCCGACACTTTATGCTGGTCTTCGGAAAGATTTTGCTGAATGGCCATCTGCTGATACCTCTGATAAGCCGCCTTGTCCCCCAAATAGCACTGCTGAGAACCGGGTTCGGGGCGCACTAAATAAAGGACCTTGCCCTGATACTGATTCGACACCACTTTCTTGGCCGGCAAGGTGTTTAAATAAGCCACATGTTGGGGAGTTTTTGCCGTGTATGCTTTGAAGCCGGCATCCTGAAGCAGGTCTGTCTGGGATTTGCTTGCCCCCGGACTGACGGAGGGCGCCGAGGCGCAGCCCACCAGAGCGATGCCGATCGCCGCCGTCATTACCGCTACACCTAACCATGCCGCTCTGCCTCTCATAGCCTCATGCCTCCTTGCACGTATATTTTTTTAATGTAGTTACTTGGCCAATTCCGACTTCTTCCCTGGACGAGTCTGTGGTGGCCAGAGAGCGATCCCCGCGGCTATCCGCCGGACTTACGCCTCGGGCAGGCGTTGCCCCATAGCGTGCTTGATTTCCGTCAGGGTCTCGTTAATGCGGAAGAAGATGATCAAGATCTCACAATAAACCCGGACTCCCAGGGGCCCCAGCGCGAAGAGGAGCACACCTTTCCACAGATAGTGACTTTGGCCCCCTTGATAATGGGTGGCCCCATAGATAACCATAATGGCACCGATGATGAGGCAGAGGACAGCGCCGATCCAGAACAGAATCTGGATGATGACCGGGGTGACCATAGTCCGGAAGGCCCAAAAGTCGTTCACGAGAATCTCCTTGTGCGGCAGGGATATGTAACCGAATTATCATTCATATTAGTGCCGCTTCCTCTGCTTGTCGACTGGTATCGCCATTTTCTTTAATCTTGAAATTCTTGGCGACGGAAACCGGTGATATGGGGCGGGAAATTATTAAAGGATGGCGGTTTACAGGCGGTTCACGAATCGCCTTTACGTCCCCCGGTCCGCCGGTTTCCTAAATCTGGGCGGCGTGGAGGTGGGGATCTTCAATGCGGTAAAACACCGTGGGCGGGGACACGATGGGCAACTGGTCGATCTCGGCCATGGCCTGGCGGGCGTCTGCCTCCCGGGCTTCGTGGGTGATCATGACGATGGGCACCGTACCCGCCACTTCCCGGCCTTTCTGGATCACCGCGGCGATGCTGATGTTGTGTTTCCCCAAAATACCCGAGACCTGGGATAATACCCCGGGCTGGTCCAGGGCCGAAAACCTGAGGTAGTAGTTGGTAACCAGGTCGTTGATGGGCTTGATGAGCCGCCGGGTGCTGAGCGCTGATTCCCACCCGAGGGCCGGTACCCGGCCGGGAACCCCGTGCCTGATATTGCGGGCCAGGTCGATGAGGTCGCTGACCACGGCGCTGGCCGTGGGCATCATCCCGGCACCCTGCCCGTACAGGAGGATGGGACCTACCGCATCCCCTGTGAGGTACACCGCGTTCATGGCGCCGTTGACGTTGGCCAGCATGTGGTCCCGGGGGACCAGGGTGGGATGGACCCGGGCTTCCACCCGGTGCCCGTCATCCCGGGTAATGGCCAGAAGTTTCAGACAGTAGCCGAATTCGCCGGCGAACTGCAGGTCGATGGGGTTAAGCCGGCTGATCCCTTCTACTGCTATGGACTCCAGGTCGAGTTGGGCCCCGTACGCCAGGCTCATGAGGATGGCCAGCTTGTGGGCTGTATCGATGCCTTCCACGTCCAGGGTGGGATCGGCTTCGGCGAACCCCTGGGCCTGGGCCTCGGCCAGGGCCTGGGCATAAGAGGCGCCGGACTGGGTCATCTGGCTAAGGATATAATTGGCGGTCCCGTTTAAGATGCCGAATAGCTCCAGGACCCGGTTGGCGGCCAACCCCTGGCGCAGGGCCAGGATGATGGGGATGCCGCCGCACACCGAGGCTTCGAAGGCGACCTCCACCCCCTGGGCCGCGGCCGCGGCGAGAAGATCGTTGCCGTGGTGGGCCAGAAGGGCCTTATTGGCGGT
>JBKQVS010000149.1:0-35925 GCA_052139855.1 Desulfobaccales bacterium
CTGAGGGAGGGGGCCAGGGACTTTTTTGTAAATGCCCCTGCCCCCTCCCTCAGACTCCCTCCCCCAACCCCTTAACTAAAAGTAGGGGCGGTGCCCTCACCGCCCCTACGGCTTATGAAAAATTCCCTGATACTCCCCTCAAAACCCTTTTTCAGGGGTCTTCATTTGGCCTCACATCGCCTTGGGCGGCGTTTCGGGGCCGGCCGGGGTGGCGGGCGGCGGCGCCGCAGGGGCCTGGGCCGGCGGTTCGGCGAGCGGGATGTCGATAATTTTTGCCTTGGGGGACGGCGTCGCTTCCCCGGTGGCCGCGGGCGCGGCCGCGGCCGCGGCTTTTTTCACGGTCTTGAAATAGGTCGGATCCACGTTATAAAAGACCTCGGGAACTTTAACCACCAGCTTCCAGGGGCCTTCGGGGCGGGGGCCCTGGTAAAAGAAATTTTCCCAGAAAAAATAGTATTTGCCGCGGTAGCGGAAAACGTCGGTGGGGAGGTTGGGGGCCCAGGAGACCTGGGGCGCCCCGGGGACCTGGGTCCACTGGGGTTTGACGCCGGGCGGCACCGGATCGATGCGAATTTCCTGGGCCCCGGCTGGCAGGGGTGCCGCCAGCAGTATCACCAGTACCCAAAGCTTGAGCCAATGCCGCATCGTGCCATCCTCCCAATCCGGTTGCCGGGGCCGGGCCGCCCAGGCCCCGGCCTCGAAAACCGTAGTCCCGACTTATCAAAACCGGAAATGTACCGATGATATAAGCACCAGGCCGGCGGAACCTGCCAGGCACTTCAGGTAACTATAAGTCGCAGTTCAGGTCGTCGCAAGCCCGGCGACCCCAACTCGCGCCGGGAGTCAACTATGCGCCGCGCAACCGTTGTCATCGGGGTGGCCGCGCTCGTGCTGCTGCTCTGTCAGCCGGCCATCCCGGGTAAAGTGACCGTTACCCAGGCAGGCAAGAGCCATGAGGGTTGGAGCAGCGACCGGGGCAAGATCGTCGTCACCAACCCCCGGGGCAAGACCATCATGTATGGTGAGGTCAGCCGGATGGGCAGGATCGAACTCACCTCGACAATCACTGATGAAACGTATGTGGGGCGGGTAAACCCCATGGGCCAGGGCGTGCTCATGTCGCCCCGAACCGGCGACACCCTCCGGATCGACGTGGAGCGCTGAGCCTATTGACAAAAGTTTCCCGCGGTTATCCCGCCTTCAGGCCGGAATGCTCTTCTGCCGGCCCACGGCCAGGTCGTGCAGGGGGATGAGAATATCCGCCGCCTCTTTAACCCGCCGGGCGCTCTCATAGGCGTCGATGACATTGATGTGGACCCCCGAGGGAATGGGCGGCCCCGAGGCCGGGAAGTTCACTTCGTTGCAGCAAAACCCGGTGATCACCGCCTGGCCGGCCCGGGTGTTGACCACCACGGACTGGCCCCCCACCGTATGCCCGGGGGTGAGGAGCACCCTGATGCCGTCCACGATCTGGGCATCCCCGTCCACCTGTATCACCTCCACCTCATCCAGGAGGTCGGGGAAGTAGCGGTGGTCCACCGGGTGGGGCTCTTTAAAAAATTCGTATTCCCGCTTCTGCACATAGACCCGGGCGTTGGTGCACTTGTAATCGTTTTCGCAGTGGTCATTGTGCAGGTGGGTGTGGATGATGATGTCGATGTCTTCGGGTTTGAGGCCGAAGGTATCCAGGGCGTCTTCGAACTCCTGGATCTTCAGGCCGTACTGCTCCTCCACCTCCGGGGGCACCATGAACTGCTCCAGGCCCGTGTCCACCAGGATCTTCTCCGGCCCCCCCTCCAGGTAAAAGACGTAAATGGGTATCCAGATGCGTTTGCCGTAGCCCTTGAGATAGGTCATGACGCCCTGATCTGTTTCATTGGCCCCCACTACCAGGGGGTGGATGATATATTCCTGCATGAGGCTCTCCTGGGGCGATTTTTTTATCTTGTACAGAAACCCTTCGCCTTCGGCTCAGGGTGACCATAATGCGTGGCCGAATTTATGAAAACTTGTGTTTAGCAGAGCCAGCAGCCCTGCTCCCGGACCTCCTCGTACCACTTGACCAGCAGTGGGCGCATGGCCGCTTTATCCACCAGAAGGAGCCGGCGCACCCCGGCCATGTCGATGAACCCGCCGAAATAAGCGAACTTCACCAGACCCTCTAAATTTTCCGGGGAGAATTCCCGGGCCCGCTCCGGCACCCGCTCCCACATCTCTTCGGCCCGGATAATCTCCCTCACCTGGCGGAAATGGGCCTCAAGCTGAGGGGCAGTTTCTTCCGGGGGCACCGCTCACTTCATCCAGGGGGCGATGATCTGCCGGGCGATGTTGATGGGAATGGCGAAGCCGATCCCCTGGCCCTGGGCCGAGATCATGGAGTTGATGCCCACCACCTGGCCGTTGATGTCCAGCAAGGGCCCGCCGCTGTTGCCGGGGTTAATGGAGGCGTCGGTCTGGATGAAGTCGCCGTAAGTGCCCTTGCCCAGGCCCCGGCGCCCGGTGGCGCTGATAATGCCCACGGTCATGGTCTTTTCCAGGCCGAAGGGGCTGCCGATGGCAATGGCCCACTGCCCCACTCTGATCTTGGTGGAATCGCCCATTTTTACCGGTTTCAGGCCCTTGATCGGCACCTGGACCAGGGCGATGTCGAACCGGGGGTCGGCGCCCACCAGCCGGCCCGTCACTTCCCGGCCGTCGCTCAGGTGGACCAGGAGCTGCTGGGAGCCGGCCACCACGTGGTTGTTGGTGAGGATGTAGCCCCGGGGGTCGATGATGACGCCGGAGCCCTGGCCCACCATGCGCCGCCGGACGGGCTGCCCGTTCATCTCCCGGAACATGCCCTCAAAAGGCGTGCCCCGGAAGAAATCATCGGACCCGCCCATAGGCTGCACCGTTACCACCCGGACGGCCTTGAGGCTGACCACCGATGGCATCACCATCTCGGCCACCCGGATGAAGTCGTCTTGCAGCCCCAAGGCGGAGGCGCCCAGGGCCGGGTGCGGGACCGCCGGGCCGGTTCCCAGGAGCAGGAGAGCCGCCAGGCTCAAGGAAAACCCTAACTGTCTTAAATGCAGATGCATGTATGTCCTCCAGTAAGTCGCTTCATCTTAAACGGCGTCCAGGCCGGCGGCCCGAGGCCGCCGCGGACGTCGTTCGTCCTGCAAACCATTCTATTATATCAAAAGTAGCGGCGGTTCCGGTTCAGATTCCGGAGGCGGGCCGATGACCTCCAGGACCTCCGCCGGGATCATGCCGGCGGCCAGGGCCATAAACGGCAACCCTTGGGCGGAGTCGGCCGCGGCGCCGGGCCCGATTTGACGCACGCCCGCGTCGCCGCCGATGGCGATGGCCACCGCCGGGGCCGCCGCCTCATGGCGGGTCCAGAAGACCCGGAGGTCGCACGGGGCGCCGGGGGCGTCCCCGGACCAGCCCACCAGAGTGCGGACTTCCCCGTCGGGATACTCCAGGGTCAGGGCCGGGGCCCGCCAGATGGGGGAGAGCACTGCCAGGCGCTGCCGGGGCAGGCCCTGGGGCACGTTGCTCCCGGGCCGCACCGCATATTCCAGATACTGGTCCATGCTATTCTCGCAATGCTCGCCGTCGAGACGGGGATTTCGGCGGTTCTGATATAACCGGCTAATTTAATTATACTATATTATCCTATGGCTGGCCTGCCCTCCGTGGGAAAAGGACCTGGCCCTGCCTCTAAAACCATGCCCCTCAGTCCACCTCCCGGCAATCGATCAAGACCTTTAGCACCCCGGGGCGCTGGGCCCAGGCCAGGGCCTCCAGGCCCCGGGCCAGGGGAAAGGTGCGGTCAATGAGGGGCCGGGGATCAACCTGGCCGTCCCGGAGGAGACGCAGGGCCCCGGCAAAGGGCCCGCAGCGGCACCCCACCAGGCTGACCTCGGGGACCACCAGGGCCGCGGGGTCCAGGGGATACCGGCCCACATACGTGCTCTTCATGACCACCGTGCCCCGGGGCCGGACCCGGGCCAGGGCCAGGTCCAGACCGGTGGGGCTGCCGCTGGCTTCCACCACAAGGTCGTAGTCCCCCGGGGGGAGATCATCGGACAGGAAAGTCTCGACCCCCCGGGGCCGGGCCAGGGCCAGGTGCTCCGGGTGGTGCCCGGCCAGGTGGGTTGCGGCGCCGCTCAAGGCCAGGACCCAGGAAATCTGCAAACCCAAAGAACCGTCGCCCACCACCAGGACCCGGGCCGTGGGCGATACGGGCACGGTTTCGAGGACCCGGAGGGCCGCGGCCAGGGGTTCGGTGAAGACTGCAAAGACATCGGGGACTTCCGGCGGCACGGCGTGGAGGTTGGCGGCGGGCAGGATCAGGTACTGGGTCAAGGCGCCGTCGCGGTCCTTGAGCCCCAAGACCCGGCGCTGCCGGCAGTGCCCGGCCAGGCCCCGGCGGCAGAGGTCGCACGTTCCGCAGCCGAGGTTGATCTCCCCCACCACCCGCTGCCCCAGCCAGGAGGAATCCGCGGGCCCGGCCACCTGGCCCACGAATTCGTGGCCCATGACCCCCGTAAAGCCGTGGTAGCCCTTCAAAACCTCCAGGTCGGTACGGCAGATGCCGGCCAGATGGACGCGCACCACAACCTCGCCGGGGCCGGGCGCGGGTTGGGGCACTTCCTTGATATGCGCTTGTTCGTCAAAATAGAGAGCTATCATGAATTTATCCGGTATCTTAAGTACATCGAGGGGAGCGCCGGGGGATTTTTCTCTAAAGGATTCCTCCGCCCGCCCCACAAACTCCCCTCCCACCCCCCTGTAAGGGGTTGGGGATGGGGGGTTGGGGGAAGGGGCAGGGGCTTTCGTCCCTGGCTCCTTCCCCCAAAGATATCTCACCCCGCCGCCTCCTCCAACACCTCCAAGGTTTGGGCCACCGTGCTCTCCCAACTGAGGCCGGCCACTGCCCGGGCTGCGGCCAGCCGCACCTCAGGGTCTTGGCCCCGGGCCAGAAAGGCCGTCAGGGCTTTCCCCAGGCCGGCGATATCGTCCGGTTGCGGGATAATGACGCCGTTCTCCCCGGGGGTGATGAATGCCGCCGCCCCGTTGGCCGCGGTGGTGATTGCCGGCGTCCCGCAGGCCAGGGCCTCCAGCACCACGTTGCTGCATGGGTCATAGAGGGTGGGGAGGGCCAGCACCGCGGCGGCCTGATAAAACGGCGCGGTTTCAGCCACCGGCCCCCAAAGCTTGACCCGGTCCGCCACCCCCAGCCCTTCCGCGGCCTGGCGGTAAAGGGCCATATTGCCTTTGCCCACCACCCATAACTGGCTGGTCTTATCGGTTAGACGGCCGAAGGCCTGAAAAAGATAAGGCAAACCCTTCCGTTCAAAGCCCGAACCCACAAAAAGTATCACGGGGCTGTTCTCCGGGGCGCCCAGGCGGCGGCGGAGAGCGGCGGCGGCGACGGGGTCCAGGGGGTGAAAGCGCTGCCGGTCCAGGCCGTTGTAAATGAGCCGGAGGCGGGCCGGCTCCACCCCATAGAGCCGGAGGATGTCTTCCCGCACCTGCTGGGAGTTGGCGATCACTCGCAAGAGCCCCGGGTGGGCGAAAAGCCGCGCCTCGAGGCTGAGCATCACCTGGTGAAAGAGGCTGAAATTCTGGGTAAATCGGGCCGGGGAGGAGAGGTAGGGAGCGCGGCGGGCCAGCCACTCCCGGTGGCAGCCGTCCCCGGCGCGGTAGACCGCAAGACCCGGGACCCGCTCCAGGCTGAACCCCACCTGGGGTCCGGCTGCTTTCAGGAGGCGGCGGGTGTTGAGGGCAAAAGACAGGAGCCTGAGGGTCTTGCTGCCCCAGACCGGCACCCGCACGTAGGCGACTTCCGGCCCCAGCGCGGCCTGGGCCGCGGCCGCACTTTCGGCGCCGTACACCGTCACGTCGTGGCCGGCCGCAATCAGGCCCCGGACCAGGTAACTCAGGGTGGTCTCGGCCCCGCCCAGCGCCGTCACCCGCTGTCGTATGAGCGCGATCTTCATGGATTATCTAATGGTGGCACAGGCGTCTCGCCTGTGCAGGCGCAGGCTAAAGCCTGCGGCTACAGCCTCTATTTATAAGGGATTGGGGGAGGGGGAAAGGGCGGGTGCCCTTTGCCTCCTCCCCCAAAATCCTTTATCACTCTCCCCTAAACCCCGCCCTTCAGTTCGGCGAACGCGGCCTGCTCGAAGGCCTGGGCCTTGTCCGAGCGGGGCACCGAGGCCGGCCCCTGGATCACCTTCTGGGCCGGGGAGGTGTCCTGTTTGACTTTGGCAACCTGCATCTCCCAGATGGCCATGGCGTCGCTCATGGCCATGGGCTCTCTGACCAGGCGCATGGTTCCCTGGATGCCCATGACCAGGTCGTCCGGGCCGATAATTTCCAGGGAGACCCGGCCGTCCCGGCGCAGGTTGGCGGACGTGTTGCTGTTCCGGAGCAGGCCCACCAGCAGGGTTTTCTCATCTTTGGCGTAGATGAGGGAAACGGGGCAGGTATTGGGGGCGCCGCCATCTCCCACGGTCCCGGCCACCACGATGATCTTGTTGGGGTTCTGGTTGAATAGGGCCATCAGGTCGATAATCTGCTCTTCCCCCGGCTTCCGGGCCACGTTGACTTTCAGTCCGTCTCCCACTACTCTGGCCATGGTATAGTCTCCCTTATATGCGAAAATTTTATATCTCTGAGTTCTTAATTGCTCATAATGGGAATGGGTAATCCTAGCTTCACACTGGCGTGATTACTTTGCCCCATCTTACCCGGGTTGGGAGGGGGGTGTGGGGAGAGGGGACGGAGCTGGCTCCCTTGCCTTCCCCCCGATAAGCCATGCTTCAATCTGTGCCACAACTGCCGCCGGGGTCAGCTCCACCAGGCAGCGGCTGATCTTGGAGCCCTCGCAGCCATCTTTGCCGCAGGGCAGGCACTCCCAATCCTGTTTGATCACCAGATGGCCTTCGCCCCAGGGGCCCCAATTGAACACCCCGCTGGGGCCGAAGAGGGCCACCGCCGGGGTGTTCACCGCCGCGGCCAGGTGCATAGGGGCGCTGTCCATGCCAAAGAAGAGGCGGGCCTTACTGATGAGGGCCCCCAGCTCTTTCAGGCTCAGGCGGCCTGTCAGATCGATGGGCGCGGCCCGGCACTCCCTTTGAATCTCGGCCAGCAGCTCCTGCTCATGGGGGGCACGGGTCCCGGTAAGCACCACCGGCAGGCCCCACTGCTCTTCAAAAAATTCGATCACCCGGGCGTAGCCCGCGGGGGTCCAGCACTTGAAGCGCCAGCCGGCGCCGGGATGCATCACCGCGAAGGGTTTGCCGGCCAGTCCCAAAGACATGAGCAGGTCTCGCACTTTCTGCTCCACTGCCGCATCCCAAAAAAACTGCAACCGGGGGTTCACCGGTTCAAGGCCCAGGGCCCGCACCGCCGCCAGGTTTTGGTCCACCATGTGCATCGTCACCTTAGGGCGAGGCACCAGGCGGGTGAAGGCGCCGCGGCGCTGCCAGAAGGGCTGCCGGGGATAGGCAAAGCCGAGGCGCTCCCGGGCCCCGGTGAGGAACGATAAAATGGCGCCCCGGTCGCCGCCGGAGAGCTCCAGCACCAGGTCGAAGCGTTGCCGCCTGAGGTCCCGGATGAGTTGCCAGGTCTGGAGCCAGGTTGCGCCCCGCCGGTCCACCACCATGAGGCCGTCCAGCCCCGGGTGGCCTGAGACCATCTCCTCGGTGCCCCGGGGCACCAGGTAGGTCAGGTGGCACTCGGGCCAGGCCTCTTTCAGGGCGGCGATCACCGGGGTGCTCACCAGGACGTCCCCCGGCTGCTTGAGCTTGATCACCAGGATGCGTTTATGATTCGGGGTCGGTATCGCCGGCATCTTTAGGCCCCATGGCCACGCCCCGTTTGGCGGCCCGAATGAATTCCAGGAGGTGGGCCACTTCCGGGGTCAGGAGCACTTCCTGCTCCACCTGGGCCAGGGCGGCCTTGAGGTTGCCCCGGCGGAAAAACAGGAGGCGAAAGGCCTGGCGCAGGGCGGCAATGGTTTGGGTGGAAAAACCGGCCCGCTTCAGCCCCACCAGATTGACCCCCTTGACCGTGTGGGTGTCGTCGATGACCGCATAAGGCGGGAGGTCCCGGGAGGCCCGGGAGCCGCCCCGCATGATGGCCAGGGTGCCCACCCGGATGAACTGGTGCAGGAGGCAGTTGGCCGAGATAAAGGCGCGGTCCGCCACCTCGACGTAGCCGCCCACCAGGGCACCGTTGACCACCACCACGTGATCCCCCAGGGAGGAGTTGTGGGCCATGTGGCTCAAGGCCATGAGAAAATTGTGATTGCCCACCCGGGTGGCGCTGCCGGGCTTGGTGCCCCGGTGGATGGTAACGTACTCCCGGATGCGGTTGTGGTCGCCGATAAGGGTGTAGCTCTCCTCCCCGGTGAAGGCGTAATCCTGGGGGTCGTAGCCGACGATGGCCCCGAAGCCGATGAGGTTGTGCTCCCCGATGGTGGTGTAGGGGCCGATGTAGGCGTGGGCCAGGATGCGGGTGCCGGCGCCGATTTTCGTGGGACCGTCGATGATCACCCCTGGTCCGACTTCAACATCCGGCGCCAGCTCCACCCCGGGGGCGACGCGGGCGGTGGGGTCAATGGCCATCTCAGTCCTTCCCCCGGGTAAGTTCCCGGAGATAGTAGTATTTCAAAAATTTGTACATGCTCATGAGCACCGCCAGGGTATATCCCGGCGCGCCTTCCAGAAAGCCCCGCCGGATAAAATAGAGATGGAAAAAAGAGAAAAAGGGCCTGAAGAAAAGTTCTCCCGGTAAGGGGCGCCGCCCCGCCTTGGCCAATTCCTGGGCCGCCAGGCGGGCGTAGCGGTCCATGCGGGCCACATATTCGCTGACGCTGCGGTAGCTGAAATGCTCCAAAGGGGTCGTGAGGGTCCCCACGGACCCGGCCACCACCACCTCCTCGTGGACCTCCCGGTCCCTGAAGCGGCCCCGGCCCCGGCGAAACAGGCGCAGGGTGTAATCGGGGTACCAGCCCAGATGTCTGATCCAGCGGCCGCAGAAATAGTTCTTCCGGGCCACCCGGTAGCCGTCCAGGGGGCCGTCGGCTGCGACCACCGCCAGGATTTCCTCCTGCAAGGCCGGCGGCACCCGCTCATCCGTGTCCAGGCTGAAGACCCACTCGCCCTGGGCCTGGTCCAGGGCATAGTTCTTGGTGCGGCCGAACCCCTCCCAGGGGACGCTCAGCACCCGGTCAGTATAGGCCCGGGCCAGCTCCACGGTGCGGTCGGTGCTGCCGGTGTCCACCACCACGATGTCGTCGGCGAAGCTCGCGGACGCCAGGCAATCGCCAATGTTGGCCTCCTGGTTCAGGGCGATGATGAAGACGGAGAGTCGGGGCATAAATACGGTTTTTGGTTTTTCGTTTTTGGTTTTTAGTGCCATGTTTTCGGCGTTCAGGTTTTAGTCCCGCGGCTTAGTTTGTCCACCAGGGCTTCCACTAAAAACTAAAAACCCAAAACCAAGAACTATCATTTCAAGGGTTTGGCTTCGTCAATGAGCATGATGGGGATATCGTCTCTGATTTCATAGAGCAGGCGGCATTTATCGCAGATGAGGCCGTCGCCTTTCTCATTCAAGCGAATGTCCCCCCTGCACTGGGGACAGGCCAGGATTTCCAGTAATTCCTTACTGATGGGCATATTCCCTCCGGGAATCGTTGGGCCTTTTTTCTGGTTCCCAATCTTGGCTCGGGAACGAAGATCAACTGCTCGCTGCTGACCGCTTTCTGCTCACTTAACTCATATACCAGCCGCCGTTGACGTTGATGGTCTGGCCGGTGATGAAGCCGTTTTGCGCCAGCATGACCGCCACCGCGGCCACTTCGTCCGGGGCGCCGAAGCGCCCCACCGGGATAGTGGCCGGGCTGGCCTTGAGGTTGCCGGTCACCATGTCGGTCTCGATGAGCGCCGGGGCAATGGCGTTGACCGTGACGCCCTCTTTGACCAGATGCCGGGCGTAGGAATGCGTCAGACCCAGGAGCCCCGCTTTGGACGCGGCATAGTGGGGGCCGGTGATCCCCCCGGTCTGGGCCGCCACCGACGAGAGCATGATAATCCGCCCCCAGCCCCGGGAGCGCATGCCGGGCAAAACCCGCTGGGTCACCAGAAAAGCGGATTTCAGGTTCACCGCCAGCATCTCGTCCCAGTCGGCCTCGGTGATCTCCGCCAGGGGCGTGGCGTTGGCGATCCCGGCATTGTTCACCAGAATATCCACCGGCCCCAGGTTTAGCTCAATAACGGCGTGCATTTGAACCACCGCCTCGGCGCGGGAGACGTCGGCCTTAACCGCCAGGGCCCGGGCGCCGCCGCGGCGAATGGCCTCGCAGGTTTCCTGGGCGGCGGCGTCTCGGCCCAGGTAGTTCACCGCCACCGCGGCCCCCGCCTCGGCCAGGGCGATGGCGATGGCCCGGCCGATGCCCCGGGAGGCCCCGGTGACCAGGGCTACCTTGCCGGTGAGGTCATCCAGCATAATAAATCTTCCTTATCCCCCATCTTATCCAAGGGGGGGAGGGGGGATTATGAATAAGCCCATTAGATCTCTTTTAGCCAGATAGCTCGGTGCCTGTCCGCCATTAATCGGCGTGCACGGCACACCCTCTATTGTCTGCATGCATATTATCAACTATGTGCCGTATGAGACAAGATTTTCTCACACGCGGCCTTTACAACCTCCGGGGTGAGGTCCGTGAGGCAGCGGGGCTCGGGGCAGCGGCGCTTGAAGCAGGGGCTGCACGGCAGCCCCAGGCGCACTACCAGGTGGCCCTCGCCAAAGGGGCCGGTGCGCCAGGGCGCGGTGGGGCCGAACAGCGCCACGACCTTCGTCCCCAAAGCCGCGGCCAGGTGCATGGCCCCGGTGTCGGTGGTCACGGCCAATCTGGCTTTTCGAAAGATGGCGGCAAGCTGGGCCAGGGAAGTGCGCCCGGCCAGGTTGAGGAGCGGCGCCCGGCATTGGGCCGCGAGGCTCGCGGCCAACTCCCGGTCGGCGCGGCTCCCGGTGACGGCCACCTGGAAGCCCCGGTCCCGGAGCCACTCCGCCAGGTGCGCCCAAGACGCCGCGGGCCAGAGTTTGGAGGACCAGCGGGCCCCGGGATGGAGCACCGCCAGGAGCCGTTTTGGCTCACTCGGGATCAGGGCTGAAATATCCGCGGCCGCGTCCAGGCCCAGGCGGAAACGGGGGAGGGCAGGGGGAGCCCCCAGATAATGGGCCAGGTTCAGGTAGCGCTTGACCGCGTGGGCCTCGGGGTCAAAGGGGTCCACCCGTTCGGTGAGGGCCAGGTAGCTCAACTCCCGGGTCTGATCATAGCCCACCTTGCGGGGACTTCGGGCCAGGGCCACCCACACCGCGCTCTTGATGAGACCCTGGAGGTCCACCACTAGGTCGAAGGAGCGGGCGCGCAGCTGCCGGACAAGCCGCCGCAGGGCGGCCGGGTTGGACCCGGAGAACAGCTCGGCCGGCCGCAGCCGGGGCGCCACCCAGACTTCGTTAAGGGCCGGGTGGCCGGAGAGCAAAGGCGCGTACGCCGCCTCCACCAGCCAGGTGATATGCGCCTCCGGGTAGGCCGACCGCAGGGCCTCCAGGAAGGGCAGGGCATGGAGCACGTCCCCGAAGGAACTGAGTTTGACCAGGAGAATTTGTGGCCGCCAGGAGACGTTATTTTCAGCCATTATTTTCAATGCTAAGATCCAAAAAAAAACCTGGACCGGAGGGGGAATATCAAGGTTTTTATGTAGAGGCGGGTTTAAAACCCGCCCCTACATCTCGGGAAAGAGAAAAAGCCTACTTTTTGCCCAAATCCTGTAAAATCCACTCCACCGCCGCCTCCAGATCGGGCGCCACAAAAACCGGCTGCACCCTTGCCGCCGGCCGGAGATAGTCATACTCCCCCCGGCCGTAGCCGGTAAGCACCAGGATGCCCCGGATTCCGGCGTTGGCCGCGGTCTCCATATCCTTGTAGCGGTCGCCCACCAGGTAGGAACGGTCCAGGTCCAGGTCCAGGTCCCGGGCCGCCTGCTGAATCAGGGTTGGCTTAGGCTTCCGGCAGGAGCAGCCCGCATCCGGGCCGTGCAGGCAGGTGTAGACGCCGTCCAGGTGCGCCCCCCCGGCCGCCAAAAGCTGCTGCAAGCGGCCGTGGACCTCATCTACCAGGGAGATAGGGAAATAACCCCGGGCCGCCCCGGATTGGTTGGTGACCACCACCGCCTTCACCCCGGCCGCATTGAGGCGGCGAATGGCCGGGACCGCCTGGGGCAGCAGCCGGAAACGGCTCAGATGGTTGATGTAGCCCATCTCCTCGTTGAGGGTGCCGTCCCGGTCTAGAAATACCGCAGGCTGACTCATGCGCCGTCCTTAAGCCAGGTCCGGGCCGCAACCGCGACCTCGTCCACGCTGATGGCGGTCAGGCAGGCGTAACCCTCCTCGCAGGTGCGCTTGAAGCACGGGCTGCACGGCAGGGGATGGCGAATCACCGTGGCCCGGGAGGTGAAGGGGCCGGTGGCCCCGGGGTCGGTGGAGCCGAACAGGGCCACCAGGGGAACCGAGAGCGCCGCGGCCGCGTGCATCAACCCCGAGTCGTTGGTGACCAAAAGCTTGAGTTGGGACAACACCCCCAGGGCCTGGCGCAGGCTGGTGCGGCCCACCAGATCCGCCACCGGCGTCTGGAGCTGCTCCTTGACTTCGTCGGCCACCGGGCGTTCTTCGCTACCCCCCAAAAGGACCAGACGGGCCCCGAACTCCCGCTGCAGTTCCCGGCCCAGGGCGGCGAAGCGCGCCGCCGGCCAGCGTTTTGCCGGGCCGTAGGCCGCGCCGGGGCTCAGGCCCACCCAGGGGCCGTGGCCGGGGAGATCGGCTTCGGCCAGGAGATGGGCCCCCACGGCCTCTTCTTCCGGCTCCACATAGAGGGCAGGGGGCGTAAAGGTGGCCACGCCTCCCAGGGCCTTGAGCAGGCCCAGAAGATAAAAGACGGTGTGCAAACCGGCCAGCGCCTGGTGGCCGGACACGGCCTCCTTGAGGAAGAGGCGCCGGGCGTCGGTGTTATAGCCCACCCGGGTCGGCACCCCCATCAGCCACAATCCCAGGGCGGACTCCATGGAGTTGGGCAGGGCCAGGCCCACGTCGAAGCGCCCGCGCAGCTCCCACAAGACCTGCCACTTGCCCTGATCCGACGGGTAGCGAATGATCTCGGTCACTCCGGGCTGGGCCGCAAAGAGCGGGGCCACCCGGGGCGCCGCCAGCACGGTGATTTCGGCCAGGGGAAAGAGCCGCTTAAGGCCCGCCAGCACCGGCAGGCTCATGACCGCATCCCCCACCCAGTTGGGGGCGCGCACCAATATGCGCCGCACCACTTCTGGGTCCCGGGCAAACCGGTGCGACACCTTCAACTGCTGAAACCGCTGCCGGACCTCGGGAGGCAAGGGCAGATCGGTCAGCCGGCCGGGTTTTTCTTGTATTCCTTTTTTTTCGTTAAGGGCGTCAATCATAGGTAAGGCGCAATCCACAGGGAGCCACACCCTCTCCTTGATGGCGGCAAGCTATATCTGCTGAGGTATTGTAAAATATTTTGGCCGCATGTGGTAGAGGGGGCTTGAGGTGAGAGGCCCGGGGGTGCCGATGGGTTGCGGTTGGCGGCGGCGCGGCCTTAGCTCTTGCCAATCCGGTCCAGGAGATCCAGGAGCCGCTCGGGTTCGTGCATATGGGCCTCCACCTCCAGGACCCACAGGGGGACGTCCCCGTCCCAGCGCTCTCCCAGGCTGGCCCAATCCTTGGCGGTGGTGATCAGCCCCCCGGCCCCCAGGTCCCGGGCCGCCTCGCTCAGGCGGTCCAATTCCTCCCGGCGGTAGGCATGATGGTCGGGAAAGGTTCGAAAGTCTTTCAGGTCCACCCCCAGTTCCTCTAAGGTGCGGGCAAAGACCTCGGGGCGGGCCAGGCCGGCAAAGGCCACCAGGGCCCGGTGGCGCAGGGCCGCCGGGGCCTCGGCCTCGCCTTCGGGATAAGCCGCGACTTTGACCGGGGCGATGGTTGCGGTGAGTACGGTTTTGTCCGGGAAGGCCCGGTGGATGGCGTCGAGCTGCGCCTGGTGGGCCTCCGGGTCGAACCGGGTCAGGACGAGACTTTGAGCCGCGGCCAGGGCCGCGAGGGGTTCTCGCAACGGCCCCCGAGGCAGGAGATAACCGTTCCCGAAGGGCGAGGCCGCGTCCAGCAGCACCAGGTCCAGATCCCGGTGCAATTGAACATGCTGGAAGCCGTCGTCCAGCAAAAAGAGGTCCGGCCGAAACTCCTCCCAGGCGGCCAGGCCCGCGGCGTAACGGCAGGCCCCGGTATAAACCGCCACCCCGGGCAGGGTCCGGGCCAGCCAGTAAGGCTCTTCCCCCACCTGGGGCGGTTTTTGGTAAGTGTGCTGGCCGTCGGAGATGCAGGTGACGCCGGGGTTCGACCCGCCGTAGCCCCGGCTGAGGATGACCACCCGGCGGCCCCGGTCTTGCAGCAGGCGGGCCAGGCAGGCCGCCACCGGGGTCTTGCCGGTGCCGCCCACCGTCAGGTTACCGACGCTCACCACCGGGGCCGGCAGTTTTTTGGCTCGAAGCAGACCCCGGGCATAGAGGGTGCGCCGCCACGCGGCCCCCAGGCCATAGAGCCGGGAGGCGGCCGCGGCGCCGGCGCGGACCACGGGGCCGGGAGGCAGGCCGGCGCTCCGGTCCCCCTGAAGCCGCCGGAACAGGTTATGCCAGTAAGGCCGCATAGGTCACGTTATAGACGAATTTAGCGCCTCCTGGTAACATTTTTGGGCGTATTCTTTGACCATGCGCCGGGCGCTGAAGCGGGCCGCGGTACTCTTGACGGCGTGCTTCATCAGTTTGACCCACTCCTGAGGGATGCCGTCGTCGTCGGTCTGATAGAACCGGGGCACCACCTGCTGTTCCAGGAGGTCGTAGATGGCCGCGGCGTCCTGGGCATCGCGGTCCCCGCCGGCGTCGGTCCCGAAGGCCCAGCCGTTGTCGCCGTCGAACCCCTCAATCCACCAGCCGTCCAGGATGCTCAGCTGGGGTACGCCGTTCAAGGAGGCCTTCATGCCGCTGGTGCCGCAGGCCTCCAGGGGAGGCAAGGGGTTGTTGAGCCAGACGTCCACCCCGTGGACCAGGTACTGGGCCAGCTGCTCCCCGTAGTCCTCCACAAAGGCGATCCTGGCCCCCAACTGGGGGTCCCGGGCGAAATTGAAGACCCTTTGTAAAACCCGCTTGCCGGGATCGTCGGCGGGGTGGGCCTTGCCGGCAAAGATGATCTGCACCGGCTGCCAGGGGTGTAAGAGGATCTTTTTCAGGCGCTCCAGGTCGTGAAAGATCAGGTCGGCCCGTTTATACGTGGCGAAGCGCCGGGCAAACCCCAGGGTCAGGACGAAGGGGTCCAGCATCACGCCGCCCGCCACCACGTTGGTGCAATTGATGTGGTCGCCCCCCCAGCGGAGCCGGGCCCGCTCCCTGATCCGGTCGATGAGCTTGGTCTTGAGCCGGCGATGCACTTCCCAGAATTCCCCGGCGGGAATGTCATCCACCAGTTGCCACACCGCGGGATCGTCGTGCGCCTCCAGCCAGCCGGCCCCCAGGTAGCGGTCAAACAGGCGCTGCTTTTTAGGGGAAATCCAGGAGGGCACGTGCACCCCGTTGGTGATGGAGGTGATGGGGACCTGGTCTTCCGGGGTCTCCGGCCACAGGGACTGCCACATCTTCCGGGAGACCTCGGCGTGCTTCACGCTGACGCCGTTGTGATACGCCGACAGCCTCAGGGCGAAGGCGGTCATGTTGAACCCGGCGTTGGGGTCGTCGGGGTTGCGCCCCAGGTTGAAGAAGTCGTCCCGGCTCAGCCCCAGGCCGGGGTAGTAGCCGCCGAAATACTTGTCCATCAGGTCGAAAGAGAAAACATCGTGCCCCGCCGGCACCGGCGTGTGGGTGGTGAAGACCGAAGTGGCCCGCACCTTGGCCACCGCGTCCGCATAAGCCATCTTGCCGTCTTCCACCCGCTCCCGGACGCGTTCCAGCAGGGCAAAGGCCGGGTGCCCTTCATTGAGGTGGAGCACCGAGTGCTTGATGCCCAGGGCGCGCAAAACCGCGGTGCCCCCCAGCCCCAGGACGATCTCCTGGAGCAGCCGCTGCTCTATATCGCTGATGTAGAGGTGGTCCGAGATGGGCCGGTGAGCCGGATCGTTGGCGGCCAGATCGGTGTCCATCAGGTACAAGGGGATGCGCCCCACCATGACCTGCCAGACCGCTACGGAGATGGGCGGGTCGGTCAGCGGCACCTGCACCACCACCTGCTCGCCCTTAGCGTCCAGCACCCGGCAGATAGGCGCCGCGTCCCGGTCCAGGACCTCGTCGGCCCCCTCCTGCCAGCCGTCGGTATTGATCAACTGGCGCAGGTAACCGTCGGGATACATGAAACCCACGGCCACCAGGGGGGTGCCTAAATCGCTGGCCTCCTTGAGATGATCCCCGGCCAAAAAACCCAGGCCCCCGGCATAAAAGGGCAGGGAGTGGTGCAGGCCGTACTCCAGGGAGAAGTAGGCGATGGGTTCGCATTCCGTATCGGTAATGTTGGCCGTGAACCAGCACACCTTGTTATCCAGGTCCCGGCGGAACTGGTCCATGACCGCATCATAGTGGCGGAGATACTCCGGGTCCGCGGCCGCGGCCTGAAAAATTTGGGGCGGGAGCACCGTGAGGAGCTTCACCGGATTGTGGCGGGTGTCCTTCCAGGCGGGGCGGTCCAGCATCTTGAAGAGCATGCGGGCCTCGGGGTGCCAGCTCCACCAGAGGTTGGCCGACAACTCCGCCAACCCGGCCAGGCGCTCCGGCAGGTTGGGGAATTTTCCGTCAGGACTATCCATGGGCGCGAACTCCTGCGTCGGAATTATCTCAATCGCGGCTTTCTCAAGCCGCGGTTTCGTCGGCGGCGGCGGGGGCTGCCTCTTCCTCCCTCGCGAACTGCATCTCATAGAGGCGGCGGTAGAGGCCGTCCGCAGCCAGGAGTTCGGCGTGGCTGCCGATTTCCACAATGCGGCCGTCTTCCATGGCGATGATGCGGTCGGCGTTCCGGACGGTGGAGAGGCGGTGGGCGATGACCAGGGTGGTGCGCCCGGCGATGAGACGGTCCAGGGCCTGCTGCACCTCCCGCTCGGACTCCGAGTCCAGAGAGGAGGTGGCCTCATCCAGGATCAGGATGGGCGGGTCCTTGAGCAAAGCCCGGGCAATGGCCAGGCGCTGGCGCTCGCCGCCCGACAGCCGCACCCCCTGTTCGCCGATGAGGGTGTCCAGGCCCTCGGGCAGGGCCATGACAAAGTCGTAGGCGTGGGCGTCCCTGAGGGCGTTGATAATCTCGGCTTCACTGGCGTCGAGGCGGCCGTAGGCCACGTTGTGGCGCACGGAGTCGTTGAACAGGATGGTCTGCTGGGTGACCACGCCGATCTGGCCCCGGAGCGAGGCCAGGGTGACGCCCCGGATATCGTGGCCGTCGATGGCGATGGCGCCGCCGGTGGCGTCGTAGAACCGGGGCAGGAGATTCAGCAGGGTGGATTTGCCGGCCCCGGAAGGGCCCACCAACGCCACTATTTCGCCCCGGCGCACGGTGAAATCGATGTCATGGAGGACGTTTTCCCGGCCGTCGTAGGCGAAACTGATCCCGGCATAGGCGATCTCCCGGGCCAGGGGCGCCAGGTTCACGGCTTCGGGGGCGTCTTGAATCTCCGGCTCCCGGTCCATGAGGCCGAAGACCCGCACGGCCGCGGCCAGACCTTCCTGGAAGACGTTCTGCACCGAGCTCAGGCTCTTGATGGGCTGGTAGAGCATGAGGAGGGCGGCCAGAAAGGAGAAGAAGGTGCCCGGGGTGGAGGTGCCCCGAATCACCGCGTAACCGCCGTAGAGAATAATCCCGGCCATGCCCAGGGAGCCCAAAAACTCCATGACCGGCGGCGACAGCTCCCGGGTGGCGTTCAGTTTCATGCGGATGTTGAAATAGTCCCAGTTGGCCCGGAAGAAGCGCCGTTCTTCGTAGGTTTCCCGGGCAAACGCCTTGACGATGCGCTGGCCGATGAGGGACTCCTGGAGCACGGTGTAGAGATAAGCGTTGGCCACCTGGGTGTCGTGGGAGATGCGGCGGGTGCGTTTGCCCAGGTAAACGATGATGAGGACCGCCACTGGGAAGACCACCATAGCCATGAGGGCCAGGCGCCACTCCCGGTAAAAGATCACCGCGGTGAGGCCGATGACCGTGAAGCTGTCCTTGAAGAAGCTGGTCACCACCCGGGTCACCGCGTCCTGGAGCAGGTTGACGTCGTAGGTCAACCGGCTCATGAGCACCCCGGTGGCCTCGCCGTCGAAAAAGGACAGGGGCTGCCGCTGCAAAGACGCAAACAGCTCATCCCGGAGGCGGGTGACGGTGGCGTTGCCGATGTAGCTCATCTGGTAGTTGTGGGTGTAGGACAGAAACCCCTTGACCAGGTAGAGGACCACCACCAGGAAGGACAGCCAATAGAGCATATTCTCCCGCTTGGCGAAAAAGACGTCGTCCAGGACGGGTTTGACCATGTAGGCCAGAAGGGCGGTGAGCGCCGAGACCCCCAGCATGGCGGCGATGGCCGCGGCCATGCGCCATTTGTGGGGCTTCAAGTACTTAATTAAGCGGAAGTAAAGCCGCAAGTCGGCCAGGTTCATCATAGGGCGTGTGGGGCGAAAGCGAGCCTTTCCCCATATATACTTCATCGGCGGGCACTTTTCCAATAAAATCCGGGAAAAGGGGCAGGGGAGGGGGGGCAAGCGCCGTGGGCAGACCCATGAATCAGGCAAAGCTGGCCAGGACACGGCGTACTATGCGCGGTTCAGCTTAACAACCGAGGGCGTGGCAGGTTCGCGGCCACGCGAAAAATTCCCTGGGGCCTTTGACTGAATCGCCTCAGGTCAGGGTGATGACCTTGTCGGCCACCTGCATGGCGGTAACGATATCCAGCATGTTGGTGGTTTCCCCCACCTGCTTGGCCTCCAGGAGCTGAAAATAGTTGAGGCAGGTGCCGCACACCAGGAGCCTGACCCCGGCTTGCTCCAGGACCTTAAGACCGGCCAGGACCTCGGAGCCGGCCACGGCCAGCTTCACCCCGGCATTCACCAAAACCAGGCACCACAACTCCGGTCCCATCTCCTTCAAGGTGGCGATGAAATTGCCTATGAGCTTGGCCCCCAGGAGATCATCGCCCCGGCCCAGCCGGTCGGCGCCCATGAGGACCAGGATTTTGGCGGAGGCCGCCTCCGCCTGGGGGACCATGATCTCACAGGGCCCGGCCGCGGCCCGGGTGCCGTGAATCGTGAAGGTCCCTTGCTCCTCCTCCACCTGGACTGCAAAACCGGCCCGCTGCATAAACCGGCTGACGTTTTCCTGGGCCGCGGGGTTGTCCACCAGCACCGTCAGCTGCCGCACCTCGCCCCGGTCAATGAGTTCCTTGGTTTTGATCACCGGGTTGGGACAGGCCAACCCCCGGCAGTCCAGTGTTTTTACTGACATGGCGTAACCCTCTCATCTGTTATGAAAAGTTCAAAGTTCCAAGTTCAAAGTTAAGAATTAAAGATATGTCCATCAGAACCTTTTAACAAGTTACCGGGCCAAGGACCCAGGCATGACTGCTTGGCAAATTTCTGGTGGCACCGGCTAAAGCCTGCGGCTACCGGGTTTTGGCGCCGCGGTCCCGGTCTCCCTGAAGGGCCGCGCCCAGGGCCCCCACCAGATCCGGCTGCGCCGGGACGATGATGGGCAGGCCCAAATGCTCTTCCAAAAGGGCCTGGACGCAGGGGTTGTGGGCCACCCCGCCGGCGAACAGCACCGGCGCCGCCACCCCCACCCGGCGCAGCATGGCCAGGGTCCGCTGCACAATGGCCAGGTGGAGCCCCATGGCGATATTGGCGGGACTCTCCCCCCGGGCCATGAGGGAGGTGGCCTCGCTTTCGGCGAACACGGTGCACATGCTGTTGATTTGAATCCGCTTATCCGCTTGCAGGGCAAAGTCGCCGAAATCCTCCAGGGGCACCTGGAGGGCCGTGGCCATGAATTCCAGGAACTTGCCGGTGCCCGCGGCGCAGCGGTCGTTCATCTCAAACTTGACCACCTTGCCGGCTTCCCCCAGGGAGATGGCCTTGGTGTCCTGGCCGCCGATGTCCAGGACGGTGCGCACCTCGGGGTTGAGATAGTGCGCCCCCCGGGCATAGGCCTGAATCTCGGTAATGGCGGTGACCCGGTGGCGCTTAAGATTCTCCACCACGAGCTTGCGGCCATAACCGGTGGCCACGATCCGGGCCGGCGGCAAGCCCTCCAGCAGCCGGCGGCACTGGGCCAGGGGGTCGAAGGTGGTGGGCAGCCTGGCCCAATGCGCCACCTGCCCGTCTTCCAGCAGCACCAGTTCGATGGAGCGGGACCCGACGTCGAGGCCCACGACCGGGGGATGGGGCGCGGTCAGGGTTGCTTCACCCATTACAACAACTCACACACCAGTCGATCCCGGGCTTCGTCCAAAAGCGCACACGCCCGTTCCAGGATTTTTACCGCCCGGGGCGAGGCGCCGCCGGGTCCGGCCGCATTATCCAGGGCCACCTGGACATAGGCCAGGCTTTCCGTCATCAGCGCGGTTTTCAATGCATTGACCCGATGCCAGTCCTGGAATCCCGGGTGCAGGTGCAGGGGAATGACCGGGGCCTTGTTGCTTATCATGGCGTTAACCCCCTCAATGCACCATCTCCACGAACGCCTCCACCCGGGTCTTGAGCTGCTCCACGTCCTCCATGCTATAGTCGGTTTCGATGCTGAGCATGGGGATGCCCGCGTCTTTCAGGGCCTTTTCCACCTTGAGGGCCTCCATGGCGTAAGGCTGGCAGAAGGACAGGCCGTAGTGGATGACCCCGTCGGCCTTGAGGTCTTGGGCCATGGCCACGATGTGTTCCAGGCGCTCGGTATTGGGGGTGAAGCAGGCGCAGTCGATGCGCATATAACGGTCGGCGATGGCATCCAGCATGGCCTCCAGGGTGTCGCCGGATTCATCCACCAAATCCCGGGTGTTGCGGGTGCCAATACAAGACTCTTCCCCGACGATGACCGCGCCGGAGGACTCCACCACAAAGGGCAGCTTCCAGTTGGGCACGGCCATGGGGCAGCCGGAGAGCATGAGGCGGGGCGCCTCCGCCGGCGCCACCCCCTGGCCCGCCTTGATCCGCTGCTCCAGTTCGTCGCAGAGTTCCCCGATCTTAGTGGTAAACCGTTCCGGGTCGTCGTAGAAGCTGATCTGGTTAATCAGCAGGGCGTCCCGCCCGGATATGGGGGCCGGGGCCGCGGCCCGGAGCCGGTTGAGGCGCTGCAGGACCATTCGCCGGGCATTCACCCGCTTGATGGCCTCCTTCAGCTTGGGCGCGGTGATGGTATTGCCGGTGACCTTTTCGATTTCGGCCTTGAACCGCAAAATCTCCGCCTTCCACAGGTCCCGGTCGCAAGCCTGCTTCATCTGGGGGATTTCCATGACATAGACCGGGGCGTAGTCGGCAAAAATTTCGTAGGCTTTTTTCTTGCCGTCGCAGGTGGTTTCCCCCACCACCAGGTCGCAGGATTCGATATAGGGGCAGAGCCGGGCCATCTTGAAGCCCACAAAGGATTTGATCAGGGCGCAGGTGTTGCGGGGCAGAATTTTTTCCGCCGCCTCCTTGCCGATTTCGGCTCCGGCACACAGCCCCACCTGGATGGCGTCCGCGGCCAGGCTCAGCTCCTCCGGCACAAAGACGCAGAAGGTGCCGATGATTTTGCGGCCCTGGGCCTTGGCTTCCTGCAATTCCTGGATGCGCAGGCCGTGGACCTCGGACAGGACAAAATCCAGGTATTCCATGCCCTGGAGCCGGCCGGACTGGTTCAGGTAGATGTCGCCGTAAAATTTGCCCAGGACCTGGAGCAGCCCGGCATGGGCGTCCAGGTCCAGGTTGAGCTTCTCCCACATTTCATCATAAGGGGTGGACATAATTGCTGGTCTCCTCGGATGGTTGGTTCGGGAGGCCGGCCGCCACAAAACTAAAGGCAACGTAGCGCCGGCCCCTGACCTGACCGCGGTTTACAGGCAATCTCTTCTGCCTGGTCAATCGGCTGGGTTTTGCATCCCTTACTTCTCCTGCTGCCATCCTTACTGCGCCTTCCAGGTGAACTGGTATTTGAAGGTTTTCGGTTCCAGCCAATCGATGGTACGGTTTCCCACCTGGGCATAGGGATAGCCGAAAGTGTTGAGGGGTTCCCCGCTCTGAGGCGGGTTCAGGATGAGGTCCCGGCCCTGGGCCAGTTTGATGCGGTATTGGTCAATGCCGCCCCAGAAATATTCCTCATAGGCCTTGGTCTTCGGGTCTGCCGGTGTCAGCTTTTCCACCAGCATGGCTTTGCGCACGTCGGCGGGGTCCACCGGCACCCAGCCATAACCGGGCAGGTAAAATTCGGCCCAGCAATGCTGATATTGGGTGATGTCTTCCCCGGGTTTCTTGCCCAACCGGAGGCCGAAGATTTCCCGGGCCGGCACGCCCACCGCCCGGGCGAGCGCAATATATACCGAAGAAATATCCGTACACTTACCGCCAGGCTTCTTAAGGAGCGCACAGACATCCCCGGTGCCGCAGCCGCGGGTCTCCGGGTCGCGGTACATGTGCTGGCAGACCCAGTCATAGATGGCCTTGGCTTTGCCCCGGACCGTGTTCTGCCCTTTGGTGATGGTCTCCGCCAACTTCTTGACTTCGCCATCGATGGGCCCAAGACTGGTGGCTCTCAGGTAGGCTTGGTAATCGGCCGGGTCCCAACGGGTTTCTTTGGCAGGAAAAGCCTTGCGGCTGACTTCCTGGCGTTTGACGTGAAAGGAAAGCGTCAGGGTGCGGCTCTTCGCATCCCTGCCCCACTGGGCGTAAAGCATGGCGTTGCCATGTTCGCCCTCGGTATAGACTGCGGACGCGGCGTAGTCGCCGGAATATTTGATATCGGTAATAAGTTGATCTTTATCGGACACGGGATAAGGAATCCACAGGTTCACTGCCTCGCCACTGGGCTGCGCCGACAGATCAAACTGCATGGTAATCTGTCCTTGTTGGCTAGCCGTCCAGGCCGGGGTTACCGCCAGCAGGGTCCAGAGGACGCCTGCGAGCGCGATTAATCTTTGCATAACCACTCTCCCTTGGTTGCGTGAGGCCGGAGGCCCTGATCGATTATTGGCATTGAGGGGGGTATTATTCTTCCAGGATCAGGGCATCGGCGATCATCTCCCAGATGTACTTCACTTCGATGTCCAGTTTGTACTTCACCTTCAGGTTCTTCATGATCTGGTCCCGGCAGTTGGAGCACCCGACGATGACCAGGTCCGCGCCCGTGGCCCGGATGTCTTCAGCCTTGAAGCGGCCGTGCTCCGTCTTTTCCTTCTCGAAAGGCCCCGGCCAGTTGCCGGCGCCGGCGCCACAGCAGTAGGATTCCATGCGGTTGTGGGGCATCTCCCGGAAGTTTTGCATGTCGATGCAATAAGAGATGAGCTTCCGGGCCTTGTCGAAGTTGGAGTCGTCTCCGAAGGCAAAATAGGCTGAGCGCCCATGTTTACAGGAGTCGTGCCAGGTGACGAGGCGATCGGTGTGCACCGATTTGTCCACTTTGATGCGGCCCTCCTCCAGCCACCGGAGGAGCACATCGAAGAAATAGACGTAATTGTGGCCGGTCTCGGGGCCGAACTCGTGCTTGAAGTGTTTCTCGAGATTCAGGCGGGTGCCGTAAGAGGCGCCGCCGCAGTCGGGCAAGATGAAAGTTTTGGCCTGGAGACGCTTCATATTCTCCACCTTGCGCCGGGCGATTTCCTTGGAGGCCTCCATGTCGGCGGTGAAGATACCCCAGTCCACCGACTCCCAGTTCTTGGAGGAGGTGGTCCAGTCGGCCTTGGCGGCATAAAAAATCTTCCACCACCACTTCATGTCATCGGGTTCGGCGTAGGCCTCCTTGGAGTTCTGGAAGTGGAGGTAGTCCGCGCCCACTTTTTCCACCGGGGTAACGAAACCGGGACAGCATTCCTCCGCCAGTTCCTCCCCTAGTTCCTCCAGCAGGGTCACATAGTCATCCTCGGGGATGCCCATGTTGTTGCCGGTCTTAAGGACCATGGCCACCCCCTTGTGGAGCACTCCGGGAACCTTGTCCCGGGGCCGGGCCGCCTTGGCCGCACCCCACACCTTCACCAGCTTGACGCCCATGGGGCAGCCGGCCACGCAACGTTCGCAGCCGGTGCAGATCCAGACAAAACGGGAGTCAATCACCTCCTGATCCATACCAAAGGCCGCCATGCGGATGACCTTGCGGGCGTCCAGGCCTTCGTCTTTGGTGCTTTCCATGCCGGTCAGAGGGCAGCCGCCGGAGCAAGTGCCGCAGGTGAAACAGGCCTGCAGGTGAGTTTCCGAGAGAATGCCGCTAAAGATGCTCGTCTTTCTTCGTTCGAACAGATTGCTCAAATCCAGAGATTCCATCGATTAGGTTCTCCTTAAGTAACCCCGAGGGGCTCACCCGGGTGCACCCCGGAATGGTTCAGGCCCGCGGCCTGGGCCGCTTTCCGCACCGGATTGGGGCCCAGTTTCTGGGCCCGCTCCACCATGTCGCGGCAGACCTGGGCGAATTTGGGACCCTCACCGGAACTCACGTGGAACATTTCCAACCGTTCCGGTTCGATGCCCATGGCCACCAAATCCTTTTTCAGCTTGTTCACCCGTTTCTTGGCCCGGATATTGCCGGCCAGGTAATGGCAGTCGCCCTCGTGGCAGCCGGACACGAAAACCGCGTCATAGCCCAGTTCGAAGGCTTTGAGCAGATGGAGAATGTCCACCCGGCCGGTGCAGGGCACCAGGAGAATTCTGATTTCCGGGGGATATTGCAGGCGCATGCTGCCGGCCAGATCAGCTCCGGCGTACGAACACCAGCGGCAACACAGGGCCAGGACTTTCGAGCTCGTTAAGACTTTCTCCACGATTCCTCCGTTGATGGTTGGTTACCTCGTCATGGCAGGTTCAGGTTGCCGGGCCAGCCAGGCGGCCCGGACCTGCTGCCGCGCCGGATTGGGGCCCAGCTTATAGGCCCGTTCGGTCATCTCCCGGCACACCGCGGCGAATTTCGGGCCTTCGGACGCGGACACATGAAACATCTCCACCCGCTCCGGCTCCAGGCCCACGTCGGCCAGGATTTGCTTCACCCGGGCCACCCGCTTGCGGGCGTAAAGGTTGCCGCTCAGGTAATGACAGTCTCCTTCGTGACATCCGGAGATAAATACCGTGTCGGCCCCCACCTCGAAGGCCTGGAGCAGGTGTTGAATATCCACCCGCCCGGTGCAGGGCACCATGATAATCCTGATTTCCGGGGGGTATTGCAGGCGCATGGCTCCCGCCAAATCAGCGCCGGAATAAGAGCACCACCGGCACAAAAAGGCCAATACTTTGGGGGTATAGGGGGCTTGCATCGGTGTCCCTTGCCACTTTAATTCCCGGTTTGCGGCCGGGCTTTAACCGGTCGGATTATTTATCGCCTTTGGCCACCGGGTAGTCTGCCTCGGTCCAGGCCTTGATGCCGCCGGGACAACGGTAGACGTTCTTGTAGCCCAGTTTCACCGCCCACATGGCGCCGTTGTGGCTCCGGGTGCATTTGACGAAACCGCAGTAAAACACCAGGGTCTTATCCTTGTCGGGTCCCAAAAATTTCTCGAATTTGGCCTTGGCGGCGTCGTCCATCTCTTTCATTTCCGGAATGGGGAAATCATATTGCACCGCCCCGGGGACGTGATTCTTTTTATAACTGTCTTCGAAAGGCATGGTGTCGATGATCATCATGGGTTTCTTCTGGTCGATCCAGGCCTTTAGTTCCGGGGTGGACACCAGTTGATAGCCGCCCCGGCTCGTCTCCCGGGAGAGGCTGACCGCGGAGGTCTCCGTCGCCAGTTCCTTGCCGGACCAGGATTGGCCGCAACCCGTCAGGGCGAACGCTAAGATGAGCATGAGTCCACCCGTTAACATCTTGTGCTGGTTAGTCATTTGGTCGTTTCTCCTTTAAAGAGTATTCTTAGTTTTCCGATCCAGAGGTCTTGGGGCGATCGACTCCGCCGCTGCCAATACAGAAAAAGAGTTGCCCCGATCATGCTGAGGTCGCGCCAGAACGCGGTTTGAACACTGTGTTGGCTGTCCAGTTCATCCGCGGTAAAACAGCCGCAGTCGATGTCCAGGTTGTGCCAGACGGCGTATCCCAGGATCACCAGGAAGATCAGGAGTAAAATGGCAATAATGGTGAGACTGCCCCGGACCTCAAAGATGAGCCCCAGGCCGGCCAGCAGTTCCAGGGCCGGCAGGCCCACGGCCACCAGGGGCAAGAGGCCGTCGGGAATCAGGTCATACTGGGCGATGGCATGGGCAAAGGCCCGGGGATCCAGGAGTTTGATAAACCCCGCATAGATGAAGATGCAGGCCAGAACCAGTCTCAGGCCATGGTAAAGCCAGGTCAGGCCGACTTCCCAACCGAGATCAGGATGCGGCCGCAACCGGCAGGAGTTGCACGCCAGGGGGGGTGCCTGGCAGGTATCGCGTTTAAGGTCGGTTCTCGACAAATGAATCACCCTGCTTGGGGTTCACGCAAAAGACAAACGGAGACCGGACCGGGCCGGAGGCGGCCTCAGGCCTGGGGGAGGCGGGAAAGATCTGGAAGCCCGGCCGGGACCGAACCCCGAGATGGGGCTGGGCCGCGGCCGGCCGGCGGGGGCGCGAACCTCAGCGCCCTCCACTGCCTGTGAAGCTGGCGGCGTTTACGTCGGTAGGCCGAAAAATTGACGAGACGAGTCTGAGGGGTTACTGCAAGGGGGGGATTGAACCAGGACTGCGGCTGTGAAGAAGTTCCCGGCAATCAGCCCCACCCTTGTCCGACCTCCGAATCCAGAGCCTTACCAAGGCTCCCCGGACGCCGCTGCTTCAGGATTTCAAAGGTGTAAAAAAAAGCGACCGATGCACCAGGATCACCTCCTCATAGAAAAATACTCTTGAAATAATAAAAGAGAACCGGCCAGGAATCAAGGAATTTTTTCCCGGCCGCCGATTGGGGCGAGGAGGAAGAGGGTTGCCGCCGGTGCCCAGCGGTGGGACTCGGAGCCCGCGTGAGCCCGGGCGGGTTGACAGACCTCCTCCGGTGGGGTAAATGCTTACCCAACGATATTCTCTAGACCATCAGGATTACCCTCTATGGCGCTGATCATCATGTTTGTGCTGGCCGGCCTGTGGCTGCTCCCCGGCGGGGTGGGCGCGGGTCCCGGCCTGCCGCTGGGGTCGCCGCCCGCCGCCGGCTCCCAGGTTGTGCCCTTGCCCTTTTTTGCCGCCCCCGCCCAGATGTATCTGTGCGGCGAGCCGGTGCCCCTGAATGATCCGGAAGTCAGGGAGGCCCTGGACCGGGAGTTCACCATCGAGGTGTGGAGCCGGGCTCAGACCACCATGTGGCTGAAGCGGGCCCACCGCTACTTTCCGGAAATCGAGGCGAAACTGCGGGCCCGGCGGCTCCCCCTGGACCTGAAATACGTGGTCCTGGCGGAGAGCGACCTGCGCACCCAGGCCCGGTCCAGCGCCGGCGCCCTGGGCCCCTGGCAGTTCATGGGCCCCACGGCCCAGCAGTTCAAGTTGCGCAGCGATAAAGCCGTGGACGAGCGCCTGTCGTTCGAGGCCGCCACGGACGCGGCCCTGTCGTATCTGGAACAGCTGCACCGGTTGTTTCACAACTGGCCTCTGGCCCTGGCGGCCTACAACGCCGGGGAAGGCCGGGTGCAGAAGGCCATCGCGGTCCAGGGGGTTAATAATTTCTACCAACTGAGCCTGCCGGAGGAGACCGAACGCTACATCTTCCGCATCCTGGCGGCCAAGATCATCATGGAGGACCCGGAACGCTACGGCTTCGCCATTCCCGGGGATCAGCTCTATCCGCCCCTCGCGTATGACGAGGTCCAGGTTACCCTGGCCCATGAGGTGCCGGTGCGAAGACTGGCCGAGGCCAGCGGCACGTATTACAAGGCCATCAAGACGCTCAACCCTTGGATCAAGGGGGATTCCCTGGCCCCGGGGACCTTTCGCCTGAAAATTCCCCAGGGCTCGGCCCCCCGCTTCCAGGCGGCCATGCGGTCCTGGGAACAGGCGGCGCCGCCCAGCCCCGGCCCCGCCGCCGGCCCCAAAAAATGAACGCCGGCCCGCGGACCCATGCATCTAACCTCTAAAGGAGAACCGGATGTCTGAGAAGGGGAAAGAGCCCGTTTCCCTGATCATCCAGGGCGCCTGGTTGTTGACCATGAACCGGGAGCACCAGGTGTTCTCCCCCGGGGCCGTGGCCTTAAACGGCGCCGAGATCGTCGCGGTGGGACCCCCGGCGGAGCTCATGCAGCGCTACACCCCGGCCCAAGAGCTTTCTTACCCCCAGGGGCTGATCCTCCCCGGCCTCATCAATGCCCACACCCATGCCGCCATGTCCCTGTTCCGCGGCCTGGCCGACGACCTGCCCCTGGAAGAATGGCTCAATCATTACATCTTTCCCGCCGAGAGCCGCCTCAACGGCGATTTCGTCTATTGGGGCACCAAACTGGCGGTGGCCGAGATGTTGCTGTCCGGCACCACCACGTTTACCGACATGTATCTCTTTGCCGACCACGTGGCCCGGGCCGCGGCCGAGACCGGCATCCGGGCGGTGGTGGGAGAGGTGCTTTACGACTTTCCGTCGCCCAACTACGGCCCCCCCGCCGCGGGCCTGAAGTTCAGCGCGGACCTCTGCCGCGCTTATCAGGACCATCCCTTGATCCGGGTGGCCATTCAGCCCCACGCGGTCTATACCTGCTCCCCGGAATTATTGCTCCAATGCGGCGAGCTGGCGGAAAAGTTTGACACCCGGCTCATCATGCACCTGGCCGAAACTCCGAAAGAAGTAAAGGACTGCCAGACTCATTACGGCGCCACCCCGGTGGGCCACCTCTACCGTCTGGGACTCCTCAACCGCCGGCTCCTGGCGGACCATGCGGTGGTCCTGTCCGATCCAGACAAAGCACTCCTGGCGGCCAGCGGGGCCGGGGTGGCCCACTGCCCGGAGTCCAACATGAAGCTGGCTTCCGGGATCGCGCCGGTGGCGGACCTCTTGCGCCGGGGGGTACCGGTGGGGCTGGGGACGGACGGCTGCGCCTCCAACAACAACCTGGACCTCATCCAGGAGATGGATACCGCCGCCAAACTGCAGAAGGTGCACTGCATGGACCCCACCGTTCTGCCAGCGCCCACCGCCCTGTCGCTGGCCACCCGGGGCGGGGCCCGGGTCCTGGGGCTGGAAAAAGAGGTGGGGGCCCTGGCCCCGGGCCTCAAAGGGGATCTGATTGTGCTTGACCTGGATCAGCCCCATCTCACCCCGTTCTACGACCCCTATTCCCAGTTGGTGTACGCCGCCACCGGCGCCGATGTCCAGACGGTCCTGGTGAACGGCCGGGTCGTGGTGCAGGACCGGCGGCTGCTCTCCTTTGACTTGGCCGAGACCCTGGCCCGGGCCCGGAAATTGGCCGGAGGCTTGCTGGCCAAGAAGGTGGGCAACCTGACCTCTCGTCCGGGATAAGGCGTTGCCCGTCACCGGATAATTCCCCCCATTCTTGAGAAAACCCCGCGTCGTGCCGATAAGCTTATCGTCAGGTATGGCGTTGGAGAGGTGACCTGCGCCTCATGGCCGGGAAATTCCTCCGGGTCCAGGCCTGGGGAGAACTGCGGATTATGCGGCGGGCAGGGGCTGAGGCGAGGCCCCGGCCGCAATGAGGACGCTCATGTCGATCAAGATTATCAGCCGAAGAATTGAGGCCCGCAAGGTGAGCATCAAGATGGTGGATGGCTCCCTGGTCCAGGGGAAGGTCAACCTGCTGCATGATGAGGCGGTGGTCCAGCGGGTGAGCGACATCTTCACCAAGCTCGTCGATCCGTTCATTGTCGTGTTTGATGTCACGGCGGAGGGCAGAAGCGGGCGGGTCTTGATCTTGAATAAACGCAACATTGCCTGGGTATCGCCGGAAGATGACCTGCCGAAGCAGGCGGCTGAGAAGCCTGAGGAGTCCCGGGGCTCCTTGATGGATCGTCTGCGTAAGGCTTAAGTGGTGCCCCGATCCCGGCGCGGCCGGACCATCCGCCGCCGCCGGGAGTAGAGGCCTGATTACCAATCCTCCTGCGCGACAAGCCCCACCTGCCTGGCGAGCCGGAAACCGGGGCCGCCGGTTCGCCTGGGGGTAAGCCCGGCCCTCCTGTCCCATCAATTCCCCTGAGCCCGCTTAACTTCGGGCAATCAAGAACACCCCCAAACAGGTAACGAAGATGCCCGCCATGCGAGTGACGCCCACCGCTTCGCCGAACAGGGTCCGGGCCAGGATGGCGGTGAAGACGTAGCCCAGGCTGATCAGGGGGTAGGCGTAGCTGACCTCCGCCTTGGACAGCACGATGAGCCAGACCATGAACCCCAGGCCATAGCAGAGGAGGCCGAAGAGGACATAGGCATTGGTGGCCGCTTTGATAAAAACGGGGGGCAAGGTCGCCAGGGAGACAGAAAAATTGCCGATTTTGGCCATGCCGTATTTTAAAGACAACTGCCCGGTGACATTGAGAAAGACATCCAGTAAGATCAGGATCAGAACTGTGTATTTGACCATTTCACCGTCCCTTGAGAAAATACGATATATAGTTTAGATTTTGATTTTCGGAGAAGTTAAGTCCCGATGCAAGGAAATAAATTTTCCGGGGCCTCGCCGGGCCTTAATTGGGTGCGCCGTCTCGACCCCCGCACCAAGCTCTTCCTGTTGGTGGCCAGCTTTGCCATGGTGTTGCTGCCCGAGAGCCCCCGGGTGGTGGCCCTGGCGACGCTGGTGGTGCTGGGGTGCGTAACCCTGGCCCGGACCTGGCGGGCTTTGCGCCCCATCCGCTGGCTGTTGGCGCCCCTGGCTCTCTTCAGTCTCGGGGTCTGGTCCTTTTTGGCTCACGGTCCCACCCTTTTGTTCTGGGGCGTCAGCCGGGAGTCCCTGGCCTTTGGGGCCGCCAACTTTCTGAAACTGGCCACCATGATGGTGGCCGGCCTGACGCTTTTGGCCACCACGCCGGCGGAAGAACTCTTTCTCGGGCTGGTGAAGCTGCGGTTGCCGTACGCCGGGGCTTTTGCCTTCGCCCTGGCGTTGCGCTGGGTGCCCGAGGTCTTCGCCACGGCCATGCGGGTTAAAGAGGCCCAGGCGGCCCGGGGCCTGAGCTGGGAGCAGGGAGGCCCCCTGGACCGCCTGAAGCGTCACCTGCCCCTGTTGGCGCCGATTTTTCTTCTGACCCTGCGGCGCAGCCAATCCATGGCCTGGGCCCTGGAGGCCCGGGGCTTCCAGATGAGCCCCCGGCGCACCTATCTTTTGGAGACGCATATGTCGGCCCGGGATTGGCTGACCCTGGGAGCGGCCGGGCTCCTCCTGGCCGGCTTCGTGATCGCGCATCTGGCCCAATGGGACCGAATCCCCGGACTAAGCGTATAATATCCAGGGGTCGGCGTGGCGATTAGCAGCTAACGATTAACAGTTTAGAAAGGTTCGGGCGCGCAACAATAGGACTCCCCATGAACCGCAAAGTCTGGTTTGTCTTCCTGATGGTCTGCCTGTCTTTCCTGGCGGCTCTGGTCCTGGCGGAATTTTTCACAAAAAAAATTGACAAATACCAGAGTCAGCACCTGCTTGATTACGGCAATACCATGCGACCGGAGGGATTAGGTACGGGAGGCTATTTGAAGGAGAATTTGACCCTGTACGTCACCGATGGCCTGGGGGGCACGGTTCGATGGACCAACAATGCCGCCGGATTTCGGCATGATCAGGACTTCGCCCCGGAGCCCCCGCCGGGCGTTCTGAGGGTCTTGTCCTTGGGCGATTCTTTTGTCGCGGGCTATCGGGTCGGACAGGAAGAGACGTTTTCTTTTTTGCTGGAACAATGGCTCAACCAGCACTTAGGAAGATCCGAGGTGCTCGTACCGGAAATCGAGGAACCCACCACGGCGCTCTACTATCTGAAACAATTTGGTTTGAAGTTCCATCCCCAGATCGTCCTCCTGGGAATTACGCTGGGCAATGATATCGTGCAATCTTACCTGGCGAAGGGCGGATATGTTCTGCACTTCGATCACGAGGGAGTCACCATTGTCAAACAACCCTCGTCCAGCGGAGGCCCCCGGATGGAGGAATACAACATACCCTCGATATATCTGCGCCGGCCCAGTTACCTTGAGGACAAAATAGCGGCTACAAAAAGATGGCTGCATCACTACCATTTATACCGCAGATTATATCAAGATAACCCGGGAATCAGCAGTTGGTTCATCGATGCCGAACAGCCAAAACTGTTCGATGTTGTTAATGGCCTGGGTGTGTTTCTCCAGCCGCCGCCTCCTATGATCGAAGAGGCCTACCAGAGATTATGTAAAATTATCACAGCATTTCAAATAGAATGCCAGCAGCAGGGAATTATGTTCGCAGTGCAACTCTTTCCCCAAAGATTCCAGGTACAACCCCCGGACTGGGAGCGGGCCGTGGAGAGATACCGGTTAAACCCGGCCGGCTTCGACCTCATGGAGCCTAACCGAAAAATCGGCGCCTTTTGCCGGGAACACCATGTCAGGCTCATCGATCCCACCGAAGCCATGGCTGAGCGTTATGCCACGACCGGGAAGAACCTGTACTTACCCCTGGGAGACATGCATTGGAACCGGGAGGGGCATCGAGCTTTTTTTGCCTGTTCCCTGCCCGCCCTATCGGAATTGATGGAAGCGGGCTTTCAGAAGGTTCAGGCCAAAAATCCCAAAGCCTTGCTTCCGAACCAAGATGGCCGCTCGGCGCCATTGGCGGGGCCACCGGCAAGATAGTTAGACATATTGATATATTATGGGAAGCTTAGGTTTTGAAAGGGCTGGCAGTATTTGATTGGATTGGGTTGGGAGCCGTGGCGGTAGAGCCACTGCCGGCGATAGTCAGGGGAGGACATGGTTCGCTTTAAGCCTTGCCTTAAGAACTTCTCTTTGCTCCTGTTGGGCTGCCTGGTGGCGCTGGCGGTGCTGGAAGTGCTGCTCCGGGTCTATAATCCCCTGGAAATGCGCTTCCGGCCCGACCGGATCGTCTTGCCGGTCCACAAAAGATATATTTTTGATAACGCCGAAAAATTTCCCACCAAGTTGCCCAAGACCACGATCCACACCAAAAATTCCCTGGGCTTCCGGGGCGCGGCGCCTCCCGCCGACTTTCGGGATGATCTCACCCTCATCACCATCGGCGGCAGCACCACGGAGTGCTTCTACCTCTCTGACGGCCGCACCTGGCCGGACCTCCTGGGGCAGAAACTATCCGGCGCGTTTAACCGGGTGTGGGTCAACAACGCCGGCCTGGACGGCGCCACCACCTACCGGCACCTCATCCTGATGGAGGACTACGTCGTTAAAATGCGGCCCAAGGTGGTGTTGTTCCTGGTGGGCATCAATGATGTGGGCGCGGGGGACATTGCCGCGGCCGAGCAGCGCCGGGGCCATGATCTGCGGCAGCGGTGGCGCGCCCTGCTGTATCGCAGCGAGGTCTATGCCCTGGGGCAGAATCTCTATCGCTACTTTATTGCCCAACGCCGGGGGTTGCATCACACGGAGATCGACTTGAGAAAGGCTGGGACGCTGGATGAACTGCCGGCCGGGACCGCGTCCAGGATGTTACAGGATTACGAGACCAACTCCCTGCCTTTTTTCGCCCAACGGCTGGAGCAGCTCGTCCAGGTCTGCCGGGACCACGGGATCGAGCCGGTCTTGCTCACCCAGCCGACCCTCTACGGTCCGGGCACTGACCCGGTCACCGGGGTTAATCTCACCACCGTTAAGCTGGGAGATAACCTCAACGGCGGGCTCATGTTCCAGGCGGTGGAGCTTTACAACGGGGTGACCCGGCGGGTGGCCCAAAAGCATGGGGTCCTGTTGATCGACCTGGCCCGGGAACTGCCCCGGAACTCCGCCTATTACTATGACTACCTTCACTACACCGAACCCGGCGCCGCAGAGGTGGCCGGGATCATCGACCGGCACCTGGCTCCCTTCCTGGCGGCCCGCTATCCCTCCTTCAAGAAATAGCAGATTCTTAGTCTATGGGTTTGGGGGAGAGGGTTCGGGAGAGTTTTTCGTGAGGGCAGGGGCCGTCGGCCCACTTACAACCCCTCTCCCAATTCAATCTTCCACCACTTACTTCGGCTCCGCGGCCAACACCTCCGGTTCCACGTTGGCGGCGTACTTGGTGAAATTTTTCCGGAAGCGGCCGGCCAGGTCCCGGGCGGTAGTCTCATAGGCCTTGGGGTCGGCCCAGGTTTTCTGGGGGTAGAGGATGGAGTCCGGCACTCCCGGGCAGGCGGTGGGCACGGTGAGGCCGAAATAGGGGTCCTGGTAAGTGGGGACATCATCCAGCTTGCCGGACATGGCGGCGTTTAAGAGGGCCCGGCTGTGGGCGATTTCCATGCGGTGGCCCACCCCGAAGGGCCCGCCGGTCCAGCCGGTGTTCACCAGCCAGCAAATGGGCTGGTATTCCTTGATTTTTTCCCGGAAGAGCTTGGCGTAGACCTCGGGGGGCAAGGCCAAAAAAGGCGCCCCGAAGCAGGTGCTGAAGGTGACCTGGGGTTCGTTCCCCATGCCCCGCTCCGTGCCCGCCACCTTGGCGGTGTAGCCGCTCAGGAAATGGTAGGCGGCCTGTTCCGGGGTCAGCCGGGCGATAGGAGGCAGGACCCCGAAGGCGTCGCAGGCCAGCATGAAAATGTGCCGGGGATGGTCCCCTATCCCGGAGCGCACGATATTGGGGAGATGGGTGATGGGATACGCGGCCCGGGTGTTCTCGGTGAGACTTTCGTCGTCCAGGTCCAGGCGGCGGGAGGCCAGGTCGATGCCGACATTTTCCAGAATGGTCCCGAACCGCCGGGTGCATTCGTAAATCTCCGGCTCCGCGGTGGGGCTCAGGCGGATGACCTTGGCGTAGCAGCCCCCCTCGAAGTTGAAGATGCCACCCATGCCCCAGCCGTGCTCGTCATCGCCGATGAGCTTGCGCTTCGGGTCCGCGGACAGGCTGGTCTTGCCGGTCCCGGAGAGGCCGAAGAACAGGGCGGTATCCCCGCCCCGGCCCTCGTTGGCGGAACAGTGCATGGACAGCACTTCCTTTTGGGGCAGGTAGTAGTGCAGGATGGTGAATACCGATTTCTTGATCTCCCCGGCGTAAGAGGTGCCGCCGATAAGGATGAGTTTCCGGGCAAAATTGACGATGATAAAGGCTTCCGAATGGGTGCCGTCCAATTCCGGCACCGCGTGAAAGTCCGGGGCGCTGATGATGGTGAACTCCGGGGCGTGTTGCGCCAGTTCCTCCTGGTCTTTGATCTGCACGAACAGGTTGCGGGCAAAGAGGTTCTGCCAGGCCTGGGTGGTGATGATGCGGATGGACATGCGGTAGCTGGGGTCAGCCCCGGCATAGCAGTCTTGCACAAAGAGTTCCTTGCCCTGGAGGAAGGCCAGCAGCCGGTAGTAGAGCAGGTCGAATTTTTCCACCGTCAAGGGCTGGTTCTCCGGCCCCCAGGAGATGTGATGGGCGCTGGAAGGCTCCTTGACGATAAACTTGTCCCGGGGGGACCGGCCGGTGTAAACCCCGGTGCGCACCACGATGGGGCCCAGGTGGGCGATGAGGCCTTCGCCCCGGGAGACGATCTGCTCATAGAGGGCGGACGTGGGCAGATTCCAGTGAACCGCCTTGACATTGCGAATGCCGTGAGCTTCTAACATTTTTTCCATGTG